>CALMVA010000031.1 GCA_937873035.1 uncultured Sphingomonadaceae bacterium | reverse complement strand
GGGGGGGGGGCGGTTGGCGTTGCCCCGGCGGGCGAGCGCGACCACCTCCATCTTATAGGCATCCTTGATCGGGTTATAGCCGCCCGCCATGTCGCCATAGATCGTCGCATAACCGACCGACATTTCGCTCTTGTTGCCCGTTGTCATCAGCATCGGGCCGAACTTGTTGGAAAGCGCCATCAGCGTGACACCACGGATGCGCGACTGGAGGTTTTCCTCCGTTATATCCACAGACTTGTCCGCAAAGCTGCCTGCCAGCATCACGTCAAACGCTTCCACCGCAGGCGCGATGGGGATGGTGTCTATCCGGCAGCCGATCATGCGCGCCGCCTCTGCTGCATCGTCGAGGCTTTCCTGACTGGTGAAGCGGCTTGGCAGCATGACGCACCAGACGCGCTCCGGCCCCAGCGCGTCGGCGGCGATGGCGGCGCAAATTGCGCTGTCGATGCCGCCCGACATCCCCAGCACGACGCCCGGAAAGCGGTTGGTGTTCACATAATCGCGCAGGCCCATCATCATCGCGTGCCATGTGTCGCCGGGCGATGGTTCCAGCACCGACACTTCGCCCGGTACGCAGCGCCAGCCAGCCACGCCGCGCTCCCAGACCGTCAGGCGCAACGCCTCTTCCCAATCGGGCAATTGATGCGCCAGCGCACCATCGCCGTTCATCACGAACGAGGCACCGTCGAACACCAGCTCATCCTGCCCGCCGACGCGGTTGAGATAGGCCATCGGCAGCCCCGTTTCGGCAACGCGTGCGCCGACGACACGCGCGGCCCGATACTCATCCTTGTCAATCTCATAAGGGCTGCCATTGGGGGCGATGAGCAGATCGGCACCCGCCGCTTTCAGATGCGCGCAGACGTGCGGCAGCCAGACATCCTCGCAAATCGGCACACCAATGCTGACACCGCGAAAGGCAATCGGCGCGGGCATGGGGCCGGGGCGGAAATAGCGTTTCTCATCAAAGGTGCCGTAATTGGGCAGCTCATGCTTGAAGCGCAGGTCCGCCACGCGCCCGCCATCGAGCAGCGCCATGGCGTTATAAAGCGCGCCATCAGCCTCCTTGTGGAGCGTGCCGACAAGCATCGCCGGGCCGCCATCCGCCGTTGCCGCTGCCATGCGCGCAAGCTGCTCCGCCGCACGCACCGCCAGTGCCGGCTTTTCGATGAGGTCTTCCGCCGGATAACCGATGAGCTGCATCTCCGGGAACACGACAAGGTCTGCGCCCTGGGCTGCCGCCTCGGCGCGGCGCGCGAGCATGGCGTCGGCATTGCCGACAAGATCTCCCACGCGCTGCGAAAGCTGGGCAAGGGCAATGGTCAGGCGGTCCGTCATGAGGCCTCTCTATTGGGCGCGAGGCCCGGCTGCAATCTCTGCTTCCCCATCGCGCGCGCGCCAGCTAGCGTCCGGCGCATGGAGAGCGATGCAGGATTGAAGTCCGCGATTGACGCGGCAGCCATTTCGGGTGCGGTTGCGATGCTGGGGGGCAGCGAAGGGATTCGCTATGCCCGTGCTTTTGGCGAACGCAGCCTTGGCGGAGAGGCGATGCGCGAGGATGATCTCTTCCAGATCGCCTCGATGACCAAGGCGATTGTCTCGGCAGCCGCATTACAACTGGTGGAACAGGGCAAGCTTGCTTTGGATGCGCCACTCGATGCGCTGCTGCCCGATCTTGCCAACCCGCAGGTGATTGAAGGTTTTGACGAGGATGGCAGCGTCCGCCTGCGCCCTGCAAAGCGCGCCATCACGCTGCGCCATTTGCTCACGCACACATCGGGATTTGGCTATGAGTTCATGAGTGCCGATATGGTGCGCGCGCGTGGCCCCGCAGGCTCGCCGCCACCCGGCAGCAAGGCGGCGCTCCTTTCCCCCTTGCTGTTCGATCCCGGCGAAAAATGGGAATATGGCATCAGCACCGATTGGGCGGGACTGGCTGTAGAAGCGGCGTCCGGCCAGCGGCTTGATGCCTATATTGCAGAACATATCGCCGCCCCGCTGGGCATGGTCGATACGCATTTCAATCCCGATGCCGCCAGCCGTGCGCGCGCTGCCGCGCTCTACATACGCAACCAGGGCGCACTTGCGCCCATGCCCATCGAAATCGGCGGCGGGGCGAATGTCGAAGTCCTGTCTGGCGGCGGTGGGCTTTATAGCACGGCGCCTGATTATATGCGCTTTTTGCGGATGCTGCTGCGTGGCGGCGAACTTGATGGCGCACGCATCCTCACCGCAGAGACGGTGGCGCTCATGGGTGAAAACCATGTCGACGATCTGCGCGCGGGACGGATGGAATCGGTCGTGCCCGCCCTTGCCGGCGAGTTTGATATGTTCCCCGATCAGGACACACGCTGGAGCCTTGCGTTCCTCATCAACCCGCAGGTCGGCCCGCATGGACGCGCGGCGGGTGCGCTGAGCTGGGCGGGCATCGCCAATTGCTATTACTGGCTTGACCCGGCGAACGATGTTGCGGGCGTTTTGATGACGCAATTGCTGCCCTTTGGCGATCCGGGCGTGCTGGGGGCGCTCGGCGCGCTCGAGCGCATGGCCTATCGGCGGGATTAACCCCTTTCCCGATTTCGATCCGCGCTCTAAGGGGGCGGCAATTCCTTCGAGGGCGGGGCACGATTCATGAAACTCATCACTGGCAATTCCAACACCCCTCTGGCGCAGGCCATTGCCGATTATTGCGAATTGCCGCTGACCAAGGCGAGCGTCCGTCGCTTTGCCGATGAGGAAGTGTTCGTCGAAATTCAGGAAAATGTGCGCGGCGAAGACGTGTTCGTCATCCAGTCGACCAGCTACCCCGCCAATGACAATCTCATGGAGTTGCTGATTATCTGTGATGCGCTGCGCCGCGCCTCGGCCAAGCGCATCACCGCTGTCATCCCCTATTTCGGTTATGCCCGTCAGGACCGCAAACCCGGCCCGCGCACGCCGATTTCGGCCAAGCTCGTTGCCAATCTCATCACCACCGCAGGTGCCAATCGCGTGCTTTCGGTCGATCTCCATGCCGGGCAGATCCAGGGCTTTTTCGACATCCCGACCGACAACCTCTTCGGCGCACCGGTGATGTCCGCCGACATTCAGGCGCGCTTTGGCGATCGCAACATCATGGTCGTTTCGCCCGACGTGGGCGGCGTGGTCCGCGCGCGCGCGCTGGCCAAGCGGCTCGATAACGCGCCGCTCGCCATTGTCGACAAGCGTCGTGAACGCGCGGGCGAATCAGAAGTGATGAACATCATCGGTGATGTCGAAGGCCGCTTCTGCATCCTCATCGACGATATTGTCGATTCGGCGGGAACGCTGTGCAACGCCGCCGCCGCACTTAAGGCGGCGGGTGCTGAAGATGTCGTCGCCTATTGCACCCATGGCGTTCTTTCGGGCGGTGCCGTCGCGCGCGTTGAAGGATCGTCACTTCTGGAACTGGTTGTCACCGATTCGATCGGCGCGCCCGAAACCGTGGCCGAAGCCAAGAAAATCCGTCAGCTGACCATCGCGCCGCTGCTCGGCGAAGCGATCAAGCGCATTGCGGATGAAAGCTCGGTCTCAAGCCTGTTCGACTAAGCCCGGATCAGTAAGCGCCCGCTGAAAGGCGCTGCGACACCCACCAGAGATTTCCCCAGGCATCGCGCAGACCACCCTGCCGATCACCATAGGGCATATCTGCGACGTCCATGATGCTGTGTGCGCCCGCCGCAATCGCGCGCACCATCGTGGCCGCGGCGTCATCCACATAAATATAATAGCTGGCGGGCATCGCCTCAAACCCGCGCCCGGCCTCGCTCACCATAATGCTCGTGTCGCCACAGCGAAGCTGCGCATTGGCGATGCGATCTCCATCCATGTGCCGCCCCAGCTCTTCAAAGCCGAGACCGGCGGCCAGAAACGCGCAGAACCCCGCCGCATCGTTCACGAAAAAATAGGGGAAAACGGTCGTGAAACCCGGCGGACGCAAGGGGCCGCCCTCGCTCACGCCCGGTAGGGGCCTTCAAAACGATCCGCAAAGATCAGCCGTCCGGGGCCCATGCGCGCAATCACTTCGACAAGGTTTGCCTTGGGAAAGGCAAGGCAGCCTTCGCTGCGGCCAAGCTTACCCATTGTCGCAATCAGCGTGGGATCGGCATAATCCGCGCCATGCACCACAATGGCCCGGTCTTCGGCATTGCTGTTGTCTGCATCCAGCCCGACAAGACGCATCGAAAGCCCGTGCTTTCCATCATAATATTTACCGGTCAGATAGGCACCGCGCGACGTGGCGTTGGAGCCGGGATCATTGGAGAAGCCCTTGAGCCAGCCGTCATGCTCAGGATCAGACCCGCGCCCGTGCGTCACATAATAGGGCTTTACCGTGCCCGAAACGAGATTGACGATGAAGAAGCGTTGCGCGGCAGATACGAGCGAGAAATCAGCAAGGCCGACAACGTCCTTCACCCAGACGCGATCACCCAGCCGCTCCAGCTCGCGCTGCGCGATCCTGACAAGACGCGCATCTTCAACCGCCGCCAAGGCAGGCGCGGGAAGGAGCGATGCAGCAGCGGTTGCGACCGTGCCCGCCAAAATCTGTCTGCGGCCGATCTGCGCGGCCAGAGCTTCTTTCATACCCGCACTATAACGCCAGCCTGTGGATAAAGTCGACTCTGGCGCGCGATGGAGCGCGGCTTTTGGGCGATGACACGAAATTTCCACCACGCGTGACGCTGCATGAAGAGCGATTTCCCCACCGTTCGGTGTTTCCACCTCACGCGGAATCGCTCTATGGAACGGCAAAGGAGACTTCCCCCATGAAAGCGACAATCTGGCACAATCCCAATTGCGGCACCTCACGCAAAACACTCGACATCTTGCGCGAAACGCCGGGCGTTGACGTTGAGGTGGTGGAATATCTCAAAGCCCCGCCCAGCCGGGATACACTGAAGCAGCTCTACAAGGATGCAGGCATCTCCCCGCGCGAAGGGCTGCGCACGCGCGGATCACCAGCTGAAGAGCTGGGTCTGCTTGATGCCGATGCAGACACGATCCTCAATGCCATGGCAAAGGAGCCGATCCTCATCGAACGCCCGCTCGTGCGCACCGAAAAGGGCGTGCGCCTGTGCCGCCCACAAGATGTCGTGCACGAAATCCTTTAGGCCGCACAGGCCGAAATGGCAGTCATCGCGGTTTACAACCTCAAGGGCGGCGTCGGGAAAACGACGCTTGCGGTGAACCTTGCCTGGTGCGCCGCGCAACTCGCGGCCCGGCGCACCTTGTTGTGGGATCTTGATCCGCAGGCAGGCGCAACCTTTTTGCTGGGCGCAACGCCCTGGCGCGACACCGCACAATCGGTGTTCGCGCGCGACGTGGCAGCTGCAAAGCTGATCCATCAGACCGATTATGCGCGGCTTTCCGTGCTGCCTGCTGATGCCAGCCTGCGTGGGCTGGACCAGTTTTTCTTCACGCTCGGCAAGCGCAAGCGGCTCGCCCGGCTGCTGGAAGGCCTGACGGGCAGCTTCGACCGGATTGTGCTGGATTGCCCGCCGGGGCTGACCGAAACGACCGAGCAGGTGATGCGCGCGGCCGACATCATCCTCGTGCCCGTCATCCCCTCTCCGCTGTCGCGCCGGGCGCTGGAGGAGGTGGTGCAGCACATTGCACAGCATCATGCCGGGCGGGCGGCCATCTTGCCGGTGTTTTCGATGGTTGATCGCCGGCGCGTGTTGCACAAGGCAGCCCTTGCCGCCAACCCAGACTGGCCCGTGGTGCCAATGGCAAGCGCCGTCGAGCAAATGGGCCTGCACCGCGCGCCGGTGGGGTGCTTTGCAGCAAGCTCGCCAGCAGCAGACGCCTTTGCCTATCTCTGGCGCGCCATCGAGCGCAAGCTTGCCGACCGGAAGGCATGACCGAAGAACTGACACCTGAGCTTTTGCTCAAGGCCTATTCCATCGGCGTGTTTCCGATGGCCGATGATCGCAAGGCGGCGGACATTTACTGGGTAGAGCCAAAAAGGCGGGCCATTCTGCCGCTGGATGGCTTTCACCTTTCACATTCGCTGCGCAAGACATTGCGTTCGGGCCGCTACGAAACCACGCTCAACCGCGCCTTCCACCGGGTCGTGCTTGCCTGTGCTGCACCGGGGCCAGATCGCCCCGGCACATGGATCAACACTGTCATCGAACAGGCGGTGCTGCGCCTCCACCAGCTTGGCCATGCCCATAGCATCGAGACATGGCATGAAGGCGAGCTGGTTGGCGGGCTTTATGGCATTTCGCTGGGTCGCGCCTTTTTCGGCGAGAGTATGTTCAGCCGAATGACCGATGCGTCAAAGGTTGCGCTGACGCATCTCGTTGCACGGTTGCGCTGTGGCGGGTTTGAATTGCTCGATTGCCAGTTCCAGACGCCGCATCTCGCCTCGCTTGGCGCGGTGGAGATCGACCGGGAGGATTATTCTGTGGCGCTGGGCGCAGCACTCTCCACAGGCGTGGGCGCCGCACCTTCCGCATCGGGTGATTTGTCGGCGCTCGACCGCTTGACCGAGGCGCCCCCCGACTCATCGCCGCGCGCGACGATCGTCGATGGACCAACCTCGGCATGGCGCATCTTGCAGGCCTTGACCCACACGTCATAAATCGGGTGCTCAACAACGTTGAGCGACGGGCTTTCCTTGTAGAGCCAGCCCGAAAAAGTCTTGCGCCACACGGCCTTGGTTTCGCGGGTGATGACCTGCACGAAAGCCCCGGTCCATTTTTCCGGCTCCCACGGGTCGGTTTCTTCACAGGCGCGCAGGCGCACGACGAGATCACCCATGCGCACGGCCTGACCCGGTTTCATCACGAGATCACGCGACAGACCATTGCGTTTGTTGAGAATGCCAATCGTCGCCACGCGCTCGGCCATGGGCGATGCAAGGCGGCTACCGGGGATGGGCGCTGCGGCGCGCGGCTTGGCTTTTGGCGCTTCCACCGCTTCAGCATCGCCTGTTTCGGCGGAGGCCTCGGCGGCCTGTTGCGCGGGAGCGGTGGAGGCTTCCGGCGTATCCTGCAACGCGGCGGCGGCCTGCCAGGCGGCAAGCCCGGCCAATACCGTCAATCCCGTCCAGACGATTGCGCGCTTCACGCGGCGTCGGGGCTCCATGCCTCATAGTCGCCGGTCGCCGCCGCACGTTTGCCGCCCGATTCGAGCGCACCCTTGGGGCGATAGGCGAGCGGCGTTCCGCTCAGATTGGGCTGGGGATCGGCTTCCCATGCGCGCGGCGCGGGCAACGCTTCATCAGGCGTCGCATCAATCGTGTGGTGCAACCAGCTATACCATTGCGGCGGAACGCGGCTGGCATCGTTGCTGCCCTTATAGGCCACCCAGCGCCGCTCGCGCCCGTCCACGCCGGTCTGGCGCGACTGGTAATAGACATTACCCTCGGCATCCTCGCCTACGCGGATGCCGCTTGTGCGGGTGTTGAGCCATGTGCCGAAGGTCTGACCTTCCCACCAGGTGAAGATGTTTTTGAAAACGCCCATGCGCCGCCCGTTACGCCTTTGCAGCGCGCGATGCAACGCCGCTGCTCTCTAGACATCAGTCTTTCCAGACGACCTTGTCACCCTCGGATATGCCAAGTTCGGCAGACCGCCCCCCGGCAATCTCCAGCACGGCGGCCACAGGCTCGCCCGATTCGACCGGCGTGAGCGAATAAGGCACGGTTTGCGCCGCGATCCGCGCGATGGTGCCATCGGCCCGCACAAAGATCATGTCGAGCGGGATGATCGTATTCCGCATCCAGAAGCTGGCCGGGCGCGGCGGCCTCATCGGGAAGATCATGCCCGCATCAGGCGCAAGTTCTGCGCGGAACATCAGCCCGCGCTCCTGCTGCTCTTCGGTGCGCGCAACTTCCACGGTAAAGCTGTGCGCCTTGCCCGCAGCGGTTGAAATGCTGAGCGGCACCTGCGCCAGCCCGGCGGGCGAGAGTGCTGGCGGCTTTTGCCCCGCCTGACACGCCACGGCGGGCATAGCCAAAAGCAGCGCGCAGGCTGCACGAAAAATCGTCACGAACGCCTTACCTCTACAGCCAGAAGCCCACGCTCGCTTTCAACCAGGCGGGCTTCAAGAACATCTTCCGGCAGCACATCGACAATGCCGGCGTGCCGCAGCGTTTCCATATGCACAAAGACATCCGCCGCGTCACCTGAGCGCAGAAGAAAACCATAGCCCTTGGGGCGATTAAACCATTTGACCGACACAGCCTCAAATGGCCCGGCCTGCTCAACAAGCTCAGGCGATACCGCGCGCGACCGCTTGGGCTGGAGCAGGCGCACTTCAACTTCGGGCACGAGCGCGGTTGAGAGATCAAAAGAAACGAGCCGCACCGCCTGAAGTCCGCGTCCGCCCAGCGCCACTTCACACACGACGCGCGCACCTTCGGGCAGCGTGCGTCTGCCATGTTCGCGCAACACCGAAAAATGGACGAGAACATCGCTCGTCTCGGCATCGTCGGGCACGACAAAGCCAAAGCCCCGTGTCGCATCGAACCATTTGACATGGCCTTCGACAAGGCGCGGCTCAGCAGCCCCCGATATGGGCGCTTCTTCCCCCGGCCCGCCCATCACCTGCGCTGGCTCAAAACCAGTTGACGATAATCTCCAGACATTACTCGGCCTCGCACACCCAAAACGGCTACCCACCCAATTGCCGTGTCAGAAACCTCTTCCATTGTGCGACCTCTCAGGGTTCTGACCGAGCCATGCCATTTTGGACAAGTTCCGGTGACAAATCAAGAATCTGTCGCGCGGTCAAGTAATCATGGCCTGCTCTAAGCATCGCTGCGAGAGCCTTTTCCCGCTTCGCCATATTGGCGGGATCAGAAGAGAACGGCCCCAGTCGACGGCGTTTGGCATAGGCCAACGCTACGGCCAGCTTATCCTCTTCGGCTGTGCGCAACGCCACATCGGCATCCTCTTCGGCAATGCCTGCCGCCTGCAACGCCTGCCGCACACGCCGCGCGCCATAGCCACGCCGGGCAAGCCCGCCCGCCTTCATGTCCGCAAACGCCCGATCATCGACATAATGTTGCGCCACCATCGCCTCGACAATCGCCTCAACCGCCGGCGCACCCTCTTCATCCCAACCGCGCTCGGCAAGTTTGCGGCGCAAATAGCCCGCCAATTTTGCCCGCGAGGTGGCGTAGCGCGCGACATATGCAAGCGCCATCTGGCGCAATTCCGCGCTGTTCAGTGGCTTTCGGGCGGTGAATCGTTTCATCTCTTGGGTCCGGCCCAAATTGTGCCATAGTCCACGTCGATTGGAAGCATTTGCATGGCCATACGTCGTGCAAAAGGGTTGCAACACGCGCAAGAGCCACTAGGGCCAGCGCCACTAACTTTTGGGGGATGCTCCGTGCAGGACAATCTTGACCGGCCCGCCCCGGCGATGACCGCCACGCCGACGCTGGACACGCTGCCGCGGCGAATTTCCGATTTCGCTACGCTCGGCGAAGCGCTCGATTATGCCGCGCAAGGCGCGCGCGGGATGAATTTTCATGATCCGCGCGGCAATCTTGCCCGGCCCTATCCATTTTCAGAACTGCGCACCGATGCGCTCGACATGGCGTACCGCCTGATCGCGCACGGCATCCAGCCCGGTGATCGTATCGCGCTGATCGCCGAAACCTCACCAGAATTCGCAGCCCTGTTCTTCGGCACGGTCTATGCCGGTGCCTGGCCCGTGCCGCTGCCGCTGCCGACCTCTTTTGGCGGGCGCGATTCCTATGTCGATCAGTTGGCCGTGCAGATGCAGAGCGCACAGCCCAAGCTCCTCATCTATCCGGCCAGCCTTGAAAACATGGCACCCGACGCCGCCAAGCTCGTCAATGCAGAGGCCATCAGCTGGGAAAGCTTTGGCGAGCGCGCCGCCCCCGCTGTCGCGCTGCCGCAAGCCAGCACCGACGACATCGCCTATCTGCAATATTCGAGCGGCTCGACGCGCTTTCCGCATGGCGTTGCCGTGACGCACAATGCGCTGCTCAACAATCTTGCCGCGCACGGCCATGGCATGAAGCTTGTGGAAACCGACCGCTGCGTCTCGTGGCTGCCCTGGTATCATGATATGGGGCTGGTCGGCTGCTTCCTCTCGATCGTCGCCAATCAGGTGTCGGTCGATTACATGAAGACCGAGGATTTCGCCCGCCGCCCGCTGGCCTGGCTTGATCTCGTCACGCGCAACACGCGCGTCGGCGACACCTCGATCAGCTATTCCCCCACTTTTGGCTACGACATTTGCGCGCGCCGCATTTCGAGCCAGAGCCATGTTTCGGAACGCTTCGCGCTGTCCGGCTGGCGCATCGCGGGCAATGGCGCAGACATGATCCGCCCGGATGTGATGCAGGCCTTTGTCGATGCCTTTCATGAAGCGGGTTTCAGCGCCAAGGCCTTTCTGCCGAGCTATGGTCTTGCCGAAGCGACGCTGGCCGTCACCATCATGCCGCCGGGCGAAGGCATCATCGTCGAACTGGTCGAGGAATCGGAGCTTTCGGGCGAAGAGTGGCCGGGGGATCGACCGCAGCGTTATCGCGCCATCGTCAATTGCGGCAAGCCGTGCCGCGACATGACGGTGGAGATTCGCGCCGAGGATGGCGGCGCCCTTGCTGAGCGACAGATCGGCCAGGTGTGGACCGCTGGCCCCTCGATCATGCACAGCTATTATCGCGACCCGGAATCTACCGATGCCTGCCTTCAGAACGGTTGGCTCAACACCGGCGACATGGGCTATATGTCGAACGGCTACCTCTATGTCGTTGGTCGCGCCAAGGACATGATTATCATCAACGGCAAAAACCACTGGCCGCAGGACATTGAATGGGCGGTGGAGCAGCTTCCCGGCTTCAAACAGGGCGACATTGCCGCCTTCTCGGTGACGACGCCGGGCGGCGAGGAAGCGCCTGCCGTGCTCGTCCATTGCCGCACCACCGATGATGCAGAGCGCACCCGCCTGCGCGATGCGATTCGGGAAAAGGTCCGCGCGATCACGGGCATGAACTGCGTGGTTGAACTTGTGCCGCCGCGCTCGCTGCCGCGCACCAGCTCTGGCAAGCTCAGCCGCGCCAAGGCGCGCCGCCTTTATCTGTCCGGCGAAATTCAGCCTTATCTGCTCGCCGCATAAAAGCGCGACTTTCCAGAATATTAATCCGAACACGGGCCAAACTGACATCAAATTTGCGGATAATGCTTACCGAACGCTAACCCTTTTTGGCGTATCCGGTGGATCGTGAGACGCAAACAAACAACGACAAGCGCGCCAACGGCGCCGGGCTGGCTTTCGATCCTGGGCTTTACCGAGCCTGCGGGAACGGATTGGGGAATCGTGCGTGCAGCGCAGCTTGCCGTGGTAAAGCGGTTTGCGGTGACACGGCTCGTCATTTCGGTTCTGGCCGCCATCGTGCTGCTGGTGCTTCTCAAGGAATCGATCACCACACTCAAGCTTGGCCTGTGGTTTGCCGGCACCATTGTAATGGCGACGATGTGCGCCGGTCCGCATCTGCGCGAACGCAACTGGACGCCGCCGATCGCCACCACGGGTGATCTCCACCGCGAAACCGGCATCACGCTGATCGGCGCGATTGCCTGGGCCGTGGCTCCCGTTCTGTTCGGCACCGGGGCACGCCCTGAAGTGCTGATCGGGATCTGGACTGTGCTTACCGCGCTGATGGCGGGCATGACGGTTGCGCTCTCCGCCGTGCCGATGGCCACCGCCGCTTTCCTGACCGTTACCGGATCAAGCCTGGCCGCGATGATGTGGTATAACGGGATGCCGCTGATTGCGGGCACTGCCGTTGCCTATTCCGGCGCGCTGATGCTGAGCTGCCTTGCCAATGGCCGCACCTTCGTGATGCATCGTTCTGCCGAAAGCGAACTCGCTGAAAAGGACGAGGTGGTGAGCCTTCTCCTGCGCGAATTTGAAGAATCGGGCGGCGACTGGATGTGGCAGATCGACGCCTCCAAATGCCTCACCCACGTCTCGCCGCGCTTTGCCTATGCGCTTGGGCTCCAGCCTGAGCAGCTTGAAGCCAAGCCGATCCTTGAGATTTTGGCGGGCGATTCATGGGAGGCAGGCAATTTTTCAGCCGCGTTGCGCGTGCTGGCGGACAAGCTCAAGAACCGTGAGAATTTCAGCGATCTCATCTTGCCGGTGCAGGTCGCGGGCGACACCCGCTGGTGGGAGCTTTCCGCCTCGCCGCGCTTTGATGATACCGGCTCTTTCCTCGGCTTTCGCGGCGTTGGCTCGGACGTAACAGAAGCGCACCGCTCTGCCGACAAAATCAACCGCATGGCGCGCTATGATACGCTCACGGGCCTGCCCAACCGCCTCCACATCACCGAAGCGCTTGGCGAGGCCATGCACGAGGCCGACCGCTGGCGCGGGCGCTGCGCCTTCCTGATGATCGACCTTGATCGCTTCAAGGCCGTCAACGACACGCTTGGCCATCCGGTGGGTGATCGCCTGCTGACACGCGTGGCAGAACGCCTCCGCTCGATCATGACCGACAACGAAGTGTGCGGCCGTCTGGGTGGTGACGAATTTGCCGTGGTCGTGAAGGATGCCAATGATCCGGGCCGTCTCGCCAAATTTGCGCAGACCATCATCGAAACGCTGTCGCGCCCCTATGAGGTCGATCAGCACACGCTCTATATCGGCGCCAGCATCGGCACCGCGACCGGCCCGCGCGACGGGCGCACCGTGGAAACGCTCATCCGTTCGGCAGACCTCGCGCTCTATCGCTCAAAGGATGAAGGCGGCGGGCAGGCGCACAGCTATGAGCCGCAGCTGCACGTTCATGCCGAAGAACGCCGCGTGATTGAAATCGCGCTGCGCAAGGCGCTCGAACGCAATGAATTTGAAGTCCATTACCAGCCCGTTGTCGGTGCGGAAAATAGCGAGGTTGAAAGCTTTGAGGCGCTGCTGCGCTGGACGAACCCGGAACTTGGGCCGGTTTCTCCCGCAAAATTCGTGCCCGTGGCCGAAGATACACGCCTCATCGCCCCGATTGGCGACTGGGTGTTGCGCACCGCCTGCGCCGAAGCCGCGCACTGGCCGCCCACCATCCGCGTTGCCGTCAACGTCTCGGCCGAACAACTGACCGACACCAATTTCGTCACCTCGGTCGTGCAGGCGCTGTCGCAAAGCGGCCTTGCCCCGCACCGGCTTGAGCTTGAAGTCACCGAAAGCGTGTTCATGCGCGAAGGCACCGTGGCGCTCCAGATTCTTGAGCAGCTCATGGCGCTCGGCGTGCGGCTGTCGCTCGATGATTTCGGCACCGGCTATTCGTCACTCGGCTATCTCTCCAAGACCAAGTTCAACACCATCAAGGTTGACCGCTCGTTCGTGCAGGGCGCTGCCCGCAACGCGCCGGAAAGCCTTGCGATTATCCGCGCGGTGGTGGCGCTGGCAGACAGCCTTGGCATGGTGACGACGGCAGAAGGCGTGGAAACCGACGAAGAATATCGCATGATCTGCCAGCTCGGCTGCCGCAAGATTCAGGGCTATCTCTTCGGGCGGCCAATGCCCGCAAAGGATGCGCGCCGCCTGCTTTATGGCGCTTCTGGCGATCGCGCCGTCGCCTGATTGACGCAAAGCGACAAGCGGCGCTTGCGCGGGCGCAGTCGCTTCGCTATGCGCGCCGTCTGGCCATAGGAGCGTAGCTCAGTTGGTAGAGCATCGGTCTCCAAAACCGAGGGCCGTGGGTTCGAGTCCCTCCGCTCCTGCCAGTTTCCCGAATCGCCAACTCTAGCGCGCGAATCACGGGAGACTGGTTCTATGTCCAGCGATCTGGCGCAAACCCTATGCAACGCTTGCTTTTGCCCGGAAAGCCGATTATTGGCCGCCAATCCCGACAACAGGGTTTTCTTTCAAGCCGGATTTTCCGGCGGCGGACCTGTTGGCGAAACAAGTTTAAGGATGGAAACGGGTTTATGGCAAAGACCAGCCCAGGCGAGTTTATCCGGCAGGTTCGGGCCGAGACGGCGAAAGTCGCCTGGCCGACCGGGCGTGAGACCGGCATGACGGTGGTGATGGTCATCATCATGACCACGATCCTCGGCCTGTTCTTTCTGGGCGTCGATTCGGTATTCACCTGGGTCGTCCAGTCTTTGCTCTCGCTCGCTTCCTGATCGCATAAGAAAAGAAGACCAATGTCACGCTGGTATATCATCCACGCCTATTCGGGTTTCGAGAACAAGGTCCGCGACGCGATTCTGGCCGATGCACAGCGCCTCGGCCTTGAGGCGCTTGTGGATGCGGTCGAGGTTCCGACCGAAACCGTTACCGAAATCCGCCGTGGCAAGAAGGTTCAGTCGGAACGCAAGTTCTTCCCCGGCTATGTGCTCGCCAAGCTGAGCATGAATGATGATGTGTATCACCTCATCAAGAACCAGCCCAAGGTAACTGGCTTCCTCGGATCGAGCGGCAAGCCGCAGGCGATTACCGAAGCGGAAGCAGCGCGCATCCTGAACACCAAGGAAGAAGCTGCCGCCGCACCCAAGCAGCAGATTCGCGTCGACTACGAAATCGGCGATCAGGTCAAGGTGCTCGAAGGTCCGTTCGCCAGCTTCAACGGGCTGGTCGAAGAGCTGGACTTCGACAAGGGCCGCGTGAAGGTTTCTGTGTCGATCTTTGGTCGTCCGACGCCTGTCGAGCTTGAGTTCGAGCAGGTTGAACGGATGAAGTAAGAATTTCAGACTTTCGGGTCTGGATAGAGTGCGGGAGGGGGCCACCCCGTCAACACCGCTAAACTTGAACCGGGCGAAACGTGCAAGCGTGGCTGCCCACCTATAGAGTGAGTGAAACATGGCCAAGAAAATTGCCGGCTATATCAAGCTGCAGGTGCCTGCGGGCGCTGCAAATCCCTCACCGCCGATCGGCCCTGCTCTGGGTCAGCGCGGTGTGAACATCATGGAATTCTGCAAGGCGTTCAACGCGGCGACGACGGAACTCGAAAAGGGTATGCCGATCCCGACGGTTATCACCGTCTTTGCAGACAAGAGCTTCTCCTTCGTCACCAAGACGCCCCCGGCGACTTATCTCATCAAGAAGGCTGCCAAGCTCGACAAGGGTTCGAAGGAACCCGGCAAATCGTCGATTGGCACCATCGCCCGTTCGAAGCTGTCGGAAATCGCTGAGACCAAGATGAAGGATCTCAACGCAAACGACATCGAATCGGCAACCCGCATCATCGAAGGCTCTGCCCGTTCGATGGGCCTCGAAGTGGTGGAGGGTTAATCCATGGCGTTCCAGAGCAAGAAATCCAAGAAGCTCGCCGTCGCTATCGACCGTGAAAAGCTTTATGGCGTCACCGAAGCAATCGCGCTGATCAAGGAAAACGCGACTGCCAAGTTTGACGAAACGATCGAAGTCGCGCTGAACCTCGGCGTTGATCCGCGTCACGCAGACCAGATGGTCCGCGGTGTCGTCTCGCTGCCCAAGGGCACCGGCAAGACCGTGCGCGTCGCCGTGTTCGCCAAGGACGCAAAGGCTGAAGAAGCCCGCGCCGCTGGTGCAGACGTGGTTGGTGCCGACGACCTGATCGAACAGATCACCAACGGCAACATCGATTTTGACCGCTGCATCGCGACCCCGGACATGATGGGTCTTGTTGGCCGCGTCGCCAAGATCCTCGGCCCCAAGGGCATGATGCCGAACCCCAAGCTCGGCACTGTCACGCCCAATGTCGGCCAGGCCGTCAAGGACGCCAAGGGTGGCCAGGTGGAATACCGCGTCGAAAAGGCCGGTATCATCCACTCCGGCATCGGCAAGGCCTCGTTCCCGGCTGAAGACCTGCGCGCGAACTTCGACGCGCTTGTCGATGCCATCGTGAAGGCAAAGCCGTCGGGCGCGAAGGGCAAGTATCTTCGCAAGGCCGCGATCAGCTCGTCGATGGGTCCGGGCATCCGCCTCGACGTCGCCGAACTCGGCAACGCCTGATTGAAATTTGCGGTGCCGGGCTTCGGCCCGGTTCCGTAATGACGGGCCGGCAGCAATGTCGGCTCACCGTCCGAGACAGCAGGTGAGTGGCGTCTGGCCTCTCTTAATTGCCTGCCTAGACGGGGACATGGATTTCTACAGTCTCCTTTCGGGAGAGACTGCCATTCCCCTCGGACAATTGATCGCGGTTTCGCGCTTTGGCGCGGCGCTGCGGTCAAAACGGTTTGCGGATGGGCCGCAAGCCGAATGTTGAAGGAGAATGGCATGGATCGTGCTCAAAAGGCCGATGCTGTCGCTGAACTCAAGAGCGTCTTCAACGAGGTTGGGGTGGTTGTTATCACCCGCAATCTTGGGCTCACCGTCGCACAGTCGACAGAGCTGCGCACGAAGATGCGTGAGGCTGGCGCCAGCTACAAGGTCGCCAAGAACCGTCTCGCCAAGCTTGCTTCCCAGGACACCGACTATGCCGGCATCAGCGATCTGCTGACCGGCCCGACGGCACTTGCCACCTCGATCGATCCGGTCGCGGCGGCAAAGATCGCAGTCGAATTTGCCAAGACGAACGACAAGCTCGAAATCGTCGGCGGTTCGATGGGATCGCAGGTTCTGGATGCAGATGGCGTGAAGGCTCTGGCTTCGCTTCCGTCGCTCGATGAACTGCGCGCCAAGCTCGTGGGCCTTATTCAGGCACCCGCGACGAAGGTTGCACAGGTTGTTGGCGCACCGGCAGCGCAACTGGCGCGGGTTTTTGGCGCATACGCCGCCAAAGACGCTGCCTGATTTGACACTTAACTGAAACTCAATGGGGCAGTTGCCCCGCGAATTGGAGACTTAAAATGGCTGATTTGAACAAGATCGTCGAAGACCTTTCGGCTCTCACCGTCCTCGAAGCTGCGGACCTCGCAAAGCTTCTCGAAGAAAAGTGGGGCGTTTCGGCGGCAGCAGCTGTTGCAGTTGCTGCTCCGGCTGCTGGCGGCGCTGCCCCGGCTGCTGAAGAAAAGACCGAATTCGACGTCATCCTCGTCGGCGACGGCGGCAACAAGATCGCCGTCATCAAGGAAGTCCGCGCCATCACCGGTCTCGGCCTGACGGAAGCCAAGGCTCTCGTCGAGTCGGCTCCGAAGGCGCTCAAGGAAGGCGTCAGCAAGGACGAAGCTTCCAAGATCCAGGCCCAGCTCGTTGGTGCCGGTGCCCAGGTCGAAGTCAAGTAAGCTTCGCCAAACGGCTCAAGATCAGGGGCGGTCCGGCAACGGGCCGCCCTTTTTCGTTGCGCCAAAGGCGGCTAGAGTTGGCGCATGATTGAACGCATCGCCATCATCACCGGCGTGGCCGAAGAAGCCGACGCCTTCTGCTCCGACCTTGCGCACACGCGCCAGCAGCTTGGCGGCTTTGACGTGCGTCATGTGGCACTCGGCGCAGCATCGGTTGCGATTGCCTGTTCGGGCGTCGGCAAGGTCAATGCAGCAACCGCCGCCGCCCTCCTCGCGCATATCCATGATGCCCAATTGCTGATGGTCATCGGCACGGCAGGCAAGATTGGCACAGCCAAGGGCGATTGCTTCTACCTGCACGAAGCTGTGCAGAATGATTTCGGCGCGCGGCGCAGCGATGGCTTTGCCCATTATCGTGGCGGAAGCTGGCCGATGGGTCCGGCTGACACCACGCCCTTTCGCGCGCTTGATTTGCCCCACTGCCCGCTGCCGCGTGCCCGTATTGCGACGGGGGATGCCTTTGTTGAATGTCCCGACCATGCTGCGCTGATGGCGACGCAGCTTGATGCCGCGCTGGTCGATATGGAAACCGCCGCCGTGGCGCAGGTCGCAGAGCGGTTCGGCCTGCCCTGGGCCGCGATCAAGGCGACGACAGACGAGGCCAATGGCGAGAGCGCGGGGGATTTCTCAGCCAACCTCGCCCGCGCGGCGCGGCGTGCGGCCGATGCGGCGGAAGCCGTCATCCGGGCGGGGATCAGGCGCTAAGCTCTACGTCACCAAAACCCGTTGGTGCTGAGCTTGTCGAAGCACTGCCCTTCCGTTCCCCTCGGCCAACAGAAAAGGACGGCCGTTGACCTTTGGTCGCCTTCGACCCCGACAAGCTCAGGGCGAACGGTGTTGAGGTGAACTAAGCCACGCCCCGCACATCAACCGGAATCCCGGAGAGCGCGGCATTGCCCGACAAGGGGTCAAGCGACCGCTCATCGGTCAGATCGTTGAGGCTGACGCCTGCATGGGCTTGTGCAACCGACATACGGATGCCCTCCAGCCCATGCCCCCAGCCATGCGGGATGGAGACGGTGCCGGGCATCATATCATCCGTCACTTCCACCTTGAGGCGGACCGAGCCGGTGCGCGAGCTGACTTCCGCCATGCCGCCATCCCCCAGATTGTGCGCACGGGCATCATCGGGGTGGATCAACAGCGTGCAGCGGTCCGCGCCTTTCACAAGCCGCGCACTGTTGTGCAACCAGCTATTGTTGGAGCGCACATGACGACGCCCGATCAGGCGTAACTTATCCTGCGGCACGGGTAAGGGTGTCTCTGCCAGCCGCGTAAGGTCTGCCACAAACTCCTCAGGCGCAAGATCAATTGTCTTGTCGCTGGTCTTGAGCCGCTCAGGGAGTTTTCCGGCCCTGAGCGGGCCAAAATCCATGCCGCTTGGATGTTGCTCGACGTCATCGAGCGACACGCCAAACGGCCCCGCGCGCATCATCTGGTCCAGCATTTCGCGCGGCGTCGGACCATCGGCGGCGTGGCCTGAAATGGCAGCGGCAAGCCCGCGCAGAATTTCCCAGTCGGCCAGTGTCTCGCCCTCCATTTCAAGGAGCGGCGGCGAATATTTGGCGAAGCTGCGAATGGCGATGGGCAGCAGGAACAGCCCGTAATGATCCTTCTCCAGCGGCCCGGCGGGCGGCAAGATGTAGTGCGCGCGCCTGCTCGTTGCGTTGAGATACATATCGACCGACACCATCAGGTCGAGGCCCTCCAACGCCTTGTCGAGCCGCGTGCCATTGGGCGTGGAAAGCACCGGATTGCCCGCCACAACGAACAGCGCCTTCACCTGCCCTTCGCCGGGTGTCTCGATTTCCTCGGCCATGGCAGCGGCTGGAAATTCGCCCAGCACCTCACGATGCCGTGACACGCGCGAGTGATATTTGCCGATGCTGCCGGGGCCGAACAGATGAAGCAGGTCAACAACCGGCGCGCCGCAGAGCAGCCCGCCTTCACGATCAAGCTGGCCCGCCAAAATGTTGGTCGCCGCCACCAGCCACGCCGTCAGCGTGCCAAAGCTTTGCGTCGAAGCGCCCATGCGGCCATAGAGCGCCGCCGGGCCACCCAGCAGCCTTTCTGCCAGATGATCGACATCTGCTGCTGCAACGCCGGCACGCGCCAGACAATCGCCCACCTCAAACCGCTCCAGTGCGGCCCAGAGTGCCTCTGCATTGCGCACATAGGCGGCCGCTTGCGGCAGCCCCTTGGCGCGCATCGTCTTGAGCAAAGCGATCAGCAGGAAGGCGTCATTCCCCGGCCGCACGAAAATGTGGCGATCCGCAATCTTGGCTGTTTCTGTGCGGCGCGGATCAATGACGATCAGCTCGCCCCCGCGCGCCTGCAATTCCTTCACCCGGTTGCGAAAATCGGGCACCGTCCAGACGCTGCCATTGGAGGCCATCGGGTTGCCGCCCAGCACGATCATCGTCTGCGTGCGATCAATATCCGGCACCGCCCAGAAGCCGGAATGGCCATAAAGCCGGATGTTCGCCACATGATGCGGCATCTGATCCACTGTGCTCGCCGAAAAGACGTTCTTCGTGCGCAGCGCCTTTTTGAGATCGCCGGAGGTCAGCACATTGCCATAGCTGTGCGCATTGGGGTTGCCGATATAGAGCGCGGTCGAGGCCGGATCGCGCGCCATGATGGCCTGCGTCTTTTCGCCGATTTCGGCAAAGGCCTGCGCCCAGCTGATCGCTTGCCAGTCCTTGCCGACGCGCTTCAATGGGGTGCGCAGACGATCCGGGTCATTCTGAAGATCGGCAATCGCCGTTGCCTTGGGGCAGATATGGCCCCGGCTCATCGCATTGTCCGGGTCCCCCTTGATCGAAAGGATGTCGCGCCCTTCGGCGGTGACAATCACGCCGCAATTGGCTTCGCAAATATGGCAGGTGCGCCGATGCTCCACGGGCATCGCTCTCTCCTCATCTGTGTTTTGCGCAGGCTGACGCAGCCGCACGGTTGAATCAAGACCTTGCATCCAAAGCGAACCGGGCGTTTGCAATTATGCAACAGGTGTGTGGAATTGCGCACGGGGGGAATGGATTTTGCACCATTCTTCGTCACAATGTCCTGAATTACGCCCAACAAGGGGATATGCATATGCGTCAATCAATCCGCCGCCTCGCCATTGCGGGCCTTGCTCTTCCGGCTTTTTTTGCAGCCGCCACGCCGGCCTTTGCGCAGGAGGAAGAGACAAAGCCGCTCGACATTGAATTCACGCTGGCGGCTGTCAGCGACTATCGCTTCCGCGGGCTTTCGCTGAGCGATAAGGATCCGGCCTTCCAACCCGAACTCACCGTCAGCCATGAATCGGGCCTTTATGTCACGCTGTGGGGCACCAACATCGCCGACAATGGTGGCGATGACGTGGAAGTGGACGTAACCGCAGGCTGGGCAGGCAAGGCCGGGGCGCTCAACCTTGATATTGGCGCGATCTATTATCTCTATCCGGGCGCATCGGGTGACAATTATATCGAAATTCTCGGCTCGGTCGGCACCGATGTCGGCAAGGGCAGCGTCGCGCTCAACCTTGGCTATGCGCCCAGCCAGAGGCATATCGGCAATGAGGACAATATCTATGTCGCTGTGTCGGGTGAATATCCGCTGGGCGAAACCGGGCTTACACTCAACGGCTCGTTCGGCATTGAAGATGGTGCCTTCGGCGACAACAAGAAGGATTGGTCACTCGGCCTTGATTATGACCTTGCCGGGCTTACGGTAGGCGTGAAATATATCGATACCGCACACACATTTGGTGATCCGATGGGCAAGGGAACCGCCGTTCTGTCGATCAGCAAGACATTTTGAGCGGCGTTGAAAACAAGGAGGGTGCGCCTAGCGCATAGATAAGCCATGTCGACCAAGCTTGCGTCATGGATCGCCGATCACGGCGTGAGCGAGGTCGAGTGCATTGTGCCCGACATGAATGGGGTGCAGCGCGGCAAGGTGCTGCCCGCCGGCAAATTCCTCTCCAGCGTCAAGGATGGCACGCTGCGTATTCCCGGCAGCGTCTTTTGCGTCACCATCAACGGCGAATATCCCGACGATATTGGTCATATCATCCCGGAATATGATCCCGATCAGGTGATGGTGCCCGATGCCGACACCATCCGCGAGGCACCGGGCTTTGCAACGCCGACCGCCTATGTGATCGCCGATGCCTTCACCAAGGATGGCGCGCCGGTCAACATCGCGCCGCGCATGATCCTGAAGAAGGTGCTCAAACTCTACGAAGATCGCGGCTGGCGTCCGGTGATTGCGCCGGAGGTGGAGTTCTACCTCGTCTCGCAGAATATCGACCCGGATTTTCCGCTGGTGCCGCCCACGGGCCGTTCTGGCCGCCCGGAGACGGCGAGCCAGCCTTACGGGCTTGAGGCGCTCAACGAGTTTGAGGACATTATCGAGCACACTTATGACTGGTGCGAGAAGGCCGGGATCAACATCGACACGATGATCCATGAATCGGGCGCCGCCCAGCTTGAGGTGAACTTTCTCCATGGCGATCCGCTGCGGCTGGCGGACGAGGTGCTGCTGTTCAAGCGGCTCGTACGGCAGGGGGCGTTGCAGCATGGGGTTTACGCGACCTTCCTTGCCAAGCCGATGAGCGACCAGCCCGGCAGCGCGATGCACATCCACCAATCGGTGCTCGACATCGAAACGGGCCGCAACATCTTCAGCACGCAGGCCGGCAAGGACAGCGCGCTGTTCCGCAGCTATATTGCGGGCCTTGCCCGGCTGCTGCCGCAAGTGACGCCGATGTTCGCCCCCAACGTCAACAGCTTCCGCCGGATGCGGCCAGACAGTGACGCGCCGATCAACGTGCAATGGGGCACCGACAACCGCTCATGCGGGCTGCGTGTGCCCATCTCCGACACGAAGAACCGCCGCATCGAAAACCGCCTGCCGGGGGCGGACAGCAACCCCTATCTCGCCATCGCCGCCTCGCTCATCTGCGGCTATATCGGCATGATAGACCGGATGCAGCCGCCCAAGAGCATTACCGGCAGCGCCTATAACCGCGCCCGCACACTGCCCCGCACGCTCGAAGCCGCGCTTGACCGCTTCTCGCACTGCAAGCCCGTTCGCCAGCTGCTGGGCGAAGACTTTTTCGAGGTTTTCTACGCGATCAAGGAGTGTGAACTGTTCAACTATCAGTCGGTCATCAGCTCATGGGAGCGCGAGCACCTGCTGCTCCGCGTCTGACGTGGCCGACCGACTTGCCAACAGTTACTATGCCGCCACCGCCAACCGGGTGCGCAGGCCCTTAGCGGCGCAAGGCGAGCTGGACTGCGATGTTGTTGTCGTCGGCGGGGGCTTTACGGGTGTTGCGGGCGCGCTTGCCTGTGCAGAAAAGGGCTTCAACGTCATTCTGCTTGAAGCCGAGGCAATCGGCTTTGGCGCATCGGGCCGCAATGGCGGGCAGCTCATCCCCGGCCTGCGCTGGGGGATGCGCGACATTCATGCCGAGTTCGGGGCGGAACGCGCACGCGCGATCTTCGACGTGGCGTGGAGCGCGCGCGACCGGGTGTGGCGGCGCATCGCGCGCCACGGCATCGACTGCGATCTGAAGCCCGGTCATCTCGAAGCCGCCTACAAGCCTGCGCATCTCGCCGCGATGCGCGCCGAGGCGGAGTTTCTGGCACGTGAATATGGCCATGTGACAAGCGTGGTCGAGGCCAATGAGATGGCCCGCCACATCAATGGCGGCAACTATCATGGCGGCGTGTTCGATCCGCAGGGCGGGCATTTCCACCCGCTCAACTATGCACTGGGCCTCGCCGAAGCCGCCGAGGCCGCAGGTGTGCGCATCTTCGAGCAGAGCCGCGTCATTGCCCTTGAAGAGAAGGGCATGGTCGAAGTCCGCACCGGCAGCGCCCGCATCCACGCGCGCCACGCACTCATCGCAACCGACGCCTGGACGAGCGAGATAGCCCCCACGCTGGGCCGCTTCACCATCCCCATCATGAACTATAATGTCGCAACCGCGCCGCTGGCGGATCCGCGCGCACTGTTGCCGAGCGACGCCGCGGTGGCCGATAGCCGCTTCGTGCTCAATTATTTCCGCCTGTCTGCCGATGGGCGGCTCCTCTTCGGGGGCGGCGAGAAATACGGGCAGCGCCCGCCGACCGATATTGCGGGCTTTGTCCGCCGCCACATCGTGCAGGTCTTTCCCCAGTTGGCTGATACGCCCATCGACTATGCGTGGGGTGGCGCCGTTTCGGTGAGCATGAACCGCCTGCCACATATCGGGCGGACCGGAAGCCTCTTCTACGCGCATGGATTTTCCGGCCATGGTGCACTCGTCTCAACGCTTGCCGGGGAAGTTGTGGCAGACGCGCTGGCAGGCACGGCGGCGTCCTTCGATGTCATGGCCTCCTTGCCCGCACGGCCCTTTCCCGGTGGAAAATGCCTGCGTCAGCCACTGGCAACATTGGGCCTGATCTGGTTTGCCTTGCGCGACCGCTTATGATTTTCGCCGCGCGGTCGTGAACATATCAAATAACGGAAGAACGCCATGATTGATCGCGCGCGCATTGCCGAACTAAGGGCCAGTGAGCAGGCTCGCTTCGCCGGGGCAAACCCCAAGTCTGAAGAGGCCGCGCGGGACCGCGCCTTTGGCTGGCATCAGGGCGTGCCCTTCCACTGGATGCGCGATTGGCCGTCGCCTTTCCCGCTGACCGCCGCCCATGCGCATGGCGCAAAGCTGACGACAGTTGATGGCCATGTGCTCGATGATTTCTGCCTAGGTGATACCGCCGCAATGTTCGGCCACTCCCCAGAGGCCCTGTCGCACGCGCTTGCCATTCAGGCAGCACAGGGCCTGAGCACGATGCTGCCGAGCGACAAGACAGCAGAGGTTGGCGCGCTGCTGGCGGCACGCTTCCACCACCCGCACTGGCAGCTGACGACCACGGCTTCGGAAGCCAATCGCGCCGTCATCCGTTGGGCGCGCGGCATTACCGGGCGCGACAAGGTGCTGGTATTCAACGGCTGCTATCATGGCGCTGTCGATGATGTGTTTGTCGATCTGCGGGGTGGCGTGCCAGAAACGCGCCGCAGTCTTGTCGGGCAGGTGTGGGATGTGCGCGAACACAGCATCGCCATCGAGTTCAACGATGGCCGCGCGCTGGAAGCGGCACTTGAGCGCGGCGATGTCGCCTGTGTGCTGGCAGAACCCGTGATGACCAATTGCGGCATGGTGCTGCCGCGTCCCGGCTATCTCGCCTTGATGCGCGAAGTAACAGCGCGCACCGGCACACTTCTCATCTGGGATGAGACGCACACCATCTCATCTGGCCCGGCAGGCCATTCAGGCAGTTTTGGCCCCGGCGGCGATATGTTCGTGATCGGCAAGTCGATTGGCGGCGGTGTGCCGTGCGCAGCCTTTGGCTTTTCGGATGCGGTCGCACGGCGGATGGAAGAACATCGCGCCACGCTGCCGCCCGGCCATTCGGGCATCGGCACCACATTGTCGGCCAACGCCCTCGCCATCGCCGCGATGCACGCCATGCTCGACGATGTGATGTCGCCTGCCGCCTATGCGCATATGACCGGGCTTGCCCAGCAGCTTGCCGGGCGGATCGAAGACATTATCGAGCGGCACGGCCTGCCCTGGAGCGTCGCCAGCGTTGGCGCGCGCGTGGAGTTTATCTGCGCACCGCGCCTCCCCGCCAATGGCACAGAAGCGCGTGCGGCGATGGACCATGATCTGGAAGGACTTATCCACCTGATGCTCGTCAACCGGGGGACGTTGCTTGCCCCCTTCCACAATATGATGCTCGTCAGCCCTGCCACCACCGCCGAGCAGGTAACGCGGCTGGTGGCGCATCTCGATGAGGTCGCGGCCACGCTCCTTGCCTGAGGTGGCAAATATCTGTCACGCTTGACGCGAGGGCGCTGATCCTCGCACAAGGTGGGTATGACCCAGCCCCAATCAGCGCCCCAATCCTCGCACCAGATTGCGCCGCTTGCCGAAGCCGAAGCCTTTTTTACGGCCTATCCGCAGGTTGATGCCATCGACATCATCTTCACCAATATGTGCGGTGTGCCACGCGGCAAGCGGCTGCGTGCCCATGAAGTAATGGGTGTTTACAAGGATGGCCGCTTCCTGCCCGGCTCAACCGTGATCGTCGACATCACCGGGCGCGACACCGAAGAAACGGGGCTTGTGTGGGAAGATGGTGATGCCGACCGGCGCGTCCACCCCATTCCCGGCACGCTCGTGCCTGCCCCCTGGGCAGGGCCGGGGGCAGCCCAGTTCCTGACGGGCTTCTACGAGCTGGATGGCCGCCCCAATGATCTTGATCCACGCCATGTGCTGGGCCGCGTGATCGACCGGCTGGCGGGGCACGGCCTGACGCCAGATGTTGCGGTGGAGCTGGAATTCTATCTGGTTGACGCCCGGCGCGGGCGCGATGGACGGCCCAAGCCCGCGCGTTCTCCGTCCTCCGGCCAAACGCCGCACGACATTCAGGTCTATGGCCTTACCGAAATGGAAGACTTCCGCCCGTTCTTCGATGAGCTTTATGCCTGCGCCGACGCCATGGGCCTGCCGCTTGAAGCCGCGATTTCGGAATATGCGCCCGGCCAGTTTGAAATGACGCTCGCGCACAAGGCAGATGCCCTCGCCGCGTGCGACGATGCCATACTTCACAAGCGGCTGGTAAAAGCGGTTGCGCTCAAGCACGGCATGGAAGCAACCTTCATGGCCAAGCCCTTTGAAAACAGCGCAGGCAACGGGATGCACCTCCATGCCTCGATGCTCGACGCATCGGGCAAGAACGTCTTTGCGAGCGAAGACCCTGAAGGCACGCCCTTGTTGCGCCATGCCATTGCCGGGATGCAGGCAACGATTGGAGACGCCTTTCTGATCTTTGCGCCCAATGCCAACAGCTACCGCCGTTTCAAGGCGAACAGCTACGCGCCGGTTGCCCCCACATGGGGCGTCAACAACCGCACCGTCAGCTTCCGCGTAACGGCGGGTGCACCCGCGACACGCCATGTCGAACATCGCATCGGCGGGGCGGACGCCAACCCCTATCTCGCCATGGCGGCGATGCTGGCGGGGATGTGCCACGGCATCGAGCACAAGCTCGATCCCGGCGCGCCGGTCGTCGGCAATGGCTATGAGGCCGCCTCAAGCGCGCCGCCGATGCCGACCAACTGGTTTGCAGCGCTTGACCGCTTTGCCGCATCCGGCACGATGAAGGACTATCTGGGCGAACGCTTTGTCGAGATGTTCAGCATCGTGAAGCGCACCGAGCAGGAACGCTTTTTCGGCGCCGTGCCTGATCTGGACTACGCCTGGTATCTGAGAACGGCCTGAGGCAACGCGCACAATCCGTCATGCCAGCAAGGGCTGGCATCTCATGCAATCGGGCAAGGAGACCCCAGCTTTCGCTGGGGTGACGACAAGAGAGGCGCGATGCGTTGTCCGTTTTCTACCCGTCATGCCAGCGCAGGCTGGCCTCCGTCGCGATGTAGCCCTTCAACTTTCCTGCCGTTTGGGCTGAGCTTGTCGAAGCCCCGCCCTTCCACTTTGCGCAACAGGAAAGGACAGCCGTTGACCTTTGGCCGCCTCCGGCCCCGACAAGATCAGCGGCGTGCGAACAGATTTTCCAGCACGCGCAGAATGGCGAGCATATACATGGTGTGTCTCACTTGATGCGGTTTGAGGGTGAGCGGCAAGACCGACTCCCGACCACGGCCATTTATGTTGCATTGCACAATTTTTCAATCGCCATGCGGTATTTTGCCTATAATTTGAGCAGATTCGCAATGCTGCTGCTGAATCGGGCAGACTTCATGCATCATTACTGCGCGCAAAAGCAGCTGCGGGACCGATAATTCGCGCAAATTCACCGCATTGCACAAACTGGCACGACCCTTGCGACGTTGACCCCGACCATTTCCAAAGGGGGTCCAATGAAACTCATCATCGCCATCATCAAACCGTTCAAGCTGGACGATGTCCGCGAGGCGCTTTCGGCGCTGGGCGTGTCCGGCATGACGATCACCGAAGTCAAAGGCTTCGGCCGCCAGAAGGGCCAGACCGAGATTTATCGCGGAGCTGAATATTCGACCAACATGGTCCCGAAAGTGAAGGTGGAAGTCGCGTGCGACGATCCCGTTGCCGACCGCGCGCTCGAAGCCATCCAGCAAGCCGCCAACACCGGGTCCATCGGTGATGGCAAAATCTTCATGCTCGATCTCGCAGCCGCGGTGCGCATCCGCACGGGCGAGACGGGCGCGGTCGCACTCTAACGACAGGCAGGGGACATATGACCAAGTTCAAGACATGGATTGCGGGAACGGCGGCGGCGCTCGCTACCTCACCCGCCTTCGCCGCAGACGGGCCTATCAAGGCCCCCACGGCCGAACAAATGGCCAATATGGTCAACAAGGGCGATACGACATGGATGCTCATTTCGGCAGCACTCGTGCTGCTGATGTCGGTTCCGGCGCTCGCGCTCTTTTATGGCGGGCTTGTCCGCACCAAAAATATGCTGAGCCTGTTGATGCAGGTCTTCATGATCGTCTCGATTGCGGCGCTCATCTGGGTGGGCTGGGGCTATAGCCTGGCCTTCACCAGCGGCACGCCCTTTTTCGGCGGGCTGAGCAAGATGTTCCTCCAGGGCGTCGATGCCACGACGCTGGCGGCGACCTTCTCCAACAATGTGTACATCCCCGAATACGCCTTTGTCGTGTTCCAGATGACCTTTGCCTGCATCACGCCCGCGCTGATCGTGGGGGCCTTTGCAGAACGCGTGAAATTTACGCCGCTCATGCTCTTCGTCGTGGCCTGGCTCACCATCGTCTATTTCCCGATCGCGCATATGGTCTGGTATTGGGCTGGACCGGACTTCCTGCCGGACGCACCAACCGATGCCGGTTTCCTCTGGGGCATGGGCGCACTCGACTTTGCCGGTGGCACC
Source organism: uncultured Sphingomonadaceae bacterium (assembly GCA_937873035.1). Classification (GTDB taxonomy): domain Bacteria; phylum Pseudomonadota; class Alphaproteobacteria; order Sphingomonadales; family Sphingomonadaceae; genus Aquisediminimonas. Next base: position 19,460 of record CALMVA010000031.1, on the reverse strand, counting down.
GTCGTCCACATCAATGCCGGGATCGCAGGCCTTGTCGGCTGCCTCATGATCGGCAAGCGCATCGGCTATGGCAAGGAAGCCACGCCGCCGCACTCGCTGACCATGACGATGATCGGCGCCTCGCTGCTCTGGGTCGGCTGGTTCGGCTTCAACGCCGGCTCCAACCTTGAAGCCAATGGCCTTGCCGCCCTTGCCTTCATCAACACCTTCGTCGCCACCGCCGCCGCCGCTGTGAGCTGGGTCGTCGTTGAGCAGGTTCACCATGGCCGTCCGTCGCTGCTGGGCGCGGTGACAGGTGCGGTTGCGGGCCTTGTCGCCATCACCCCGGCTTCGGGCTTTGCAGCACCGATGACCTCGATCGCGCTTGGCCTTATCGTCTCGCCGGTCTGCTACTTCTTCGTCGCCGTGGTGAAGAACAAGCTGAAATATGATGACACGCTCGATGTGTTCGGCGTGCACTGCGTGGGCGGCATCGTCGGCGCCATTGGCACCGCCATCGTCGCTGATCCGTCACTCGGCGGGCAGGGCTTCTTGGACTATACCGTCTTTCCGGCCGCAGTTGGCACCTATGACATGGGCGCGCAGCTCCTGACGCAGGTAAAGGCCGTCGTCCTGACGCTCCTCTGGTCGGGTGTCGGCTCTGCCGTCCTCTTCTTCATCCTCGACAAGACGATGGGCCTGCGCCCCGATGCCGACGCCGAACGCGAAGGCCTCGACCTGTCGAGCCACGGGGAGCGCGCCTACAACTACTGAGTGATTTCGAGTGAGGTGGAAACACCGAACGGCTCGGAAATCACGGACGCGCACCACGCGCACCCGATCACAAGCTTGGGGGGCTGCACCTCTCCTCCTCTCCCAAAGGCAGCTCCCCTCCCCAGGTTCCTCCTGCGAACTTGACTGGACCGGCAAGGCAACTTGCCGGTCCCTCTTTTTGCGCGGAATATTTGTATGCAGAACCAACAGTTTGTGGCCGCAACGCCACGGCGGCGGACGAATCGGCATCTGCCGCGCCGCTCCAGGCTTGGCGCAGCGCCCGCTCTGGTGCAGGAGCGTCCCCACGAATTCCGCAGGAGAGGAGAAAAAGGGTCGGTGGGCTATGTATCCGCCGGCCCTTTTTTCATGCCTTTTCTAGTCCAGTCGAAAACCGATCCAGAAAGTGCGCGGCGTGGCGCGCTCGACAATGCCCGATGCGCTGATCGCGGTTTCAACGCGCGCATCGGCAAGGTTTTCGCCCCGCAGCACCAGCGAAAGTCGATCTGAAATCGGAAGCGCCGCCACCGCATCAACCGTGACCGCCCCCTTGAGACGGCGGGTGTTGGAATCATCCTCAAACTGCGCCGACACATAACGCGCCGTTGCCGAAAGCGTCCGCCAGCCGAGCGTTGCGCTGGCCGTGTGCGCAGGCACTTGCGCAGGGCGCAGCCCGTTGAGCGCCGCCGCCACGCCCGCACCCTTCACACGCGCATCGGTATAGGCATAGCTGGCCGAAAGCCGCCAATCGCCCAGCCGGGCATTGGCATCCAGCTCCACACCATTGCTGCGCACGGCATCTATGTTGACGCGCTGGCGATACGCCCCGCCCGCCGCAACAAAGCCGACACCGGGGAATGTGCCGGGGCCTCGCCCCAGCGTGACGTTGCCGATGGCGTCGGTGAGGCGATTGGTGAAAGCTGTCGCGCGCAGCGTCACCGCCTCGGCAGGTGCCCAGTCTATGCCGATTTCAGCGCCCCTCATCCGCTCCGGGTTGAGCGCGGGGTTGGCGGCGGTTGCGTCGGCCCCGACCCGAAATGGGCGATAAAGCTCGTTGAGCGTGGGCAGCCGCCAGCCGAGATAGACCGCACTGCGCAGCGTGACCCGCCCCGCTGCATAGGCAAGCCCTGCACGCGCCGTCGGCTCCCAGCCGCTGCGATTGGCGGCGATGTCGTTGCGGATGAGCGCACCTGTTGCCAGCGTGCGTTCGACAAGGCGGCCATTGCTGAGCCACCAGCGATCCGCCCGCACGCCACCCGTCAGCGTCAGCGCATCAAGCCTGGCGGAGAGTTCGGCAAAGGCGCCTGTCGTATCGCTCTGGCCGCCTGCCTCGCGGATGCGCGTCGGTTGGCCCGAAACATAGGTGAACAGCTCGTTCGTCTCGCCGGTCGTCCGCCGCCAGTCCGCGCCCAGCCGCAGCTCGACCGCCTCGCCCAGCGGGGGGCGGACTTCAACACGCGCGCCAAGCCCGGTGGACGGCACGTTGAACTGGTCAACCGACTGCGTGACTGTCGTGCGCGTCGCATCGACCGAGACCGCGCGGCTCGTGAACTTGCGCATCTGGACATAGGCGAGCGCCTGCACACCCCATGCGCCGCGATGGACAAGGCGCACGCTTGCATCTGCCCCGTCGCCGCCATTTTGCGAGAGCGCCGTGCCGCGCTCGCGCCGGTCGGTAAAGCCCATGACAGACACCTGAAGCTCAGTCTGATCGCCAATGGGCGCAACGCCGCGCGCCGCAATCGTCGCCTGCTTATAGGGTGCCGCAATATCTGCCGGGCCACGTTGCGCTGCCATAATGGGAATAAAACCATCGCCGCGCGCATAGCTGGCGGAGACAAAGCCAAAGCCGCTGCCCAACTGGCCCGCAAGCATGGCATTGCCCTCCACCGAGGCGCGGCTGCCATAGGCCAGGCTGCCCGAAAGCCCCTCACCCGTGCCGATGCTGTCCATCTCGATCGTGCCCGCCAGCGCGCCAGCGCCATAGGCTCCAGAGCCGCCGCCGCGCGTGATACGCACCTGCTCTAGGCGTTCGGGCGCAAAGGCGGGCCATGTCACCCAGCCGCCAAAGGGGTCGCTCTGCGGCACGCCATCGAGCACGAGCAGCGCGCGGCTTGAGGCATTGCCGCCAAGGCCACGCAGCGTTGCGCCCTGGCTCGTCGCATTGGCGGAGCGTGCGTCGCTGCGGCGAAACTGGGTGAGCCCCGCCACGTCGCGCAGCACGTCTTCAATCCGGCCCGATGCTGTGGCCACGATGCGCGCGCGATCCACCACCGCCACATCATAAGCCGCCTCGCCCACCGAAGCGGGCAAGGCACGGCCCGTGACAATAATCGCCTCATCGGATGCTTCGGCAAAAGCCGGACCGGCGGCCAGCAGCGCAATGACCGACGCTGAGGCAAGGCGGAAGAAAGCGGGCGAACGGAAAGCGATGGCGGGCTGTGTCATGGCCTCGGCATCTGGCAGGGAATCCCCCTCAGGGAAAGAGGCGCACTCACCGCAAAGCGCGGTTTTCATGCCGCGCATCGCATGGTTTCAGCCGGGCCACCGCTCATGCACCGGCTTGTCGGTCGGCAGACGATGCCAGCTTTCTGCATCGCAGGCAAAGGCCGCAAAGTCCGCCCCGCCGAAATCGTCGGGATTGTCGAGGCTGCCTGCCTTGATAATCACCCCTTGCGGGAAGGAGGGCGCGCGCGTGAACAGATGCGTGCCGCAATTGGGGCAGAATTGCCGCGTGACGGCATGGTCGATGTCGGCGCGGGTAAAGCCCTTCACCTCCCCCTTGGTGATCTCAAATCCCTCGTTCAGCACCGCCATGCCCATCACCGGGCCGCCGCCCGAAATATAGCGGCACTCACGGCAATAACATTCAAACTTCATGAAGCCCGGCCCTTCGGCCTTATAGTGCACGTCTCCACAATAGCAGCGCCCGGTGATCGACATCGCTCTTCTCCTGTTCAATCGGGTTTGACAGCGTCGGGATGCGCCCGTGCGAAAGGCTCAAGCGCCCGCGCCCGCGCATCAATGGCCATGAGCCTGGGAAAGGCATCAAGCGGGGTCTCCACCCGCCGCGCATTTGCCATTTGCGGGATGAGGCAAATGTCCGCGAGGCCGGGCGTATCGCCTGAAAGGAAGGGCGCTGCAGGATCGGCCATGGCCTCAAGCGCCGTAAAACCTTCGATAATCCAGTGACGTGCCCATTGGTCTATCTCGGCCTGCGCATGGCCCAGCTCTTTCTTCAGATATTTGAGGATGCGCAAATTGTTGATCGGGTGAATGTCGGCCGCAATGAGCAGCGCCTTGGCAAGCTCTGCCGCACGCGCCACAGCGTCTACGGGAATCAGGCGCGGCGCGGCATAGCTGGCATCCAGCCAGTCGATAATGGCAAGGCTCTGCGTCAGCCGCAGCCCGTCCACCTCCAGCATGGGCACGAGGCCTTGGGGATTCATCGCCACATAATCGGGCGCCTTTTGCGCGCCATCGAGCAGGCTCGTCGGCACGGCCTCATAGGCGATGCCTTTCAGGTTGAGCGCGATGCGCACCCGATAGGCCGCCGATGACCGCCAATAATCATAAAGGCGCACTGTCATTTCATCTCCTCGATCCACTGGCGGATAAGCGCCACGCCTTCGGTGTGCACCGTCGCCCGGCCAAGCTCAGGCATGGCGATGCCCGCTTCAAGGCTTTCCATCCGCGCAACAAGATAGCTCTGCCCCGGATCGCCGGGCTTGATCGCAAAGTCCATCCCCATGCTGCCGCGCCCCGCTGCGGTCGGGCGCTTGCCAATACCCAGATTGGCGTTGGCCACCTGATCGCGATCAAGCCACAGCCCCGATGTATCCGCAGGCCCGGCGCGGTTGTGGCAATGCCCGCAATTGACCTCCAGATAGGCGCGCGCCCTTTGCGCGACGCTTCCTGTTTCGGGGCGGTCCCATGCCGGGAGCCGGTGCAGCCCTGCAAGGCTGCCGACAAGCACACCCGCCCGTTCAAGCCGCTGAAGCTGCGCGCCATCATCCATATTCGCCGCCTTGGGGCCAATGGGCGTCATCTCGCCGCCATGGACATGACAGCCCTTGCACTGGTTCACATTGGGCACGGCATAGCTGATCGTGCGTGTCGTGCCGTCGCTATGCACCCAGCTTATGGGCAGGCGCGTGCCCGCGCGGTGCAGCGTCGCCTCGGTCCCCTGTTCATTCCAGACATAAGGCAGCGCGATCCAGCCTGAATCGCGGTGAATAAGCAGCCGCGTCTCAACCACGCGCACATCGCGGTCGGGCGCGCGCAGATCGGCAGGATAGGCGAAGGTCTTGATGAGAACGCTTCCCACCGGCAACGCCACCAGCCCATCCCCCTTCACCTCGCCGCGCTTGCCCGGCGGGACATAGAGAAAGCGGAACTTCTCGGCATAGTCGGAAAAAAGCGGGGTGTTGAGATGATAGGGCGTAACGCCCGGCATCGGCGTCAGCCCATCGCGCATCAGCCCCAGATCCTGCAACCGCTGGGGCAACGCCTCGCTCTGGATGAGGGCGTCGTCCGGGTGCGGGGTGGGGTTGGCGCTCACCAGCCCCAGCCATGCGAGCGCAACCGCAAGCGCCCGTTTCACTTGGCCGCCGCCTCCATCTCCGCTGGCATGACGATGGTCGGCAAGTCCGCCGCCGGTGCTGTTGTTGGTGCCTTATAAGGAGCCGGGTTCGCCTGTGTCAGCGGCACGCCTTGCGCTGGAATGTTGAGCGAAATGGCGGGCACCCCATCGCGGAAATGCACATTGGCCGCATCGCCGCCCACGCCATCCCAGAAGATGGGCGCAAGCGCGCCGCCAAGGGCTGCCGCAAGCTCTGCCCCGCCCGGAAAGCCCGGTGCCCAGCCAGCGCGGCCATGCTGGTTGTCTCGCACCACGATGTTGCGCGCGAGGGGGTTGTAGGCCTTGTCGGCAAAGCTGTTCTGATAGGCGACGATCATCACATTGGTCGTCGCGTTCTCGCCAATGGCATTGGCAAAGACATGAACGTCGTGATTGGCCATCACCATCACGCCCGTGCCCGTCGGCACGCTTGCCACGATATTGCCCTTGGGCGCGAAATTGGCAGTGTCGTTGCGCTCCACCCGGTTGGAAAAGACGCGCACATTATGCCCGCCCTGCTGCGGCAGATTGGGCAGATCAAACACAAGGATGCCGCCGGTATTGTGCATCGCGATGTTGGAATGGACATCGGCATCGAAGCAATTTTCGATCTCGATGCCCGCCACGTTGAACATCGCGGTCGAGTTGCGCACAACGATGTTCTTCGACTGGCCGACATAAATGCCAGCATCCGACGCACCCTTCACCAGAGCACCATCAATCAGCACGTTGACCGATTCGACCGGATACAGCCCGTAAGCGCCGTTGGTCGCCTTGGGGCCGCCCGTCCATTCGACGCGGATGTTCTTGTAAACGATCCGGTCGGCGCCCTTGGATTTGATGCCATCGCCCTTGGCATCCTCCACCGCAAAGTCGCGCAGCACGACATTGTCCGAGGTGACGAGCAGCCCCTCGCCCGCACCCTGCTGCGTCTTGAAGCTGAGCACCGTCTTGTTTGGCCCCGCCCCGCGCACCGTGACGCCGTTGACGTCGAGCGACAGTCCATCGGTCAGATCGAAGCGTCCCGCACCGACTTCGACAATGTCGCCCGGCTTGGCATCAATCAGCGCGGCCTGAAGCCGCTCCTGCCCGTTTGCACCCGGCTCGACATGGATGGTGCCGGCCTGGGCGCTCGCAGCCGCCATGAAGGCTATGGCTGCGGCTTGCATCGCTCTGCGTTTCATGGCGTATTCATCGCACTAACAACAATGTAAGCCAAGCTTCAAAATTCCATGAGGAGAGCCCCCATGCGCCGCCTGTTCCTGAGCCTCGGCCTTGCCGCCATTTCCGTGCCAGCAACAGCGGCCGTGCCTGTGAACGGCCGCTGGTTCACTGCGGAAAGGGACAGCATCATCCAGATCGGCCAATGCGGGGGCGTGGTCTGCGGCAAGGTCGCCAAGGTGCTGAAAGCGCCGCCGGGCGGTGGCGCCGCGATTGACAGCAACAATCCTGATCCCGCGCTGCGCAGCCGCCCCATTCAGGGGATCATGCTGCTTTCGGGCTTTCGGGACACCGGCAAGGAGTGGGAGGGCGAGATTTACGATCCGCGCCGTGGCAAGACCTATCGCTCGACCATGGCGAAGCAGGCTGATGGCACGCTCAGGGTGAAGGGATGCGTCGGGCCATTCTGCCAGTCCGTCACCTTCACCCCGGCGCCTTGAGACCGGCTTATTTCTTGAGCCCGATTTCAATCAGCCGCTGGACGAGAAATTCGTTGGCGGTGATCGGATCGGGATAAAGGTTCGGATGGTCGGCATCCACGCAGCCTGGCAACGTCTCGATCATGAAGTCCGATGCGAGGTGCAGAAAGAAGGGCATCGAATAGCGCGGAATATGACGCCGTTCGGGCGGCGGATTGAGCACGCGATGGATGGTGGAGGGCAGGCGATGGTTGGTCAGCCGCTCCAGCATATCGCCGACATTGATGACCATCGCGCCTTCAGGCGGCGTGATGGAAAGCCAGTCACCTTCGCGCGTCAGCAGTTGCAGCCCGCCTTCTTCGGCCCCCAGCAGCAGCGTGATAAGGTTGATGTCGCCATGCGCGCCCGCGCGGATGCCCGGCGCGTCTTGCGAAACGGGCGGATAATGCAGCAGCCGCATGACCGAATTGCCGTTTTCCACCGCAGGCACAAACCAGTCGGGAGCAAGGCCCAGATAGCGCGCGATGGCGGACAAGAGCCGGTTCCCTGCATGGTCGAACGCGGCATACATCGCTTCAAACGTCGCGCGAAACGCGGGCAGTTCGGTGGGCCAGATATTGTCGGGCATATGATCGCGGAAGCGGTGCCCGGCGGGCAGATCGCGGCCAATGTGCCAGAACTCTTTCAGATCAACGTGCGTCGCATCCTTGGCAATCTCGGTGCCAAAGGGCGTGTAGCCGCGCTGCCCGGCCAGTTCGGCGGAATAGTAACCGCGCTTGACGTCTTCGGACAGTTCAAACAGCTTGCGCGTCTCGGCCCAAGCCTTGTCAATCAGCCCGGCATCGATGCCATGATCGGCGATAACGGCAAAACCAAAGGTCTGGAACGAATCGCCAAAGGCCTGCGCAAACCCGTCCGGGTCGTTTTCCTGCGCGGCGAGCGACAATGTGGGAATGTGATCGAGAATATTTGTCATGCCGCCCATTTAGGCGAGCGAAGGGCGGCGCGCATCTGATATTTGCGCAACCGCCCGTGCAGAGGCGTTATTCGGCCCCGGCGGACACCAGCTTCAGCTCGCCCGCAGGCGGCCCTTTTTGCGACAGACGACCGTCGACGCGTGCACCGGTTTCAATCGAGATGCTTTCATAGGCGACATCGCCCTGAATACGCGCCGTTTTTTCAATGACGAGTTCGGTTGCGACAACAGTGCCTTCCACAGCGCCCGCAATTGTCGCGCGCTGCGCCGAGACATTGCCCTTCACGCAGCCCTGCGCGCCCAATGTGAGCGAGCCACACGCAATATCGCCCTGCACATCACCATCGAGATGAATGTCGCCCTTGGCGGTGAGATTACCGGTAATCGTCACTTCATTGCCGATGAACGACATACCGCCGCCGACGCGCGTGGCGGCGTCATTTGATTTGTTTCCCCATGCCATGGTTGATTCTCCCTGCGGCCCATCCCCTGATGACTTGGTGTAGTCGGGATGCCCCTGATTCGCCAAATCTGGCGCGAAATCAGTTGATTACCGGTCGTTAACCCTTTTCGGCCTAGTTTTGCTGCGGGGAACGACAAATGCACATTGCCGCACGCCTTGCTGTCCAGAACTTCGCACCCGAACGGCGCCGCGCGGCGCGCTATGCCCTCGCGCAGGATGCGACCATCGCCGGCACGGGCTTTCTGGGCGCGGATGTCGTCGTTACCGATATTTCAACCACCGGGTTTCACGCGCGCACGGGGATGCATATCCCGCCGGGGTCGCTCATCCGCCTCAAGCTGGCCGGGCTTGGTATGATCGTCGCGCGGATCGCATGGTCACGCGATGGCGATGTGGGCGGAGAGTTCGTCAACCCGATCAGCGAGCAGCGTATGCGTCAGATTATCGGCTACAAGACAGCCGGTGCCAATTGCGGCCTTGCAGGCGCGCTTCCGGCCTAGCGCCTGATTGATCGCGCTCTAGAAAATTCCGCCGCCAATCGACAGGCGGATCAGGCCGATCACGATGACCACAATGTTGAGGTTGCGGCCCGATGTCTTGTCCGACATCGCCCCCAGACCAAGGCCGATGACCGCCAGCGGGATGATGAGCCAATTGGCCCAGCCAAGCATCGGGATGAACGCCACGGCCACCGCGACGAGCGCGACCAGACCAACGAGAAGCGAAAGCGGATTGAGCATGGCCTCAATGTGTCGCTGCCGCACGTCCATTGCAAGGGGCGTTGACGCGGCCACGCGGCAACTGTATTGCTTTTGTAATACAGTAAGGAGATATTTGATGCGTGCCGCTCTGATTGCCCTGCCCCTGATTGCGCTGCCGCTGCTTCTTGCCCTGCCCGCCTGCGAGTCCACCAAATCTCCCGACGACGACAAGAATGTGGAGCAAGGCACCTCGATTTCGGTCAATGCCAAAAGCGACAGCGGCGAGGATGTGAAGATCACCGCTGATGGCGATACGGGCAAGGTCGCGGTCAACCTTCCCGGCTTCGACGCCAATATCAATCTTCCCAAGGTGGTGCTGAAAGACAGTAATTTCGACCTTGATGGCGTGAAGCTCTACCCCGGCGCAAAAGTCTCCAGCATCAATGTGAAGGCCGATAAGAGCGACGGTGAGGACGATGCCCATGTGCAGATCGTCTACACTGCCCCCGCCGCGCCAAAGGCCGTGCGCGACTGGTTTGTGAAGGCCTTTGCCGACAAATCTGTCGTGACAAAGCTGGACGGCGAATCGCTTATCGGCACGACGCGCGATGGAACGCCGTTTACGATGAATTTTGCCGACGCAAAGGGCGGGTCAACCACCGGCACCATCGTGATTGACGATAGCAAATAGCTGAAAAGGCCAATTTATCGCCATTTGGGCAGTAATTTACCCTCTTTTTGCGCGCATCCTGATACTGAACGACGCCATAACCATGCCGCGCCAAGGGAGTGACATATGCGACGCGTGACGGGATCAATGCTGATGGCGACCGGGCTGCTGGCAACCGGGCTTCTGGCTCTGGCCGGATGCGGAGATGCGCCGTCTGAAAAGCCTGCTGACAAGCTGGATGCCCGCCTGCTCGGCAAGGGCAAGGCCGACCCGGCGGTGGCAGCCGCGCTTGAAGATCAGATCATGGTTGACCCGTCACTTGCCAACCAGTCGAACCGCAATGCCGTGCGCCCGGCAGACAGCCCGACGACAGCGCCCATCCCGGCCGATGGGGTGAGCGCCGCTGCCCAGCGCAGCTCTGGTGTCACATTGGGGCAACTTGCCACCAATCAGGCCATTGCCTCCAAAGACAAATTCACCGGGTGCAGCCTTGATGTCGATTATTCGATGCGCTGGGCAACCCGCCTGCCTGCCGATCTGCCGCTTTACCCCCGCGCACGCGTGGATGAAGCTGCGGGGTCCGACATGGCGAAGTGCAAGCTGCGCGCGGTGACATTCACCACGACAGCCCCGACACGCGCGGTGCTTGATTTCTACCTCGCCGCCGCCAAGCGCGCGGGCTATTCCGCCAGCAAGGAAGTGCGTGGCGCAGAAACGCTGATCGGCGGAACACGCAGCGATGGCGCCGCCTTTTATTCGGTGTTGACGCCCGCCCAATCCGGCGGAACGATTGTTGATCTGGTGCTTAACAACGGCGCGTAATCTGCCAAACCCGTGTAATGACGGATAAGCCCGCAGCCCCCGAAGACTGCTGGCTGGAGGAGGCCTTGATGCGCACATTCAAACAGGTCGACGTGTTCACGAGCCGGGCGCTCTACGGCAATCCGGTTGCCGTAGTGCTCGATGCGAACGGCCTTACCGATGAGGATATGCAGCAGCTGGCGAGCTGGACCAATTTGTCGGAAACGACCTTTGTCCTGCCGCCCGAAAACCCTGCCGCCAGCTACCGCGTGCGCATCTTCACGCCGCGCGCGGAGCTGCCCTTTGCGGGTCACCCGACACTGGGCACCGCGCACGCCGTGCTTGAGGCGGGAATTGCACAGCCACGCAATGGCAAGCTCGTGCAGGAATGTGCGGTGGGCCTCGTTGACGTGAGCGTGGGTGAGACGAAGCTCTCCTTCCGCCTGCCGCGCTATGCGGCGGCCGAAGCTGAAGATGCGGCGCGGATCGTGACGGCGATCGGCGGGGCGGGCGTGGTCAAAGCCACGCCGCAGGTGCTTGATGTCGGCCCGCGCTGGGTGATCGCCGAAATGATCTCGACCGATGCCGTCGCGCATCTCGAACCCGATCTTGTGGCCCTCGCCGATTATGATCGCCAGCACGGCACAACCGGCCTCACGGTCTTTGCAGCCGATGAGGCGGGCACGCTCGTCCGCTCCTTCGCGCCGGCGGACGGCATTGCCGAAGACCCGGTGTGCGGCAGCGGCAATGGCGCGGTTGCCGCCTACCGACTGCTCGCCGGGCAGATTGGCGATGGAGATCGCTACATCGCCTCACAAGGCCTTCAGATCGGGCGGGATGGCTATGTTCATATCCGCATCGAGGGCAGCGATATTCATGTGGGCGGACAGTGCGTGACCTGCATTGACGGCAGCTTGCGCCTGTAACGCTTCTCTTATCCGCCATCTGCGGCTAAGGCGGCCGGATGCATCCCTTGATCCCCGTTATGGCAGGCGGCGCAATTGGCGCGGCCGCCCGCTATCTTGCTGCCACCACGCTTGGCGTGCGCGGCGGCTGGCCGCTTGGCACATTTGCCGTCAACCTCGCAGGCGGCTTCCTTATGGGGCTGCTTGCCGCTCTTGTGCTGCACGGTGCGGCGTCTGACCAGATGCGCCTCTTTGCAGGTGTCGGCATCCTCGGTGGCTTCACCACCTTTTCAGCGTTCAGCCTGGAAGGCTTTCAGATGGTTGAACGCGGCCAATGGGGCTTGGCCGCAGCCTATGCAGCAGCCTCGGTCATCGGTTCGATTGCCGCCCTTGCCATCGGCTATGGAGTGGCCCGCGCATGACCGACAATGTTCGCCAGTTTACCGTCGATGCCGAGGATGATGGCATCCGTCTTGACCGCTGGTTCAAGCGGCATCTGCCCGATGCCAGCTTCAACATCGTGTCGCGCTGGGCGCGCACGGGGCAACTGCGTGTCGATGGCAAGCGCGCGACGCCGGGCGACCGCATCGAGGCGGGCCAGCAGATCCGCGTGCCTCCGGCAGACCCCGTTGCCACGACCGCGACTGCAAAGCCCAAAAAGGAACGCCCACGCCTGACCGATGACCAGATGGCCTTTGCCGAAGCTCTGGTGATCCACAAGGACAAGGCAGCACTCGTCCTCAACAAGCCGCCGGGCCTTGCCACACAGGGCGGCACAAAGACGACCGAGCACGTTGATAGTCTGCTCGATGCGCTGTGGTTTGAGGCGGACCAGCGCCCCAAGCTTGTCCATCGGCTCGACAAGGACACATCGGGCGTTCTCCTCGTCGCGCGCACGCCGCGCGCGGCGGCCGCCTTCTCGAAGAGCTTTTCCAGCCGGACCGCCCGCAAGGTCTATTGGGCGATCATCGTCGGCGTCCCCTCGATCGAAGACGGCATGATCGAGCTGCCCATTTCCAAGCAACCCGGCACGGGCGGCGAAAAGATGCACGTCGATGAGAAGGAGGGCGCGCCCGCGCGGACCCGCTATCGCGTCATTGATCGGGCGGGCAACAACGCCGCCTGGGTCGAATTGCAGCCCTTTACCGGCCGCACCCACCAGCTGCGCGTCCATATGGCGGCCATTGGCCACCCGATTGTCGGCGATGGCAAATATGGCGGGCGCGATGCCTTCCTCACCGGCACGATCAGCCGCAAAATGCACCTCCACGCGCGTCGCTTGCGCGTCGACCATCCCGATGGTGGCCAGATAGACGTGCAGGCCGAACTGCCGAGCCATTTTTCGGAAAGCCTCATCAATCTGGGCTTCAACCTTATCGATGGCGATTCCCTTCCCCTCGATGAGACCAAGTTCAGCGACACGGCGGAAGGCAAGAAGCGGGCGATCTCGCAAAAGGCCAAGGCCGCCCGCAAGGAGCGCAAGGGCGAACGGCGCGGGCGCGGGGCGGCAGGCGATGGCGCGCCGCGGAGCCGTGGCAAAACCGGCGAAGGCGCACCGCGTGGCCGGGGCAGTCCTGCCGGGCGCGGCCGGAAGGGAAAGTAATCCGTGCACCCCAACCCCGCCTTCCGCTGGGATGACCGGGAGGCGCTTGTCGCCTTTGCCGAAGCCGTCGGGTTCGGCACACTCTTTGCCCAGACGCCCGATGGCCCACGCGCGGCGCACATCCCCTTCATCTGGACTGGCGACAGCCGCATTGCCTTCCACATCGCGCGTGGCAATGGCATCGCCCGGCATCTCGACGGGGCAACCGCGCTGCTCGTCGTCAACGGTCCCGACGGTTATGTGAGTCCCGACTGGTATGGCACCGACAATCAGGTGCCGACATGGAATTATGTTGCGGCGGAGTTTGAAGGCCCGGTTGCCCTGCGCGACGAAGCGGCGCTGCTCGCCCAGATTGACGCGCTTTCCGCGCAGCATGAAGCGACGCTTGCGCCCAAAGCCCCCTGGACGCGCGACAAGGTGGACCCGGCCGCAGTTTCCAAAATGCTCTCGGCCATCCGCTGCTTCGAAATGCGCGTGACGGCGTGGCGCGGCACCGCCAAGCTTGGCCAGAACAAGTCCGACGAAGTGCGCCTGCGCACCGCCGATGCGCTCGACGCGGTCGGCAACCGCGCGCTCGCCCATCTGATGCGCTCTTTACCGCGATGAACCGGCTCGCCCTGTTCGATTGCGATGGCACGCTGGTCGACAGCCAGCACAATATCGTGCTGTGCATGGACGATGCCTTTGCCCGCGCAGGCCTTGCCCCGCCGCTGCGCGAGGCGACGCGGCGCATTGTGGGCCTGAGCCTCATCCCCGCGATGCAGGCGCTGATCCCCGAAGCCAAGCACGCGCTTCACGTCCAGTTGGCCGAAGATTACAAAACCGCCTTTCAGCGGCTGCGCGGCAAGGGGCTGGTGGAAGAGCCGCTGTTCGAGGGCATCCTTGAAACGCTCGACGCGCTGGAGGCCGATGGCTGGCTGCTTGGCGTCGCCACCGGCAAGTCGGATCGCGGGCTGGACCTGTGCCTGCGCCATCACGGCCTGCACGACCGTTTCGTCACGCTTCAGACGGCGGACCGCCACCCCTCCAAGCCGCACCCCTCAATGGCGCTTGAAGCGATGGCCGAGGCAGGCTCTGCCCCGCAGACAACCGTGATGATCGGCGATACCAGCTTCGACATGGCAATGGGCGTGGCGGCTGGTGCCCGGTCGCTGGGTGTTGACTGGGGCTATCACGAATTGGACGATCTGATCGCGGCTGGCGCCTATCATGTCGCGCTCCACCCCAATCACATTATGGAGGCCGTCCGGTGAACGACGCTGATGATCTGGCGCGCAAGCGTTTTGCCATTCTCAATCTCGCCCGCTTTTCGGCCATCGCGCTGGTCTTTGCAGGGATCGCCAACATCGCGGGCAAGCTGCTGCCTGAGTTGGCGCCTTGGGCAGGCTATGTGCTGTTCTTTGCCGGGATCGCGGAGTTCTTCCTGTTGCCGGTGCTGCTCAAAAAGGGCTGGAGGGGGCCCGGCACATGAAGCGTTTCTACAAGGATGTGACGACGACCGATGAAGGCGGCATCCTGCTCGATGGCCGCCCGGTCAAGACGCCAGCGCGCGCGCCGCTCCTCCTCCCCAATGCCGCGATGGCCGAAGCCGCCGCTGCAGAATGGCGCGCGCAGGGCGAAGAGATTGATCCGCGCTCCATGTCGGTCACGGGGCTCGCCAATGCAGCACTTGATCGCGTGGCGGCGAACCCGGCCGAGTTTGCCGCAGGCCTTGCGCAATATGGCGAGACAGAGCTTCTCTGCTACCGCGCCGAAGAACCGCCGGAGCTTGTTGCGCGACAAGCACAACGCTGGGATGTGCTGCTCGATTGGGCGGGCACACGCTATGGGGTGGAGTTCACGCGCGTCACCGGCATCATGCACAAGCCGCAACCGCTTTCAACCGTGCTGCGCCTCGGTGATGCGGTGGCGGCGGCCAATCCATTTGAACTGGCGGCGCTCTCCCCCATCGTCACGATAAGCGGTTCGCTCGTCATTGGCCTTGCGCTGCTCGAAGAAGCCATCCTGCCCAATGACGCGTTCGATGCTGCACATCTCGATGAGCTGTGGCAGGTCGAACAATGGGGCGAGGATGATCTGGCGCTCGAAACGCGTGAAATCCGCCGCCGCGACTTTCTTTCTGCCTGTCGCTTTCTGGAACTGGCCTGAGTTCAGGTCGCGAGCGGCAAATCTCCACCGTTCGCCCTGAGCTTGTCGAAGGGCCGTTCTATTCTTGGATGCCGCAAAGACGCAAAGACAGTGCGCGAAATGGCAGGCGCCTATTCTCTGGCTGATTTGGCGAGGCTGCGGACAAAGCCGATCAACCCCGTCTGGCGGCTGCGCTTGAGGCGCTCGGCATCGAGAATCGCCTTCACATCGGTGAAGCATTTCTCAACGTCATCATTGACGAGCACATAGTCATAGCCATCCCAGTGGCTGATCTCGGTATTGGCACGGGCCATGCGCCCATCGATCACTTCATCACTGTCCGTCCCGCGCGCGCGCAGGCGGCGTTCCAGCTCACCCAGCGACGGCGGGAAGATGAAGACGCGGACAACGTCTCCCCCTGCCTGCTGGTAAAGCTGCTGCGCGCCCTGCCAGTCGATGTCGAACAGCACGTCGCGGCCTTCGGAGAGCGCCTTTTCAACCGGGCTGCGCGGCGTGCCATAGCGATTGCCAAAGACGTGCGCCCATTCCAGAAATTCATTTTCGGCCACCATCGCGCGAAACTGCTCGATGCCGACGAAATGATAATCCTTGCCATCGACCTCGCCGGGACGCGGCGGACGCGTCGTCGCGGAAACCGACATTTCAAGGCCCGCATCGGACGCCAGCAGCTTGCGCGAAATCGTCGACTTGCCCGCGCCGGAAGGCGACGAGACGATAAAGAGGATGCCGCGGCGCTTGAATTTATGCGGGTCGTTCTGGGTGCTGTGGGCCATGGCCGCTCTTGCAACGTGCATCCGCGCGCGTCAACTCGGCCACGCCCTTGCGTCGTGCATCCGATGACATATCCCAATTGCAAATTCTGCAATCGCCAGCGCGATATTCCGGTTTGACGCCGCGTTAATCCGGGAGCGAACATAGTGGCTTGTTACTTTTGCTCCGAGTCTTTCGGGCAGGGGTGCTCATGCAGATGCAGAACCGGGAGACATAACCGATGACCGACAAGGCCCCACGCACAACCGCGTCGCTTGATGACGGGCTTGCCGATGAGCGGGCCGCCGCCGCACAGGAGGCGGAGATTGCGGCCGTATCCGACATCGTGGCGGCGGGCGGACCAGACGCCGATGCCAACGCGGCGGTCATCATTTCAGGCGCCTCGCCCGACGATGCTGCGCGCCTCAGCGACTATCTCGGACTGCCCAAACCTGCCGGGCGACCGCGCCAGACCAGCGACGAACTGGCCGGAGACTGGCGACGCGGCGGCTATCCCTATAAATACAAGATGCTGCGCCGCGATTATGAGCGCGAGAAGTTTGTCCTCCAGACCGAGCTTTTGAAGCTGCAATCCTGGGTCAAGGATGCGCAGCAGCGTGTCGTCATCCTGTTCGAGGGGCGCGACGCGGCGGGAAAGGGCGGCGCGATCAAGCGTTTCATGGAGCATCTCAATCCACGCGGCGCACGCGTCGTCGCGCTTGAAAAGCCGAGCGATGTCGAACGCGGGCAATGGTATTTCCAGCGCTATGTCGAGCATCTGCCGACGCGCGGGGAAATCGTGCTGTTCGACCGCAGCTGGTATAACCGGGCGGGCGTGGAGCGGGTCATGGGCTTCTGCTCCGATGACGAATATCAGGAATTTCTGCGGCAGGCGCCGGAGTTTGAGCGCAATCTGGTGCGCAGCGGCATCCATGTCATCAAATTCTGGTTCTCGGTCAGCCAGGAAGAGCAGCGCCGCCGCTTCAAGGAGCGCAAGGTCCACCCGCTCAAGCAGTGGAAGCTGTCCCCCGTCGATCTCGCCAGCCTCGACAAATGGGATGATTACACGCGCGCCAAGGAAGCGATGTTCTTTCACACCGACACCGCCGATTCGCCATGGACGGTCATCAAATCCGACGACAAGAAGCGCGCGCGCCTCAACGCGATGCGCTATGTCCTCCGCTCGCTACCCTATGCCGGCAAGGATGTGGCGCGCATCGGGCAGATCGATGACTTGCTGGTCGGCCGCGCCAACATTATTCATGAACGCAATGAATATGGCGGATCGGGCGAATAAGGCGTGAGAGACCCCAGCCTGCGCTGGGGTGACGGGTTGCAAGGGCCGCGTGCCGCCGCACTTGCAACCCAAGCGTCCATCCGTCAATCATCGACGCGTCCATGATGATCGCACGCAGACACTGGCTCATCACACTCGCCGTCATCCTTGTGGCGGTCGCCATCCTGTTCGCCCCAGATCGCCCGCCGACCTGCCCCCGCCGCGATGTGAAAATTTGTGAAGGCACGGGGGACGGCCCCCGCAACAGCCAGCACATTGCCGATTGGTATACCTTCAGCCACATCACCCATGGCTTTGTTTTTTATGCCATCGCCCGGCTGCTTCTGCCGGGCCGCCCGGTTGGCCTCTGGCTGATCGCGGCGACGCTGGCCGAAATGTCTTGGGAGGTTCTGGAGAACTCGCCCTTCATCATCGACCGCTATCGGCAGGCGACCATAGCGGTGGGCTATTCAGGCGACTCGATTCTCAATTCGGTCGCCGATGGGGGCTGGATGATCCTCGGCTTCCTTTTTGCCGCGCGGATGCCGTGGAAGGTGACGCTCGCCATGGCACTGTTTTTCGAAGCCTTCACGCTCTGGAAAATCCGCGACAACCTGACGCTCAACGTCGTCATGCTCATTGCCCCGATTGATGCGGTGCGCGACTGGCAGGCAGGTTATTCCCAGCCCGAAGGCTAGGCGCGCGGCCCCAGCATCGCCTCTGGGCGCACGACGCGATCAAAGGTTTCGGCATCGACCAGACCCAGTTCGAGCGCGGCTTCGCGCAACGTGCTGCCCTTGTGGTGCGCGTGCTTGGCGATCTTGGCGGCATTGTCATAGCCGATGACGGGGGCAAGCGCCGTCACCAGCATCAGCGAGCGATCCACCAGTTCGGCGATGCGCGCTTCATTGGGTTGAAGCCCCGCAATGCAATGCGTGACGAAACTGTCCATGCCCGTTGCCAGCAGGTCGATCGAGCGCAGCACATTGGCGCCGATCAGCGGCTTGAAGACGTTGAGTTCAAGATGCCCCTGCATCCCACCCACCGTCACCGCCTGATGATTGCCGATCACTTGCGCTGCCACCATTGTCAGCATTTCGCACTGGGTTGGGTTGACCTTGCCCGGCATGATCGAGCTGCCGGGCTCGTTTTCAGGCAGGATCAGTTCGCCCAGCCCCGCGCGCGGGCCGGAACCGAGCAGGCGGATGTCATTGGCGATCTTGGTGAGCGCAACGGCGAGCGTGTTGAGCCGCCCAGACAGATCGACAAGCACGTCATGGCTCGCCAGCGCCTCGAATTTGTTGGGGGCGGTCGTAAAAGGCAATCCCGTGATCGCGGCGATTTCGGCTGCCACATCGACATCGAACCCCGGCGGCGCGTTCAGCCCGGTGCCAACCGCCGTGCCGCCCTGCGCCAACCGCATCAGGGCATGGTCGAGCATCGGCTCGGTCCGCACGCGGCAGAGGCGCACTTGCGCGTAATAGCCAGAAAATTCGTCACCCAGCGTCAGCGGCGTCGCGTCCTGCATATGCGTCCGCCCGATCTTCACGATGTGCGTCCATGCCTTCACCTTGACGAGCAGCGCAGCTTCCATCCTGTGGAGCGCGGGCATCAACCGCTGTGACATGGCCAGCGCCGTGGCCACGTGCAGCGCAGTCGGGAAGCTGTCGTTGGACGATTGCCCCCGGTTCACATCGTCATTGGGGTGGACCGGCGACTTGCCGCCGCGTGTGCCGGTGAGAAGCTCATTGGCGCGGCCCGCAATCACTTCATTGACATTCATGTTGGTCTGCGTGCCAGACCCCGTCTGCCAGATAACGAGCGGAAAATGCGCATCGAGCGCGCCCTCGATCACTTCGGAGGCGGCTTGCTCTATGGCATCGGCCAGCCCCGCCTCCAGCCCGTGACGACGGTTCACCCGCGCCGCCGCCAGCTTCACGATGGCGAGCGCATGGACGATGGCGGGCGGCATCTGCTCCTGCGCGCCAAAGGGGAAGTTCTCAAGGCTGCGCTGCGTTTGCGCACCCCAATAGGCGTCCGCCGGAACCTCGACGGGACCGAAGCTGTCGCTCTCGGTCCGCCTGGTGCTCATTTCTTGCGACCGAAGTCCACAGTGACGACGTTGGAGCCATCCTCAATCGGCGCTGCCTTGGGTG
>CALMVA010000030.1 GCA_937873035.1 uncultured Sphingomonadaceae bacterium | reverse complement strand
GTGCTGGCGCCCAACCCCAGCTACCCGATCCACACCTTCGGCTTCATCATCGCGGGCGCAACGATCCGCTCGGTGCCGACCACACCCGATGAGCGGTATTGGGAATCGCTTGACCGCGCGATGAAATATTCAGTGCCACGCCCCTCGGTGCTGATCGTCAACTATCCCTCCAACCCGACCGCCGAGACGGTCGATCTGGCCTTTTACGAACGGCTGGTCGCCTGGGCGAAGGAGAACAAGGTCTGGATCATTTCCGACCTTGCCTATTCCGAGCTGTATTTTGACGGCAACCCGACCCGCTCGATCCTTGAAGTGCCGGGTGCCAAGGACGTTGCGATCGAGTTCACCTCCATGTCCAAGACCTTCTCGATGGCAGGCTGGCGCGTTGGCTTTGCCGTTGGCAACGCGCATCTCATCGCCGCGCTGAAGCGGGTGAAGAGCTATCTGGATTATGGCGCGTTCACGCCCATTCAGGCCGCCGCCTGCGCCGCACTCAACGGCCCGCAAGACATTGTCGCCGCCAATCGCGAGCTTTACCAGAAGCGGCGCGACGTGATGGTCGAGGCCTTTGGCCGCGCGGGGTGGGACATCCCCAGCCCCAAGGCCTCGATGTTCGCCTGGGCCCCCCTCCCCCCGGCGTTGAAGGACATGGGCAGCCTTGAATTTTCCAAGCAATTGCTGACCGAGGCCAAGGTCGCGGTGGCGGCAGGTGTGGGCTATGGCGAGGATGGCGAGGGCTTTGTCCGTATCGCCATGGTCGAAAATGAGCAGCGCCTGCGTCAGGCAGCGCGCAACATCCGCAAATATCTCCAGTCAAAGGGCGTCAACGCGCCCGGCGGCAATAGCTGACGCAATGACACTGCCGGGGTTTGCCTTTCGCTACAGGCTCCGCGTGCGCTGGTCGGAGGTCGATCCGCAAGGCGTGGTCTTCAACGCGCGCTATCTTGATTATGGTGATCTGGGCATCACCGAATATTGGCGCGCCGTGAATTTCCGGGGCGAAGGCGGGGCTGGCGCGATGGATTTTCACGTCGCCCATGCCGAGGTGGACTATCGCAAGCCGATCAAGCCCGATGAGCTGATCGACATCTGGTGCCGGACCGAGCGGTTCGGCAACAGCTCGATGACGGTTCTGATGGAATTGCATGGCGCTGGTACCGCGGGCGATGATCTGCGCGCTGAAATTCGCGAGGTGCAGGTGTTTGTCGATCTCGATACGCACACGCCCCGCCCCATTCCCGATGCGGTCAAGGCCTGCTTTGCGGCGTTCGATGCGCAACCCGCACCGATACTTCGCGGCGATGCGGGATAGATGCCGGAAGAAGGCCGCTCCGGGCTGAGGGGGGCGTCGCCCGGAGCGGTCAGAGGTTGGGGGTGCTGCGCACGCAACACCACGAAGCAGCACCTTGGGTCGCCCGCATAAAGTGCCAAACGCCCATGACGCGCGTGTGACAGGCCCTGCACTATCGGCCCGCAGCAAATAAAAAGGCAGCCGACGGGGGATGCCCGCGCGGCTGCCCATAGTGGCCCGATGATGATTTGGGGGAGTGTCGTCGGGCGGGAGCTAAATCTTTTGAATCAGCGGGCTTTTTCGTTGCACTTGGCCAGCTGTTCAGCCGTGAAGTCCTGACCATTGGCCGAGAACGCGGCAACCTTGCCGATTTCACGCGCAGCCGAAGCGCAGACGATTTCAGGGCGGCTGGTGGCCTTGGTCGCAACGCAGGCTTCGCCAGCGCACTTCCACAGCACGTCACGAGCGACAACGGTATTGGCAGCCGAGAAGGCCGTTGCGGGAACAAGGCGGTAGCCAGCGGTGCCGGCGAAAGCTTCCGTTGCGGAACCTGCAAACAGCGCGGTCGAGGTCGCAAGGGCGGCAAGAGCGATAAGAGTACGCATCAGGGGAGGTCCTTTCGGTTTTTTAGTTGCGAATCACTACCTACCTAATTAGATTGCAAGTTGCAACTAGAAACTTAAATTATTTTGCATTGCGGCATTTTTGAGATAGCCTGCGGCATGACAGGTGGGATGGAAGGGCAGAGTTTCAATGGGTGAGTTGAAGGAAGACCTCACAAATATCGATTGCGGGCTTCCCGCCGCCCTGGAATCGATGGGGGAACGCTGGTCGTTCCTCATCCTGCGCGCCGCCTTTAACGGCTTCCATCATTTCGAGGAGTTCCAGTCGACGCTCGGCATCGCGCGCAACATCCTGGCGAACCGCCTTGGCCGCCTTGTCGATCATGGTATTCTGGCCCGGCAGCCCATGCCCGATGACCGCCGCAAGATCGAATATCGCCTGACGGAAAAAGGCGCAGCTCTTCTGCCTGCGATGATCGCGCTGCGCCAGTGGGGCGAAGTCTGGGAAACGGGAGCACCCTCCACCCCGATCCTCGTCGACAAGCGTGACGAGCAACCGATTCGCAAGGTCTCGATCCTCTCGCATGACGGGCGCGAACTGGTGCAGGGCGATTTGTGCTGGAAACACGCACATGAAATCACCCCGCTGGAAACGCCCAGGCTTCAGGCGGTCGCCTGAAATCAAGCTCCGCTTTCGGACAAAAAAAGGCCCGGTCGCAACAGCGCCGGGCCTCTTTTTTCGCCTGTGCGAAACGATCAGTCGTAGTCGCCGCCCAGATTCTGGTTGCGCGGCGGTGCAGCCGCCGTGAGGCGGAGTGCTTCTGCGGCACTCGACAGCGAGGTCATTTCGTCCGACTCAACTTCATCGTCGACACGGACGCGCTGCAGGCCACTCACAATGGCTTCCTGCATATCGTCCGGGAGAATCGTTTCGTCGGCAATTTCGCGCAACGCGACAACCGGGTTTTTATCACGGTCGCGGTCGATCGTCAGTTCGGCACCGCCGGAAATCTGGCGGGCGCGCTGGGCGGCCACCAGAACGAGGTCAAACCGGTTGGTGACCTTGTCGACGCAATCTTCAACAGTAACGCGCGCCATTGAGCGCCTCCATCAAACGGCAATTCGGGAAAGCGGGTCCGCTAACAGTGGCTTGCATCAATGTCAAGAATTTGGCCATTTAGGCGGGTGAGCGACAGCCCCGCCTTTCCACCCGCGAGCATAAGCGTTGATGGCCACGACCTGACATTGGTGGTGGATGGGGCTGCGCGCCTTGCCCACATTCTGGCCATCATCAGCGGCGCCGGGCGCAGCTTGCGGCTCTTCTACTATATCTTTGAGGATGATCCGGCTGGCCGCGATGTTCTGGGTGCGTTGCTCGCCGCGCGTGCGCGCGGCGTTGAGGTGACGCTACTCATCGACGGTTTTGGGAGTTCCGCCCTGCCCGACAACTTCTTTGCCCCGCTCATAGACGCGGGCGGGCGCATGGCGCGCTTCATTCCGCACAAGGGCCGCCGCTACCTGCTGCGCAACCACCAGAAGATGCTCATCGCCGATGAGCGCGTGGCTCTGATCGGCGGGGCGAACATTGCCGAAGACTATTTCCGCGACACCGAAACGCAGGACCACTGGCATGATCTGATGCTGGAAATATCCGGGCCGAAGGTCGAGAATCTTGCCGTCTATTTCGATGCGCTCAACGGCTGGGTCGGCAGCCAGAAGCAGCGTATTCGCCGTTTGCAGGGGATTCTTGCCGCCACAAGCGAACATAGCGGCGCTTTGCGCTGGGTGATGGGCGGACCGTTTGAGCGTCTCAATCCACTGGCGCGCGCGCTGCGCAGCGATCTTGACGCGGCGACCGAGGTCAGCATGGTGGAGGCCTATTTCGCGCCGGAATTCACCTTCCTGCGGCGGCTGGGACGAATTGCCCGGCGCGGGCGGCTGCGGCTGGTGACGGCCGCCAAGTCTGACAACACAACCACCATCGGCGCGGCAAGGCATTGCTATGGGCTGCTGATGCGCCGGGGCGCGTCCATCTTTGAATATACCCGCACGCGGCTTCACATGAAGCTCATCGTGGCCGACGACATTGTCTATATCGGCTCGGCCAATTTCGACACGCGCAGCATCTTCATCAATGTAGAGCTTATGCTGCGGATCGAGGACGCCGCCTTTGCCGCCCGTGTCCGCGCCTTGTTTGACGAGCAACTGGAAAGTTGCCGCAGAATCGACCGCGTCTGGCTCAAGCAGGCCTCTGGCCCCTTCCGCCGCCTGCGCTGGTTTCTCGCCTATTTTCTGTTCTCGACGCTGGATTATACGATCACGCGGCGCTTCAATATCGGGCCGGACCGCAAACGCTGGCGTCGCCCCGTCGCGCCGGCAGCCCACGATTGACGGACGGCGCGCGCCTTGCCAAGCACTACGCCATGGCGATCTGGCGTAACATATTGAAGATGCTGCTTGTCTTTGCGGCCGCCAGCGCAGCCGAGGGCGCAGACACGCGTCGCGCGCAATCCGCGCTTGTCACAACGCCGATGCGCGCCGGGTCTGAGCTGGAGCGCATCATGGGCAAGGATGCCCGCACGCTGGTGCAGCTTCTCGGTCAGCCGGTGCAGGATGTGCGCGAGGATGCCGCGCGCAAGCTCCAGTTCGCCAATGCCGATTGCGTGCTCGATGCCTATCTCTACCCACCCGGAGACGGACGAACACCGGTTGTGACCTATGTCGCGGCACGCGTGCCCGATGGACGCGATGCCGAGCGCAACAGCTGCATCGCCGCGATCAGGCAGCGCCGCTGAGTTGTGCGAGCGCCCAGCCCGCCGCATCACGAACCACATCTGACGCATCATCCAGCAACCGCATAAGAACAGGCCTTAGCGCCGCATCCCCGCTATTGCCCGCCGCAATGGCCGCGTTGCGCACCATTCGATCACGCCCGATGCGCTTGATGGGCGAGCCTGAAAAGACCTGCCGGAAGCCGGCATCGTCAAGCGCCAGCAGATCGGCAAGGCGTGGAGCGACAAGCTCTGCACGCGGTGCGAACGCCCGGTTTGCGGCCGCCGCACTGGCAAATTTGTTCCACGGACACACGGCCAGACAATCATCGCAGCCATAGATGCGGTTGCCCATTGCACGGCGGAACTCGTGCGGGATCGGGCCTTTATGCTCAATCGTCAGATAGGAGATGCAGCGCCGCGCATCGAGCGTATAGGGTGCCGGAAAAGCGTTGGTCGGGCAGGCCGTCTGGCAGGCCGTGCAGCGGCCACAGCGGTCCTCGCCGGGCGCATCTGCTTCAAGATCAAGTGTCGTGTAGATCGCACCCAGAAAGAGCCAGCTGCCATGCGCGCGACTGACGAGGTTGGTGTGCTTGCCCTGCCAGCCCAGCCCCGCCTGCTGGCCAAGCGGCTTTTCCATGACGGGGGCGGTATCGACAAAGACCTTCAGCGCGGATGGGGCCTGTTCGACCATCCAGCGGGCGAGCGCCTTCAGCGCCTTCTTCACGATGTCGTGATAATCCTGCCCCTGCGCATAAACTGAAATCCGCCCGCGATCGGGCACATCGGCCAGCGCCAGCGGATCATGGCCGGGCGCATAGCTCATGCCGAGCGAAATCACCGAGCGCGCGTCCGGCCACAGCGCCTGTGGCCCGGCGCGCTGCGCCGCGCGCTCTTCCATCCAGCCCATGTCGCCATGCGCACCCAGCGCCAGCCAATCGTGCAGCCGGCCACTAAAGTCATGCGACGCGACGGTGATGCCGCACGCCGAGAAGCCAAGCCGATGCGCTTCGGCCTTGAGCGCCGGGGCCGTTAGCGGTTTTGCAGGAGTTGGATTGCTAGGCATGGCCCATAGTCGCTACCACGCGACGGCGAACGAGGGAATGTGGCCTGTGGATGACGACACGCCGGTATGGGCGAACGATCTGGTAAAACACTTCGGATCGGCAACGGCAGTCAATGGCGTCAGCCTCTCGGTTCCGCGCGGGATGATTTACGGCGTGCTTGGCCCCAATGGGGCTGGCAAGACAACGACGCTGCGGATGCTTTTGGGCATTATCGACCCCGATTCGGGGGCGCGCCGCCTGCTTGGCCACAGCGCCCCGCGCGAGGCGAGCCAGCGGGTGGGGTATCTGCCCGAAGAACGCGGCCTCTATCCGGCCATGAAGGCGCGTGAGGCGATTGCCTTCATGGGCGCGCTGCGCGGGCTGGACTGGGCCGAAGGGCGACGCCGCGCGGGCGATATGATGGAAGAGGCGGGGCTTGGCCACGCCGTTGATCGCAAGATCCGCCAAATGTCGAAAGGCATGGCACAGCTTGTCCAACTGCTCGGCAGCATCGTCCACCGGCCCGAACTGATCGTGCTCGACGAGCCATTTTCTGGCCTTGATCCTGTCAATCAGGAACATCTTGAAAGCCTTGTCCGCGCAGAAAGCGCACGTGGGGCGACCATCCTGTTTTCCACGCACGTGATGAGCCATGCCGAACGACTGTGCGAGCGGCTGGCAATCATCGCAGGCGGCAAGCGGCGCTTTGAAGGCACGGTTGAGGAGGCCCGCGGCGTGCTGCCGATGCAGGCGCATTATGTGCCCTGCCAGCGCGGGGAAGAAGCCGCGCGGCTGCTGCCGGCCGATGCGCGCTTTGATGGCCGGGCCTGGCATTTTGAAGTGCCCGATGGCGGGGCGGAGCGGCTGTTGATGTCGCTCATCGAGGCGGGCCATGGCGTTGCCGGGCTCACCATGCAGCGTCCCGGCCTGCATGACGCCTTTGTGCGCATTGTCGGCGATGCCCGCCAGCAGGATGCGGAGGCCGCACGATGAGCAATTTCTTCGCGCAGACACGCGTCATCGCCCGACGAGACTTCAAGGCCGTGGTCGCGACACCCACATTCCTGCTCTTTCTGCTCGCGCCACTCTTCATGATCGTGATGGCGGTGCTGGGCGGCACCGGCGCGTCGCAAGCGGTTTCCTCCGCGCAGGACAAAACGCGCATCGCTGCCATTGTTTCCGCGGAGGATTTGCCGCTGGTCCAAGCCACCGATGCCGAAATGCGCCACCTTTACCCGGTGGAAATCGGCCCCTCGCGGCTCGACGTGGTGGTGAGCCACGGCGCGGATGATGCGCGGGCCGCAAAGACCATGCTGGCGGCCACCAGCCCGGATTACACGGCGGTTCTCTATGGTCCGCTCGCGACACCCACCATCTTGCGCGAAAGCGCGGGTGGCGCGGCCTATCTCTCCGAACTCGCCGAGCAGAGTCTGCGCAACCGGCAAGCGGGCCTCACCCCCGGTGTGCGCCTCAGCCGCCCGGTTGCCAAGGAGGCCAAGGCCGCCACGGGCAGCGCGCAGGGACGGCAGGTGACAGGCTATGGCGCAGTGTTCGCCATCTTCTTCCTTACGCTGCTTCTCGCGGGTCAGACGGTGGGGATGCTCGCCGAAGAAAAATCGAACAAGGTCATTGAGATTCTGGCCGCGGCAGCCCCGCTCGAATCGGTGTTTGTCGGCAAGCTCGTCGGTATGTTTGGCGTTGCGCTGTTGTTCGTCAGCTTCTGGATCGTGCTGGGCGGCGTCGGCCTTGCGGTGCTGACGGGCGCAAGCGGCCTGCCTGCGCTGACCGCCGCAATTGGCGCGCCGACCTTCCTCATTTTATGCGTCGGCTATTTCGCAATGGCCTTCATGCTGCTTGGCGCGATTTTCCTCGGCGTGGGCGCGCAGGCGTCCACCATGCGCGAAATCCAGATGATGTCGCTGCCGATCACCATCTTTCAGGTGGCGATGTTCGGCCTTGCGTCCAAGGCGGCGGGCCAGCCCGGCAGCGCGGTTGCACGTTTTGCGGAAATCTTCCCCTTCAGTTCGCCCTTCGCCATGGCCGCCCGCGCCGCGAATGATGCGGCACTCTGGCCCCATGTCGCGGCATTACTCTGGCAATTGCTGTGGGTCGCGATCACCATCTGGATTTCCGCCAGATTATTCCGCCGGGGCGTCCTCAAATCAGGACCGGGGCTTTTCTCCTTCCTGCGCCGTCGCAAGGGCTGAAGAGCAACGCTCTGGCGCAGATTTACACGCGCCGTCGCGCTGTCACCGAATCCTCATTGACATCAATGTAAACAGTGGCAGAGTGCTGCAAGAATCATAAAATGAGAGGACTCTGTCGTGGCGACTGTGCTCAAGGACCCGGTAGCTGATGTGAACCCGTGGGATATTTCCCGCGCGGAAGTGTTTGCGAATGACGTTTGGCAGGAACCCTGCCGCCAGATGCGCGAACAGGCACCGATTTATTATTGCCCGGACTCCAAATTTGGCCCCTATTGGTCGGTCACGACCTACAAGCCGATCCAGCACATCGAAGCTCTGCCCAAGGTCTTCTCGTCAAGCTGGGAATATGGCGGCATCACCGTTGCGGGCGACGGCATCGATCATCTGCAGGAAGGCGATGTGCCCATGCCGATGTTCATCGCCATGGACCCGCCGCAGCACACCGCGCAGCGCCGCACCGTCGCCCCCGCCTTCGGCCCGACTGAAGTCGAACGGATGCGCGCGGACACTGTTGCCCGCACGGCGGCCGTGCTTGACAGCCTGCCCGTCGGCAAACCCTTTGACTGGGTCGAAAAAGTCTCGATCGAGTTGACCACACAGATGCTCGCCATCCTGTTCGACTTCCCCTTTGAAGAGCGCCACAAGCTGACCTACTGGTCGGACGTTCTGGGTGACATCGAAAGCTTCGACACGGTTGAAAAACGCCAGCACCGGCTGGCGACCGCGTTTGAGATGGGTGGCGCCTTCAAGCAGCTTTGGGACAAGAAGGCCCAGAACCCCGGCCAGCACGATCTGATTTCGGTCATGCTCCAGTCCGACGCGATGAAGCATATGAGCCATGAGGAGTTCATGGGGAACCTCATCCTCCTCATCGTCGGCGGCAACGATACCACGCGCAACTCGATGACGGCCTTTGCCTATGGGCTGGACCGGTTTCCGGCGGAGCGTGCCAAGCTGGAGCAGAACCACGATCACGAACTGGCCGTGAACGCGATGCACGAGCTGATCCGCTGGCAAACGCCGCTGGCGCATATGCGTCGCACCGTGACCGAGGACACCGAATTGTTCGGCCACCAGCTCAAGAAGCGCGACAAGCTGGCGCTCTGGTATTGCTCGGCCAACCGCGATGAAAGCGTGTTCCCCGATGGCGACAAGGTGATTGTAGACCGTGAAAATGCGCGTCGGCACCTCTCCTTCGGCTATGGCATCCATCGCTGCGTCGGCGCGCGCGTGGCCGAGCTTCAGCTTACCACGCTCATCTCCGAAATGCAGAAGCGCCGCTTGCGCGTGAACGTGCTGGGAGAGCCGGTGCGCGTGCCTGCCAGCTTCGTGCATGGTTATAAGAATATGCAGGTTGAACTGACGAAATATTGAGCCATTTCGGGCTTCAGATGAAAGGATGGGCCTGTTTGCAGTTGCACACAGGCCCATCTAGCATGGGCTCATGACGACCAACGAGTCACTCTGGCAGACGCACTATCGCCACCCCGGCCAATGGGATCAGGGATTCGCGCCACAAACGCTGCCTGAGATGTTCATGGCCGCCGCCGCGCAACGGGGCGCAGCGCCATTTCTCGACTTTATGGGGCGGCGCTATTCCTATGCACAGGTGGCAGATGCCGTGCGCCGCGCTGCCTGCGGATTTGCCGGGCTTGGCGTTCGGCCCGGAGACAGAGTCGGGCTCTTTCTGCCCAATGTGCCGCATTATGTCGCGGCTTATTATGGCGCGCTGCTGGCGGGCGCGGTCGTTGTCAATTTTTCGCCGCTCTACACCGTTGATGAACTGGCGGCGCAGGCGGTGGATTCCGGCACGAAACTGCTCGTCACGCTCTCCGCTGCGGCACTTTTGCCGACCGCACTCAAGGTGATGGACCGCGGACAGGTGGAAAAGCTCGTCGTCGGCTCGGTAGCAGGCGTGCTGCCGGTGGCAAAGTCGCTTGCCTTTCGGCTGTTCAAACGGCGTGAGACGGCAAATGTGCCGCACGATCCGCGTATCACCCGCTTTTCCCGGTTGATCGACAATGATGGCGGGGCGGCCTTTGCAGCACCTGCGCCCGATGATGTCGCGCTCATCCAATATACCGGCGGCACCACGGGCACCCCCAAGGGCGCGATGCTGACGCACGCGAACCTCACCGCCAATGCGCGGCAGGTCGATGCGATTGACCCCAAGCCTGAGACCGGCGACCGCATCGTGGGCGTGCTGCCTTTCTTCCATGTCTTTGCCAATACCTGTGTGCTCAACCGCACCGTGGTGGCGGGCGGGATGATCGCCATGTTACCGCGCTTCGATGCGGCCGCGACGCTCGCCACCATCGCCCGCGTAAAGGCAACTGCGCTGCCGGGCGTGCCGACAATGTATCAGGCGCTACTCGACCATCCCGATACTGCCACAACCGATTTTTCCAGCCTGCGCGTCTGCATTTCGGGCGGTGCGCCGCTGCCCGCCGAAGTGAAAGCCCGTTTTGAGGCGGCGACGGGCGCGAAGGTGGTCGAAGGCTATGGGCTTACCGAAAGCGCGGGCGTCGTTTCGTGCAACCCTTATGAAGGGCTCAACAAGCCCGGCACGATCGGCCAGCCGATCCCCGGCACCAATGTGACGCTGCTCGACCGCGAAGACCCAACCCGCCCGGCACCCGCCGGAGAGGCCGGCGAACTCGCATTTTCCGGGCCGCAGGTAATGAAAGGCTATTGGGGGCGGCCCGAAGCCGATGCTGAAGTTTTCACCCATGGCTGGCTGCGCACGGGCGATGTCGCCGAGATTGATGAGGATGGCTATATCCGCATTGTCGACCGGCTGAAGGACATGATCGCGGTGGGCGGCTTCAAGGTGTTTCCAAGCAGCGTCGAAGCCGTGCTTTACACCAATCCGGCTGTGAAGGAGGCGCTCGTTATCGGAATTCCCGACACCTATTCGGGTGAGCGCCCCAAGGCCTTTGTGACGCTCAATGACGGGGCGGATACCGATGGCGCGGCGCTGCTGGACTGGCTTAACCCCCGGCTCGGCAAGCATGAACGCGTCGTTGCGGTTGAGGTGCGCGAGAGCCTGCCCAAGACGCTCGTTGGCAAGCTTAGCCGCAAGGAACTGGTGGCAGAGGAACGTGCCAGGTCCGAGGGCGGAGCCGCTCTCCAAACGATCCCCAACCCCCGCTGAATCGGGGCGGTTTTCCCTTGGGTTTTGCGGGGTCTTTCCCTATGGGACGGCCATGACTGACGAACCGCAGAACACCCCCAACACGTCCGAATATGGTGCAGATTCGATCAAGGTTCTCAAGGGCCTTGATGCGGTGCGCAAGCGCCCTGGGATGTATATTGGCGATACGGACGACGGATCGGGCCTGCACCACATGGTGTTCGAGGTCTCAGACAATGCCATTGACGAGGCGCTGGCAGGCCATTGCGACAAGATCATCATCCAGTTGAACGCCGATGGCTCGGTATCGGTGGAAGATAATGGCCGCGGCATCCCGACAGGCATCCACGCCGAAGAAGGCGTGTCGGCAGCCGAAGTCATCATGACGCAGCTCCACGCGGGCGGAAAATTCGAGAACACGTCGGACGACAACGCCTATAAGGTTTCAGGCGGCCTGCACGGCGTGGGCGTTTCGGTCGTGAACGCGCTCTCGATCACGCTTGATCTCACCATCTGGCGTGACGGCGAAGAGCATTATATGCAGTTCAGCCATGGCGATGCGGTTGCGCCGCTCAAGGTCGTCGGCCCGGCCAATGGCAAAAAGGGCACACGCGTCACCTTCCTGCCTTCGCCCGACACCTTCAAGATCACCGAGTTCGATTTCGAAAAGCTCGAACATCGCTACCGCGAACTCGCCTTCCTCAATTCGGGCGTCCGCCTGTTCCTCATCGATGCACGGCATGAGGAGAAGAAGGAGGTCGAACTTTATTATGAAGGCGGGATCGCTGCCTTTGTGAAGTGGCTGGATCGCGCCAAGGCGCCGCTCTTCCCCGATCCTATCGCGGTTTCGGGCCAGCGCGATGGCATCGGCATCGATGTCGCGCTGGAATGGAACGACAGCTATTACGAAAACGTCCTTTGCTTCACCAACAACATCCCGCAGCGCGATGGCGGCACGCACTTGGCCGCCTTCCGCGCGGCGCTGACCCGCACGCTCAATAACTATGCCGAAAAGTCGGGCCTGTTGAAGAAGGAAAAGGTCAACCTGACCGGCGAGGATATGCGCGAGGGGCTGACCGCGATTGTTTCGGTCAAGCTGCCCGATCCCAAATTCTCTTCGCAGACCAAGGACAAGCTCGTCTCCTCCGAAGTCCGCCAGCCGCTTGAGAGCCTGATGGCCGACAAGATGGCCGAATGGCTTGAGGAAAACCCGGCCAATGCCCGCGCGGTCGTCCAGAAGATCATCGATGCGGCAGCCGCGCGCGAAGCTGCCCGCCGCGCGCGTGAACTCACACGCCGCAAGGGCGTGATGGACATCGCCTCGCTGCCCGGCAAGCTTGCCGATTGTCAGGAGCGTGATCCCGCCAAGTCCGAACTCTTCCTCGTCGAAGGCGATTCGGCAGGTGGCTCGGCCAAGCAGGGCCGCAACCGCCACAATCAGGCGATTTTGCCGCTGAAGGGCAAGATCCTGAATGTGGAGCGCGCGCGCTTTGACAAGATGCTGTCGTCCAAGGAAGTCGGCACGCTCATTCAGGCGATGGGCACCGGCATTGGCCGCGACGACTTCAACATCGAAAAGCTGCGCTACCACAAGATCGTCATCATGACCGACGCTGACGTCGATGGCGCACACATCCGCACGCTGCTGCTGACCTTCTTCTACCGCCAGATGCCCGACATCATTTCGCGCGGGCACCTCTACATCGCACAGCCGCCGCTCTACAAAGCCGCACGTGGGCGCTCCGAGGTTTATCTGAAGGACGATGCTGCACTCGATGATTATCTGGTGGAAGCAGGCCTTGCGGCCAACGCGCTTGAAACGGCGGGCGGCACGCGCTCCGGCGCTGACCTGAAAGTGCTGATCGACCATGCCCGCCGGATGCGCAGCCTGATGCGCTATGTGCCGCGCAAATATGATCCCGCGATCATCGAAGGGCTGGCGCTTGTCAGTGCGCTTGATCCCGCGCTGGACGCGGCGCAGCGCGCGCAGGCGATTACCCGCGCCGCCGAATGGCTGAACCGCGCCGATCCCGAAGCGCGCTGGTCGGGCCTTGTCGGAGAGGAAGGCGGCTATCACCTCCAGCGCCTGTGGCGCGGCGTGACCGATCATCACATGATCGAAGAAAGCTTCCTGTTCAGCCAGGAAGCGCGCCGCCTGCACACGCTTATCGCCGAGCAGGCCGAGACCTATGCCAGCGTTGGCCGCCTCATCGCCATCGCGCGGGCACAGGCCGAACCGCAGCCCGCCGAGAGCGATGCAGACGATATTCCTGCCGCGCCCGCAAAGGGCACGACCGCGATCTCGCGCCCGTCCGAACTGCTCGACGCGATCCTCGCCGCAGGGCGCAAGGGCCTCTCGATCTCGCGCTACAAGGGCCTTGGCGAAATGAACGCCGAACAGCTTTGGGAAACGACGCTCGATCCCGACAATCGCTCGCTGCTCCGCGTCGAAATCGCACAGGCCGATCTTGCCGACGAAATCTTCACCCAGCTCATGGGTGATGTCGTCGAGCCGCGCCGTGACTTCATTCAGGAAAACGCATTGAACGTCGCCAATCTCGACATCTGACGTTGCCCCCTGATGCAATCCGGTTTCATTTGAAACTTTATTGTGTCAGGCTCGCACCATGGTCGCCGAGTCACATATCCATAAGTCCCCGCCGCCGGGTGCAGCACCCGATTGGACCGTTGCGCAAAATTGGGACGGCTTTTCCGCCGACGCGCACGCCATGTGGGACCGGCTTTTTGCGCGCCAGTCCGCCATGCTGCCCGGTCGCGCGGCAGACGCCTTTTTGCGCGGGCTGGACGTTCTCAAACTCTCACGCCCCGGCATCCCCGATTATCGGGAGCTCAACGCGCGGCTGATAGCGGCAACGGGCTGGCAGGTGGTGGCGGTTCCGGGGCTTATTCCCGATGATGTCTTCTTCGAGCATCTGGCCAACCGGCGCTTTCCGGCCGGCAATTTCATCCGCACGCCAGAGCAGCTCGACTATCTTCAGGAGCCGGATGTCTTTCACGATGTGTTTGGCCATGTGCCGATGCTCGCGGATCCCGTTTTTGCCGATTACATGGCCGCCTATGGCCGTGGCGGGCTGCGCTCGCTGGGGTTCGGCGCGCTCCACAAGCTGGCGCGGCTCTATTGGTATACCGTGGAATTCGGGCTCATCGAAGAAGCGGGGGGCTTGCGCATCTATGGCGCGGGCATCGTCTCCAGCTATGGCGAAAGCGTGTTCGCGCTCGATGATCCCAGCCCCAATCGGCTGGGCTTTGATCTGCTGCGCCTGATGCGGACGCAATATCGTATCGACGATTACCAGCAGGCCTATTTCGTGATCCCAAGCCTGAACCATCTTCTGGCGACGACGCTCGAAACCGATTTCGGGCCGCTTTATGCCGAACTTGAGACGCTGCCAGACCTCGCCATTGCCAGAATTCTGCCTGATGACCGCGTCTATTGGCGCGGGACACAAGCCTATGCGCAGGCAAAGGCTGGCCCGACACGCATATGAGAAGGGCCGCAGAACCTTGCGGTTCCACGACCCTTCAGCATGGTCAGCGATCGGAGGTGTAGAGCCAGCTGTATCAGTTCAGCGGCTTCCGTTTCTGCAGAGACCAAAGGCAGCGATGAGACGCGCCTAGCTGCGGATCACCCTTTCCGACCTCTTAGCTTGACCATGAGACATCGGATCACCTCCTTTCGCGTGGTTGCGTCTGGCGAACCGGCCGGTTCGCATCCGCAACATGAGTCAGGCCGCGCGCGCTTTCAAGTCTTGTAATGTTCGCAGATGCTGTCAGAATCAAAGCTTCGGGCCGGTGCGCCGCACCCTTGTTTCAGCCCCGGCAATCCTCGACCACGCGCGCGAATTCAGCCCATGTCGGCACCACCAGATCAGCAGCACCCTTGATGCTCACAATAAATTTTCCGCGGCTATAGGCCATGGCATCAAGATGCGGATCAGAGGGCAAGACTTCTGCTGCCACATAAGGTGGCGTCGCATCGCTGTTCATCGCGGCATAGCTCTTCGTCGCCGATGAGGCTTTGATCGTCATCTGCCCGGTTTCACCCGCTGCAAAATTGCCGCCACGCGACAAATAGATGCGCGCCCGCGCCGTATCGCAGCGCGCGAGGAAGACGGCATTGGTGCCCGGCACGCCGAACAGCGCGACCGATCCGCGCGCATCGCGGCGATAGGCCCAGTCTCCGGGCGTGGCCTTCCAATCCTCCCAATTGGGCGACGAAGGCGGCGCAGGCGGTGGAGCCACTGGCCGGGAGACGGGGCGCGGCGGCGACGGCGGCGGCGCGGGCGCAGGTTCTGGCGCCGAGACGCACCCCGCCAGCAGAAAGACAGCCAAAACCGAAACCGGGAAAGACGCACGCACCATCACTGCGACTGTGAAAGCCCCTGCGCCGCTTGGCAAGGGGCCGGGCGCGGGCGGCAGCTCAAACGCCCCGGATCGTCGTCCGGTGGAGAAGGCGCGCATAGCCCTCATAGCCACCCGTCGCGCAGTGCAGCACCGAGCGGTTATCCCACATCAGCAAGGTGCCGGCCTGCCATTTGTGGCGATATTGAAAGGCCTCGCGTCCTTGCCACTGGTATAGCTCGATGAGCAGCGGCACCGCCTCATCATCGGCCATTCCTTCAAGGCCAATGATGTAGCCAAAGCAGCTGAACAGGCCCATGCGGCCCGTTTCAGGATGCGGACGAACTAGCGGATGCGCCTGTGTCGCCAGCGCGTCAGCCGATGGGCGGATGTCCATCGAGCGCCCCTTGCCCCTATCCGCCATTCCATAAGCGCCATCGGGCGCATAGGCCCGACGCGCAGAGTGAATGGCAATGCGCCCTTGCACACGATCACGCAGCGCATCGGGCATGGCATCGAGTGCTGCGTGCTGGTTGGCGAAGAGTGTATCGCCGCCCTTGGGCGGAATCGTGATGCCATAGAGGCAGGTGCCTGCGGGCGGCACAGCCTGAAAGCTCCAGTCGCTATGCCAGTTTTCAGCGAAAAGCGGCGCTGTTTCATCGGCGCGCCGGGCAATGGCGATCACATGGTCACGTCCCGCGACGGGTGCGATGAAGGGATCATGCCCAAAACCGCCCATGGCGAGCGTGAACCGCTCCAGATCATCATCGTCCAGTCGCTGACCGGGAAAGGACAGCACGTGATGCTGAAGCCAGTGCGCCCGGATCTCCCCCGCCAGATCTGCCGATACAGGCTGCGACAGATCAACGCCGCACACCTCGGCCCCGCAGGCCTGGCCCGATGGCGTGACCCGCAGCCCCATCAGATACGCACCAGCATCTTGCCGGTATTGGCACCCGCAAACAGCCCCAGAAACGCATCGAAGCTGCTGTCCAGCCCTTCATGCACCGTCTCGCGCATCTTCATCTCGCCAGACAACACCATCGGTGCCACATCTGCCAGAAATTCACCCATGAACTCGGCATAATCGGTGAAGATGAAACCGCGAATGTTGATGCGCGCCACGATGATGCGCATCAGCGCGTGCATCTCGACTCCCGCCATCGGGTCATCATTATAGCCCTCGATCATCCCGCAGATTGCAAAGCGCGAAAAATCTCGCGCGAGAGCAATCGCGGCATCAAGATGGTCACCACCGACATTGTCGAAATAGACATCAATGCCATCGGGTGCGGCGGCCGCCAGCTGCGCCAGCACAGGCCCGGCCTTATAGTCGATGCAGGCATCGGCCCCCAGTTCCCGCACCCATTGGCATTTGGCGGCACCGCCTGCCGCGCCGATAACTGTCATGCCCTTCTTCTTGGCAATCTGGACCACCGCCGAGCCAACAGCGCCCGCGGCGGCCGAAACGAACACGATGTCCCCCGGCTTGGCCGCAGCTGTCTTCATCAGGCCCATATAGGCCGTCGCGCCCGTCAGCCCCAGATTGTGGAGGAAGGTCTGGATCGGCACGTTGAGGGGTGGAAGCTTTTGCGGATCGGTCGGCCCGCCGCCTGGTGTGATGTCGACAATTGCCTCGTCGCGCCAGCCGTTCATGTGCATCACCTTGTCGCCCACGGCATAGCCTTCTGCCGTGCTTTCGATGACTTCGCCCACGGCCCCGCCCGTCATCGGCTCATTCAATTCAAAGCCCGGCACATAAGACTTCATCGTCGTCATGCGGCCGCGCATATAGGGATCAACCGAGAGATATTCGTTGCGCACACGAATCTGGCTGGGGCCAAGCGCCTGAGCAGGCATCTCGCGCAGCGCGACATTATCGAGCGTGGGCAGGCCTTCCGGCGTCGATGTGAAATACCATGCACGCGCCATGCGGCGATCTCCTCTTCCTGTGGATGCGCCAAGGTCTTCGCCTCGCGCGCGGGTCAGGAGAAGGTTCTATTGCAAAAGCGGCAATCCGCAAGCGCAACCCCATTGCAACGCGCCCCATGTGCCGCTAAGCGCTCGCTTCTTGGGTGCGGGGCTGTAGCTCAGTTGGTAGAGCGCATCGTTCGCAATGATGAGGTCAGGGGTTCGATTCCCCTCAGCTCCACCACGCACCTAAATCCTTGTTTTAAAATGATTTTTTTCAAATTACCGCCGCGAAATCGCGCAATTCTGCGCCACTTTGGCTGGCCAAAAATCTCAACTGGCACACCGAGACCGGTCTCTCCCGGCCTTCCCGCAGAATTCTAGCAGTCGTCTCAGGTCCCTCATTGCATCGGACACTTGATGGGTCTGCGAGAGCGTCTGCGCGCCCGTCCGGGAATGCGTTTTCGCGTGACCCGGCAGTTCGCCACGTTGCGCCAAATTAACCGCGCTGGAGGCGGCCTGATACACCTCTGAGAGCCTTCAGAAGGGAATTTCACCATGCCGCGCTCTGTCGACCTTGAGGCGGTCATTGATCGCATTGCAGAGCGCCATAGCGACGTGCGGTCCAAAGCGCACCGCGCATATCATCGTCGACATGCAGAACGGCTTCATGGAAGAAGGCGCGTCGCGCCGTCCATGGTGAGGCTGGAGGCGGCGAGCCGCCCGAACCCGTCATAGGCGCTGGCAACGCCTTCGCCAGAGGGACTGTCGAACCGCGCATAGGTTTGCAGGTTCCTGAGGTCGTAACCGTAATAGACGTCGCGCGTGTGCGTGGCGGCAAGCCCGCTGCGTTCGGGCACGAGCTTGGCGGTCATCCCAATCCTCACCGTAATTCTAGGCCGTCAATTTAGCGCGCTTTCGCATTAATTCAATTTCAATATAATTATTAACATAGTTATTAATATATTAAATTTGAGATTGCACTGATTTTAAAAATGATTGAATAAGATATTCAAAGTTCCCAGCATCTTCATATTCTATTTTTTCAATCAATTTTCCATCTTTAAATATGTCATACTGATCTCTGTAAATTTATATTTTAATATCATTGAAATTTATTATATAAAAATTATCCTTTTCTTCTTTTGCTTGCTTGTATTCACGACGCATATTTAGTCCATGCATCCCTTCTAAAAATGCAAGCGCGCCGATCTGAAAATCGCTGTCATTCATAACGGACCTCCGTCGAGCAAGTTCCAATACGTGCCCTTCGAGGTAGTGGCCATACCGAGAAATGACTTTACTTGCTCAGGGAGTTTACCAATGAGCTTGCCCGTGATCCGAAGGGAATGGTTTCCGGTGACGTGACCCCCTGATTTTCCTCCAAACTTGATTAGAGTCCGGCCCATTGGAAGGACGGACAGATGAAGCGAACGAGGTTCACGGAAGAGCAGATCATTGGCGTTCTGAAGGAAGCGGCCGAAGCTGTCGGAAATCGCGTCGTGAGCAGTTTGTAGTGCTTAGGAGCGCCCGCGCCAGAGCGCTGAGGGATCGCAAAGGCCCTGGCTTGACATATTCACTGTATTAATACAGTGATACGGACCTTGCTCCAGATCGGCAGAGGTTCGTGTTATGTCCTTGTCTCTCGCGCCCAAGTCTTCCACGCCCGATTTCCCTCATGTGCCACAATGGCAGATCAACGCGATGCGCCTTCTGTTTCTGTTGATGGCGTTCGTCATGGGCGGCTTCGTCTGGTATCGTGTGCTGTTTGAATCCACAGGCCAGCCGCTCCAATGGGGACTGGCAAAGTCGATGCTGGCAGCACTTGCCCTGATGAGCCTGCTGGGCGTGCGCTATCCACTGCAAATGCTGCCGCTGATGCTGTATGAAATTGCCTGGAAAACCATCTGGCTGGTGCTGATCGCCCTGCGCGCATGGCTGCACGGCGCATGGAATATTGAATTTCAGGGTTTGTTTGAAGATTGCATCGGCATCATCATCGCCTATTTCATCGTGCCATGGCGCTATGTCTGGGCGCGCTACTTCGCCCAGCCTTCCGAGCCACTGCGCCGCTCTTCCTGACGCCCGCTTCGGGGTCAGGAAGGCCTTGCCCTCGATCAGCGCGCGGAAAAGATCACTTTGCCGGAAACCCGCTGGCCGTCATTTCCAGCGGCGTGCCAGATCACGTCATAACTGCCCATCGGCAGCGCGCGCGTCATGGTGGCGACAAGCGACTTGCGGTCGGGGCTGACCGAAACCTTCACGCCGCCCATCCGCATCGGCGGGTGG
Source organism: uncultured Sphingomonadaceae bacterium (assembly GCA_937873035.1). Taxonomy (GTDB): domain Bacteria; phylum Pseudomonadota; class Alphaproteobacteria; order Sphingomonadales; family Sphingomonadaceae; genus Aquisediminimonas. The sequence goes on along the minus strand of CALMVA010000030.1, from coordinate 26,405 downwards.
TGGCCTTCCATGCCGGGCATCCCGGTCATGATGATCTCAAGGCCCGACTGGGCGGGCGCGAGGCCTTCCGAGAAAGTGAGTGTCACGCTCTTCACATTGGCAGCCGTCGCCGCCATCGCGGGCGCGGACGAAACGAGCGCAGGTCGCGCGATGGCCGATGATGCCGCAGCCAGCCCCACGGATGCGGCAAACAGGGCGGAGAAACGAAAGAACGTCATGATTTGCTCCTTGGAACGCACACAGGCGCGACATAGATAGGGCCTAATCAACTTCCCGCGATTTCGCACCGGATTTTTGCAAGGATTTGGCAGGCTTGCCACGCGACACCCAATGACGACCCATCTTCTTTCGCGCCGCGCACTGGTGAAAGGTGCTGCACTTGGCGGCGGGGCGCTGGCACTTGCACCGCGCTACCCGGTGTGGGCACAACCCGTTTCAACCGGGCTGCCAACGCTTTCGGGTGAAGACATCACCCTGCGCGTCGCGCGCGATACGCTCTCCATCGACGGCAAGCCCGCGCGCGCGATCAGCATCAACGGCACCGTGCCCGCGCCGCTGCTGCGCCTGAAACAGGGCCAGACCTTCCGGCTGACGGTGGAAAACACGCTTGATGAAGACACCTCGCTCCACTGGCACGGGCTGCTGCTGCCCTTCCAGATGGATGGCGTGCCCGGCGTGTCCTTCCCCGGCATCAAGCCGCACACGCGCTTCACCTACGACTTCCCCATCGAACAGGCGGGCACTTACTGGTATCACAGCCATTCGGGCTTGCAGGAAATGATGGGCCAATATGGGCCGATCGTTATCGACCCCGCCGGGCCGGACGCGGCACCTTATGATCGCGACCATGTGGTGATGCTGAGCGACCACAGCTTCGTTCATCCCGCGCGCATCCTGCGCAACCTCAAGGTCGAGCCGGGCTATTACAACCACCAGCGCCAGACACTGGCCGGGCTGCTCTCCGGCAAGGATCAGTCGCTTGCTGACCGCCTCGCCTGGGGGCAGATGCGCATGGACCCGACCGATCTTTCGGACGCGACGGGCAAGGTGATGCGCCACCTCATCAACGGTCACGGGCCGGGCGGCAACTGGACAGCCCTGTTCAAGCCCGGAGAGCGGGTGCGGCTGCGCTTCATCAACGGGGCTGCAATGAGCGTGTTCAACGTGCGCATCCCCGGCCTTGCCATGCAGGTCGTGGCCGCAGACGGGCTGGATGTTCGCCCGGTGATGGTCGACGAGTTCCAGATGTCTCCGGGCGAAACCTATGATGTGATCGTGACGCCCGTCGAAGATCGCGCCTTCACCATTGTTGGGGAAACGGTTGACCGATCAGGCATGGCCGTAGCGACACTCGCCCCACGCGCCGGGATGCGCGCGCCGGTGCCACCGCTGCGCGCCCGCCCGCTGCTCACCATGAAGGACATGGGGATGGAAATGGAGGGCATGGATATGTCGGGCCATTCGATGCGCGATGGCAACAACGCCCCGCAGGTGAAGCTTGGCCCCGGCGTGGAAATGATAAACCCGATGCCGATGGACCGCACGGGCGACCCCGGCCTTGGCCTTGATGGGCTTGACCATCGCGTGCTCGTCTATCGCGATCTCGTGGCGCTGGAGCGCAACCCCGATGTGCGCGCTGCCGAACGCGAAATCGAAGTGCATCTGACCGGCGCGATGGACCGCTATATGTGGTCGATGGACGGCAAGACGATGCGCGAGGCGCACGAGCCCATCCCCATGCGCTCCGGCGAGCGCGTGCGCGTGACGCTTATCAACGATACGATGATGGCGCACCCCATCCACCTGCACGGCCATTTCTTCGAGCTGGTGACGGGCCATGGCGATCATTCACCGCGCAAGCATACCGTGAACGTGCTGCCCGGCGGCAAAGTCAGTTGGGACGTGACCGCGCTTCCCGGCGACTGGGCCTTCCACTGCCACCTCTTCCTCCACATGGCGATGGGGATGATGCGCGTGGTGCAGGTCCGCCCAATGGAAGGGGCGGCGGCATGAGGCTGATCCTGCTGCTTCTGCTCGCTGCCGGCACGACTCCGGCACTTGCACAGCACTCCGGGCATCATATGCCGGTGGAGGCCCCTGACGATGTCGCAGAACCGACCGGAACCGACCAGCCGCCGGGCAGTGCCGAAGCGCCGCCGGTTGCGCATGACAGCCCCGCCGCCCGCTATTGGGATGCAAAAGACATGGCCGCCGCTGCGGCTGCCGAAATGCACCCGCCCCGGCCCGTTTATAGCAAGACCACGCTCGATCTTGCAGAACTGCGCATCCATGAAGGGCGTAACGGCTATGCATGGGAAGGCGAGACATGGTGGGGCGATGTTGACCGGGTGATGCTCAAGAGCAAGGGTGAAGGCAGCCTCGGCGCGGCGCTTGAACATGGTGAAGTTCAGGCGCTCTACGCCAGGGCGCTTGACCCATGGTGGACCCTGCAAGCGGGTTTGCGGCAGGATTTTGGCACAGCGCCCCAGCGCAGTTGGGCCACGCTCGGCGTTGAGGGGCGCGTGCCTTATCAGTTTGAAGTGCAGGCCGCCGCCTTCCTTTCAGACAAGGGGCAAGCAACGGCGCGCCTTGAAGTCGGCTATGACCAGCGCCTGACCCAGCGCCTGATCCTTCAGCCGCGCGCGGAGATCAACCTTTCAGCGCAGGAAATGCCCGCCGCGCGGGTGGGCGATGGCCTTACCAGTGCCGAACTTGGCCTGCGCCTGCGGTATGAAATCCGCCGCGAGTTCGCGCCTTATATCGGCGCACATTGGGGCTGGTCAGTTGGCAAGACCGCCGACTATGCGCGGGCCGATGGACATGACACGCGCGAGCACAGTCTGGTAGCGGGCATCCGCTTCTGGTTTTGAACGCCGCTTTCAGTGCGCGGCGGCGTGCCGATCAAAAGCGGCCGCGATGTTGCGCGCATAAGGCCGCCCTTCATGCGTGATCTTCAGCGTGTCGCCACAGCGTTCCAATATGCCCAGCGACACAAAGTGCGAGAGCATGGCATCCAGCTGCGGGTCGAGCATTTGCGGATCAAGCCGAGTCTGAAGCTGGCAGAGCAGATTTTCAATCTGCGCGCCGCGCGCGCGATCATCATCGCCGCGCCGCACACCGCGCGTGCCGGGCAAACGTGACTGGCCGACCAGCTCCCGATAAGCGCCGGGATTCTTCTCATTCTGGACAATCAGATCGGGGAACAGGCTGATCGAGCTTGCGCCAAAGCCAATGAGCACTTCTGCCTGATCTTCGGTAAAGCCCTGGAAATTTCGCCGCACCTGCCCCTTTTGCGCGGCAACCGCCAACGGATCTTCGGGCAGTGCAAAATGATCGAAGCCAATGGCGACATAGCCTTCGCGCACCAGCCGATCATGCCCGTGCGCGGCCTGTTCAAACCGCTCGGCATGGCCGGGCAGCGCAGACACGTCTATACGACGCTGGCGCGGGAACATCTGCGGCACGTGTGCATAGCCAAACAGCGCCACGCGGCTTGGCCGCATACGGACAACCTCATCGAGCGTCGCATCCAGCTTTTCGATGGTCTGGAACGGCAGGCCATACATCAGATCGAAATTGATCGCCTTGATGCCGCGTGCGCGCAGGGCGGAGATGCAGGTGTCGATCATCGACACGGGCTGGATGCGGCCAATGGCGGCCTGAATATGCTCATCAAAGCTCTGGACGCCAAAACTGACGCGCGAAACTTGCGCGATGGCGAGTGTCATCGCCCATTCGGGCGTAAAGGCGCGCGGATCAATCTCGACTGAAATATCAGGTGCCTGCCCGCCGCCAAAGATCGTGACCAGCCGGTCAACCAGCCGGACAAAGGCGATGGGATCAATGGCGTTGGGGCTACCGCCGCCAAAGGCAATGCGGTGCAGCTTGCCACGCCCACCCAGCATTTTGGCGACGAGTGAAATCTCCGCCTCAAGCGCGGCCAGATAAGCCGTCAGCCGATGCGTTTTGCCTGCAACGCCCGTGTTGCATCCGCAATACCAGCAAATCTGCTGACAATAGGGAATGTGGACATAGAGCGAGAGCGGCGTGCCAGCACCAACCGCGTTCAGCGCCTGCGCCTGCGCATCCGCCCCCACATCCTCCCGAAACGCAGTTGCAGGAGGGTAGCTCGTATAGCGCGGGACAGGCCGCTCAATGAGTTCCGAGTGATAGCGCCACATTCGCCTAGGCCTAGCGGAAAGCCACGCCACACGGCTTTGACCTCGATCAAGCAACTTCTTGTCATCGGTCAAAGACGGGTCGCTCAAAAACCCCCAAAACAGTAGCAGTTAAACGAGCCAGAAGGGCAGCGGCAGTCGTGAAATCGATCTTGCTCCACACATATGAGGACACTGGGTTTGAAAGCCGCCTTTCGGTGGCGCTCGACGTCTGCCGCGCGCACGACGCCCATCTGACCTGCGCCTATGTGACGCCCTTTACCGCTTATGTCGGTTTTGATCCCATGGGGGGTGTGTTCGCCAGCGGCGCGCTGGTGGAAGGTCTGCGTGAAGCGGAAGACCAGATGCGCGCCAAGGTGGAGGCCCGCCTGAAGAACGAAGATGTCCGCTGGGACTGGCAATCTTATGATGGTGATCCGGCGCAGACGCTCGTTTCAGTCTCATCGCTGGCCGACCTCGTCATTCTGAGCCAGGCCGGGCGGGAACGCACCGGGGCGGAAAGCCCGCTCGCCATTGTCGATGATGTCGCCGTCAATGCCGGATGCCCCGTTCTGGTCGTGCCCGCAGGCGTCAATCGCTATGATGCCACGGCCCCGGTCGTGATCGGCTGGAATGCTTCGGAAGAAGCCGCCCGCGCCATCCGCGAGGCACTTCCCGCACTCAAGCTCGCCAGTTCCGTGACGCTCGTCTCGGTGGGCGAGGATGGCGAAGACTATCCGCAGACCGAAGCCTCGGCCTATCTCTCGCGCCACGGCATCGGCTCTGACCTGCAGAGCTTTGCGAGCGGCGACGGCCCGGCGGACAGCCTGATTTCACAAGCGGCGAAAGTCCTTGGTGCAGGCGCGATCCTGATCGGTGCCTATGGCCACTCTCGCCTGCGCCAGACGCTGCTGGGCGGGGTCACGCGCCGCCTTTCAACACATTCCGACATTCCGGTCCTTTTGGGCCGGTGAAGCGGAAAGGGAGAATGAACATGGGCGTCAATGTCGGATCGCTTGATCGGCTCCTGCGGATCGTCGCGGGCCTTGTGCTGATCGCGCTCGTCTTTGTGGGGCCGAAAACGCCTTTGGGCTGGGTTGGCCTCGTCCCGCTTTTCACCGGGCTGTTCCGCTTCTGCCCGGCCTACCGGATCTTCGGCATCAACACCTGCCGGAAATAGCTTCAACTGCTCACCAAAGGAGAAATCAATGAGCATCCAAAAGGGGAAAATTCTGCTGGCAACCATTCTCGCCAGCGCCGTTGCAACCCCCGCCATGGCGGCGGCGGGCGACACCTATGTGCGCCTGCGCGGCATCATGGTTGCCCCCAATGAAAAATCGGGCGGAATTCTTCCGACGCTTCCGGCGGAAACCGTTCAGGTCAACAACGCCGTCACGCCTGAAGTCGACATCACCAAGATGGTCACCGACAATATCGGCTTCGAGCTGATTGCCGCAACCACGAAGCACAGCGTTTCGGGCGTTACCGGCACGACCGGCGGCATCGGCAAGCTGGCTTCGACTTGGGTTCTGCCTCCGACGCTGACCGCGCAATATCACTTTGTGCCTGAAGGCAAGGTTCGTCCCTATGTCGGCGCTGGCATCAACTACACGCTCTTCTATTCAAAAAAGGCCTCATCGGGCTTTGAAGCCGTCGCCGGTTCGACCGATGTCAAGATGAAGAGCAGCTTCGGCTGGGCCGCACAGGTCGGCACCGACATCGCCATCAATGACAAGATGTTCCTCAATCTGGACGTCAAATATATCGACATCCGCACGACGGCGCGTCTCGTCACGGCCAATCTCGGCACGCAGAGCGTTCGCGTGAAGCTTAACCCACTCGTCTTCGGCGTGGGCGTCGGCTTCAAGCTCTGATCCCGATTACTCCAGTTACTTAGAGCTCCTCCCCTGCGGGGCTGGCAATCGCCGGCCCCGCCTTTTTATGCGCCGAAAACGCGCGCGCAGCGGGCGCAACGAAGCGACGGCGGCGGCCCCGCGCAAAAGCCGCGCCATCCCGTTTCTCAACCTTTCAGAAAATCAGCAGCAGTCGCCGGGCGACTGGTTGTTCTTTTTGCGCCGGTCAGACCCGGCATGGCAGCCCTTGCGGCAGCACTCATGGTCATCGGCGGGCATCGGGCCGTTGCCGCCTTGCGGAAGGACCACGCGGCTGGTGCCGCCACCGCACATACCGACCACAATCACCCGCGCCTGCGCCATCGGCGCGGGCAGCATGATTGCCAGCGCAAAAACAGGCGCGAGATGGCGCCCAACCAGAATCATGCGTCGCCCTCCGGGCTTTCTTCATCGATCAGAATACGCATCGCTGCGCCGTCGAGATCTTCAAATTGTCCGCTGCGCAGCGACCAGAAAAAGGCCGCCAGCCCCAGCAGGCCAAGGCCAAGCGCAATCGGGATGAGAATGGCAATGCCTGTCATCGTGCCGCCCCTTTGAGTCGCAGCGCATTGGCGACGACGATGAGCGACGAGCCCGACATGGACAGCGCAGCAATGAGCGGCGTCACCATGCCTGCAATCGCCATTGGAACGGCAATCGCGTTATAGGCGATGGCAATCACGAAGTTTTGCCGCACGATCCGCTGGGTCGCGCGCGCAACGCGAATGGCAATCACGACGGGCTTGAGGCTGTCGCCAAGAAAAACGGCGTCCGCCACATTCTGCCCGGCATCGCTGGCCGAGGCAGGCGCGAGCGAGGCATAGCCTGCGGCAAGCGCCGGGCCATCGTTCAGGCCGTCGCCCACCATCAGCACCTTTGCGCCAGCGGTGGAGAGCCGATCTATGGCATCAAGCTTGTCCTGCGGCTGCATCCCGGTCTGCGCGGTCAGGCCAAGCGCGCGCGCGACCGGCGCAACGGCACTGGCCCGGTCCCCAGATATGATGCCGCTTTCCAGCCCCAGCGCAGACAATTGCGTAACAACATCTGCCGCATCGGGGCGCAGCGCATCTTCAAAGGTCAAAAGCTGCGCGCGATCACCAACCTTGAGTTCCACGGCCAGTGCTGACATTTCGGCCTCCAGCTGCGCGGGACGACCCAGCGAAACTTGAGCGCCCTGCCAATGCGCGGTGATGCCAAAGCCCGGCTGTTCGGCAACACCTTCCAGCACGGCGGCCTCCACCTCGCGGCGTTCAAGCGTGCGCCGCAGCGCCTGGCTCAACGGGTGGCGGCTGGCGCGGGCAAGGCCCAGCGCAATGGCGGCATCGCTCGCCCCAAGGCGATCAACATTGGTCGGCTCCGGGCGACCAAGCGTCAGCGTGCCCGTCTTGTCGAACAGCGCGCGATCCACTTCCGCCAGCCGCTCCAGCGCAGAGCCGTCCTTGACGAGGATGCCCTTCTTCATGAGCGCGCCCGCCGCCACGATTTGTGCGGCAGGCACGGCAAGGCCCAGCGCACACGGGCAGGTGATGATGAGCACGGCCACCGCAATCAAGAGCGCCTCATGCCAGCCCACACCCGCGATCATCCAGCCGGCAAAGCTCAAGGCCGCAAGCGTATGAACGGCAGGCGCATAAAGCCGCGCTGCACGGTCCGCCACGCGCACATAGCGCGATTTGGATTGACCGGCCTGTTCCATCATCCGGGCAATGTCGGCAATCGCCGTGCCTGCACCTGTCTCGGTCACCCGCACTTCAATGGGCGCATCAAGATTGAGCGTGCCCGCATGGACGGTCGATTCAATGCCCAGCGACACCGGAACGGACTCGCCGGTGAGAAGCGACATATCGAAATTGGAAACGCCCTTGATGATGACGCCATCGGCGGCCAGCCGTTCACCTGCGGCCACCAGCATCACCATGCCGCGCTGAAGCTCTTTCGCATCGACCCAGCCGGAGCGCCCCGCTTCATCCAGCACAAGCGCACCGGGCGCGGTGTGCTTGAGCAGAGCCGCCACGCCTTCACGCGCGCGATCCCGCATGACGCTATCGAGATAGCGGCCGCCGAGCAGAAAGAAGATGAGCATCACCGCGCCATCAAAATAGGCGTGCGGGCCGTGAACGATGGTTTCAAACAGGCTGAGCGCCGCTGTGAGGATCACGCCGATGGAAATCGGCACATCCATATTGGTATGCCGGTTACTCAGCGCCTTCCATGCCGAGCGGAAAAACGGTCGCCCGGAATAAGCGATGGTCGGCAGCGCGATCATCGCGGACAGCCAGTGGAACAAGTCGCGCGTGCCGCCTTCCGCGCCAGACCAGACCGACACCGACAGAAGCATGATGTTCATCGAGGCAAAGCCCGCAACAGCCAGCGCCTTTAGCAGGGTCCGGCTTTCCGCGCCCGTTTCGAACGTCGCTGGATCAAGCACCGGCTGCGCTTCAAAGCCGAGCCGCCCGACGGCCTCCACCAGTTGTGGCACTGCCAGCTCCGGCAAGTGCGTCACGGTGACGCGCTTTGCCGTAAAGTTGACGCGCGCCGCGGCAATGCCCGGCGTCAGCGCAAGGCCGTTCTCGATCTTCGAGATGCAGCCCGCGCAATGCATCCCCGGAATGGAGAGCAGCGTCTCAGGCAGTTGCCGGAGGTCATGGGCGGCGGCGGGCGCGTTCATCGCAGCGTTTCAACCACGCGATAATCATCGCCGCCTCGGCGGACGGCAAGATGCACCGTCCAGCGCCCCTGTGGCAGCGGCGCGGTGCTGACCCAACGCCCGTCGCCTGCCGCCACAAAGCTTAGCTTCGTTTCCGGCACATGGCCAAGGGGGTGGCGCACAACGGCACCAATGCCAAGGCCGTGCAGCGCACGACCATCGGCAAAGGCATCCACAGCCACGCGGCGGTCCGGCAAAAGCCCGGTTTTCACCTGCCAGCCCAGCGCCTTTTGCGCCTCTGCCTTATCCAGCCATGAGTTGAACTTCTGGCTCGCCACATAGCTGTTTTCGACAACCGCCCCGCCAAATGTGCCGATGGCGGCGCGCGCCATGACGATGTTGACCGAAACGACCACGGTGAAGAAGGCCACAAGAATTCCGGTCATATGCCAGCCCGTGAACTTGCGTTGCATCATTCCGCCTCCTCGGTTGCCGGTCGCTCGAACACGACCTCATCCTCATCGCCCTTTTCCTTGCCCGATGCGGCGTGTGCCGAAATCAGAAACTCTGAACGCGCCGGGCCTTTTTGCGGCGCCGCCACAAACAGACGCACCTTCTGGACGCTATCGGCAGGTGCCGTGACCCTCACCGTGTCGGTCGCGCCGTCGCGCTCGCCATCGGCCGTCCAGGCGACCGCGCCGGGCAGACCGCCGATCTTGAGCACCACATCGCGCGGACGCGCTTCCATGTTACGGACCTTGACGGTGTAGTTGTTGCGCACCGCGCCGTCCGAAAGCTGGACATAGACGGGGTTGCGATCATGCTGGACGTTAAGATCAAGCCGCGTCCGCGCACCGAGCGCGAACAGCATTGCAAAGCCGATGGACGACCAGATGCCGAGATAAACCAGTGTGCGCGGACGAAAAATCGTCTTGAGGTGTGGTTGCGCCTTGCCGCCCGCCTTTTCAACCGCGGCATCATCGAGCGTGCAATAGTCGATCAGGCCGCGCGGTTTGCCGATCTGCGCCATCACAGTGTCGCAGGCGTCGATGCATAGCGCGCAAGTGATGCAGCCAATCTGCGGCCCTTCGCGAATGTCGATCCCCGTTGGGCAAACCGACACACACTGGAAGCAATCAATGCAATCGCCTGTTTTCGTCCCGGTATCGGCGGTCTTCTTGAGGCCGCGTGTGCGCGGTTCGCCGCGCCAGTCCTTATAGGTGACGATCATCGACTTTTCGTCGAGCATCGCCGTCTGGATACGCGGCCACGGGCACATATAAATGCACACCTGCTCGCGCATGAAGCCGCCGAAAATGAAGGTTGTGGCAGTCAGCACGCCAACCGTCGAATAAGCGACCGCCGGCGCATCGCCCATCAAGAACTCGCGCGCCAGCGTCGGCGCATCGGCAAAGTAGAAAATCCACGCCCCGCCTGTCGTCACCGCAATGAGCAGCCACACCGCCCATTTGAACAGGCGCTTGGCGATCTTTTCAACGCCCCAGGGCGCCTTGTCGAGACGGATCTGGGCATTACGATCCCCATCGATCCAGCGTTCAACGTGCTGGAAGAGATCGGTCCACACCGTTTGCGGGCAGGCATAGCCGCACCATGCGCGGCCGACCGCCGATGTCACGAGGAACAGCCCGATCCCCGCCATGACGAGAAGCCCGGCCACATAGTAAAACTCATGCGGCCAGATTTCGATCGAGAACATATAGAAGCGGCGATGTGCCAGATCGACGAGAACCGCCTGATCGGGGGCATAGGCCCCACGATCCCAGCGCAACCACGGCGTCACATAATAGATCGCCAGTGTGACGACCATGATTGCCCATTTGAGGCGGCGGAAGAAGCCGTCCACCGCCTTGGGGTAGACGGCCTTCCGTTTGGCGTAGAGAGACTGGTTGCTCTCTAGATCACTTGCGCTCGACATTTGAAGCTGCGACCTCCTGAGGTGCCTGGGTCGCCTCTCCTCCGCCCAGCGAATGAACATAAGCCGCGAGCATATTTATCGTCGCTGCGTCGAGCTTGTGGCCCCAACGCGGCATCACGCCCTGTCGGCTTTTACGAACAGTTTCTGTAATCGTTTCGGTGTCGCCACCATAGAGCCAAATACCATCTGTCAGGTTAGGCGCGCCAACCTGACGACCGCCCTTGCCATCGGCACCATGGCACACGGCGCAGTTATTTGCGAACAATGCCGCACCCTGTTGCGACAGGCCATCGGCCTTGCGCTGGCCCGAAATCGCGCGCACGTGCGCCACCACCGCTGAAATTTCAGCCGGGGTCAGCACACCATCAAAAGCGGGCATCTGCGACTGGCGCGTCTGCGCGTGATCGGGGTTCCGAACTCCGTTTTCGATCGTGTAGTGGATTGCGGTCAGATCACCACCCCACAGCCAGTCATCGTCGTTGAGGTTGGGATAGCCCTTTGAGCCAGCCGCACCCGAACCATGGCACTGCACACAGTTGACCTTGAAAGCCGCCTTGCCGCCTTCGATGGCGGCGTTCATCAGCTCCGGCTTGGCTGCAAGCTGATCGATCGGCGTTGCGCCGATTGCCGCGATGATCGGCGCGCGCTTGGCCGTCTGCGACTTGATGTCCTGCGCAAGCTGACCGTGGCTCGACCAGCCCCATAGTCCCTGCGTCGCCGAGTTAATCATCGGCCAGGCGGGATAGACGACCGTATAGCCAAGCGCCCAGATGACGCAGGCATAAAAGGTCAGCAGCCACCAGCGCGGAAGCGGCGTATTGAGCTCTTCAATGCCGTCCCATTCATGGCCGACAAATGCGGTGCCGGTGGGCTCGTCAACGCGAGATCCGGTTTCCTTGACGTTATTAGTCATTGTCATCGTCCTTGAAGATCATGTTGGCGACTTCTGCACTGACTTCCTTGGAGCCGGGCCGAAACGCCCAACCCGCAAAGGCGACAAAGAGCACGCCCATAAACACCAGACCCCAGCTGTCCGCGAAATGGCGGATCGCATCATAGGTCGTCATTTTGACTGCTCCTGGGCTTCGGCGGCCTTGAAATCGACCAGCGTGCCCAGCATCTGCAGATAGGCGATCAGAGCGTCCATTTCGGTGAGCCGTGTGGGATCACCATCATAGTCGCGCACCTGCGCCTTGGGGTAACGCTTGAGCATATCTCCGGCATCCGCATCAGGATCGGCCTGAGCGGCAAGATCGGCGTTCGCCTGCTCGATGTCCTTCTTGGTATAGGGAACACCAACGGCAGACAGCGTCTTGAGATGCTCGGTCATGTCGCCGGCCTTCAGGTCCTTTTCAGCCAAAAAGGCGTAGGGCGGCATGATCGATTCAGGCACCACGGAGCGCGGGTCCTTCAGGTGCTCGCGATGCCACTGATCCGAATAACGGCCGCCAACGCGGGCGAGATCGGGTCCGGTGCGCTTGGAACCCCATTGGAACGGATGGTCGTACATCGATTCCGCCGCCAGGCTGTAATGGCCATAGCGCTCCACTTCATCGCGGAACGGACGGATCATCTGGCTGTGGCAGACATAGCAGCCTTCGCGGATGTAGATGTTGCGACCTGCCAGTTCGAGCGGGGTGTAGGGCCGAACGCCCTTCACCTTCTCGATGGTCGAGTCGATCCAGAAGAGCGGCGCGATTTCCACGATGCCGCCAATGGTGACCGTGATGAGCGCGAGCAGACCAAGCAGGCCAACGTTACGCTCAAGCTTGCCGTGGTCGAGTGCCTTGATTGCCATGTTGGTCGCTCCTTATTCGGCGGGCACAGCGACCGCGGGACGGTCAGCTTCCGGGTTGTAGGGGGTTTCGGTCATCGGCGCTTCCGCGCGGACCTTGCCGGCAATCGTCATCCAGACGTTATAGACCATGATGACGGCACCAGAGAGGTAAAGCGCGCCACCCGCTGCACGGATGATATACATGGGGTGCATGGCGGCCACGGTTTCGCTGAACGCGTAGACGAGGAAGCCGTCTGCCCCATATTCACGCCACATCAGGCCCTGCATGATGCCGGCAACCCACATCGACGCGGCGTAGAAAACGATGCCGATGGTGGCGAGCCAGAAGTGCCAGTTGACCATGCGCAGCGAATAGAGACGCGGACGGCTCCACAGGCGCGGGACGAGATAATAGAGCGACGCGAAGGTAATCATGCCGTTCCAGCCAAGCGCGCCAGAGTGCACATGGCCAATCGTCCAGTCGGTATAGTGCGACAGGCTGTTGACGGCCTTTACCGACATCATCGGACCTTCAAAGGTCGACATACCGTAGAAGGCAAGCGCCATCACCATCATGCGGATGATGGGATCGGTGCGGATCTTGTCCCATGCGCCGTTGAGCGTCATCAGGCCGTTGATCATGCCGCCCCAGCTGGGCATCCAAAGCATGATCGAAAAGACCATGCCCAGCGTCTGCGCCCAGTCTGGCAGCGCGGTATAGTGCAGATGGTGCGGACCCGCCCAGATGTAGAGGAAGATCAGCGACCAGAAGTGGATGATCGACAGCCGATAGGAATAGACCGGCCGCTCCGCCTGCTTCGGCACGAAGTAATACATCATGGCAAGGAAGCCTGCGGTCAGGAAGAAGCCCACCGCATTATGGCCATACCACCATTGCGTCAGCGCATCCTGCACACCTGCAAAGGCGGCATAGCTCTTCGAGCCGACAAGGCTGACGGGGAGTGAAAGATTGTTGACCAGATGCAGCATCGCAACGGTCAGGATGAAGGACAGGAAGAACCAGTTCGCCACATAGATGTGGGGTTCCTTGCGCTTCAGGATCGTGGCGACGAACACGATGAGGTAAGCCACCCACACAATCGTGAGCCAAAGATCGATATACCATTCAGGCTCGGCATATTCCCTGCCTTCGGTCACGCCCATCAGATAGCCGGTGGCAGCGAGCACGATGAAGAGCTGGTAGCCCCAGAAGACGAAGCGGGCGAGGCCGGGGAGGGCCAACCGCGCACGGCAGGTGCGCTGGACGATATAGAAGCTCGTCGCGATGAGCGCGTTGCCGCCAAAGGCAAAGATCACCGCCGACGTATGCAGCGGACGCAGCCGCCCGAAGGTCGTATATTCAAAGCCAAGGTTGAGCACGGGGAAAGCGAGCTGCAACGCGATGAACAATCCGGCGAGAAAGCCCGCCATGCCCCAGAACAGCGTTGCAATGACGCCCCAGCGAACCGGATCATCATCATAACGCGACAAGGCGGCCACACTTGGCGCCGGGAAACGCCCGGTCTTGAAGTCAAAGCCGCGATTTGAGGCAAAAGCCGCAATCAGCGCCGCGACCGTGCAGATCGACATATGCACCGAAAAGGCCGTGTCCACGCCGCTTGCCGCTGCGAGGAACGCAATAAAGGCAACGAGGTACCAAACCCCGCCGCGTAATACTAGTTCTTCCATGGTCTTTCCCCGAGACACCGCTGGATGCGGCAAATCCCTAATCACCCGTTCGCAGCTAGGCGTTGGCCCGGCATTGACCTATGTCAAAAGCCTATGCTGCGAGTGCGAGGTTTTCCAGTCGGCGGCGATCCTTGATGATCACACGCCGACGGTCAGGCAGTTCGATCATGTCGGCATCCTTCAGCTTGGTAAGCTGGCGACTGACCGTTTCGATGGTGAGTCCAAGAACATCCCCCATCTGCTGCCTGTCCATTGGCAACTCAAATTCGTCGAGAAATGGCTTGATCGCCGAGCAGCCTGCGCTGCCAAGGCGATTGGAAACCTCAAGAAGCAGCGTCGCAATGCGTTCGCTTGCTGTCTTGCGGCCAAGCAGCATCATCCATTGCCGTGCGCGATCCAGCTCATCGAGCGTGCGTTGCAGCAATTTGTGCTGGAGGTCGGGGTGATCCTTGGCGAAACCATCAAAGGCGGAGCGCGTGAAGATGCAGACTTCAGCGTCGGTCAGCGCGGTCACGCCATAAGGGCTTTCCTTACCGAACGGGCGACCGATGAAATCTGACGGAAAAACGACGCCCACAATCTGCTCGCGCCCATCCGCTGTAGATACGGACAGCTTCAAAACGCCTTGAATGACATTGGCGACGACGAGCGCCTCATCCCCTTCCCAGACCAAAGTCTGGCCGCGCGTCACCATCTGCTTGCGCCCCAGCTTGGAAAGGGCTTCAAGTTCATCCGTCGCAAGTGCCGAGCATATAGCCCGGTTTCGGACGAGACAGGCTTCGCAGTCGGACATAAGCCTCCCGCTACAGGAAAGCGCGAAGTCGGCGCAATCAAAAAAACATCAAAAACACATATGAATGGGAACAATTTTACAGGCTTGTGCGCGGGGTTAACCCTGATTGGACCTCGACTCGCACATCATTTATCCGTCAGTTCGGCGCGAATTCTTGCAGGAGCCGCCATGTCGCTTCGTCCTTTTTCTGTCGCCATTGCCCTTTGCACGATGCCGTTTCCCGCACAAACCCAGACCACACCGTTCGTTGTAGAAGAAAGCGGGCGAGGTTTTGCACGGCTTGCCGATGCCGTCGCCGCCATCGGCGCGGGGGATGGCACGATTGCGATTGCACCGGGCACCTATCGGGAATGTGTCGTCCAGTCAGAAGGTCGTGTCGCCTATACCGCGCGCACGCCCGGCAGCGTCATTTTCAATGGCGTGGCCTGCGAAGGCAAAGCGGGGCTCGTGCTGCGGGGGCGTGCGGCCCATGTGCAGGGCATTATTTTCCAGAACTTCCGCGTGGCGGACAGAAATGGCTCCGGCATCCGGCTCGAACGCGGCGACCTGACCGTGCGTGACAGCGTGTTCCGCAATTCGGAGCAGGGCATTTTGACGCATGATGATCCGGCGGCGACCATCTCGATTGACCACAGCACCTTTTCAGGACTGGGTGGCTGCCCGGACGGAATGTGCTCACACTCCATCTATATCGGCAATTACGGTCGCCTCATCGTCACCCGCACGCGCTTTGAGCAGGGCACGGGCGGCCATTATGTGAAGAGCAGGGCTGCACAGGCTGACATCAGCGACAGCAGCTTTGACGATACGCGCGGCGCGAACACCAATTACATGATCGACCTGCCCGCAGGCTCGGTTGGCACAATTACGCGCAACATCTTCGTGCAGGGCCGCTCCAAGGAGAATTACTCTGCCTTCATCGCGGTCGGCGCGGAGACGATCAACCACCCGTCAGACGGGCTTTCGATCACCGCCAACCGCGCCGAGATTGCGCCGGGTATCGACCGCCGCTCAACCTTTGTCGCCAACTGGACACGCGATGTGCTGCGCCTTTCGGCCAACCAGCTCGGCGCTGGCCTCAAGCCCTATGACGAGCGCTGACGCGCGATCTCAACACAAGGACGGGCACAGGGCCTATTTGCAGGTGCTGGCGGCACCCGCATCCAGATCAAGGCAGCGCCCGTCAACGCTTGCCGGATCAACCGACAGACCGACAAGGCTTGCCAGCGTCGGCAGAATATCCGTCGTTTCAACGTCGAAGGGCTGTTCAAACGGCACCATGCCCTTGCGCCAGAAGAGGATCGGCACGCGGCGATCATAATCCCACACGCTGCCATGCGTTGCGACATAGCCGACAATGCCCGCCGGAATGGGCATGATGGCATGGGGCAGCGCAATGAAGATGTCGCCTGAGCGATCCGGCACGAAAGAGGCGCGCACCCGCTGTGCCAGCGTCCAGACCGAAGGATCACCCGTGGGCACCGGTATTTCGGAGATTTCCGCCTTGGTGAAGACCGCCGCATATTGGCCGGGGAACTTCTGCTCGACGGTCGCCTTGAGCCATGCAGCCGCCTCGATGCGGCGATTGCCGGGCACAGCGGGGGTAAACCAATAGTCCCCGCCGATGGCGCGGTTTTCAATCAGCGTGCCCTGCCAGCCAAACTGACGCGCAAGCATGGCCGACAGCACGGGTGCTGCAAGGCTGGTCGTCACGCGCTCGGCCGCCGGATAGGCGCGACGATCATGCCGCTCAGGTGCATCAAAGCCGCCATGGTCCGCCGTGAGTGCGACGACATAATCAATCTTCTGGCGATCAAGCGCCGCGAAGAACCGGCCCAGCCGCGCATCGAGCGACACCATCTGGCCGCACATTTCGGGGCCTTCAGTGCCATAAGTGTGGCCGATATAGTCCGTCGCTGAAAGGCTGATGGCAAGCACATCGGTGCCCTCGCCGCGCCCCAGACGGTTGGCCTGCACCATGCTTTCAGCAAGATCGAGCGTCGCCACGTCAATCGCGCGGCTGGCGCGAAAATCTCTGGCGGTGTTCTGCCATTTGTCGGTGCGCGGCGCATTTTCCGCGCCATCGCCGATCACCGATTTACCGACATTGACGGGATCAACGCTGCCCGCACATTGCATGGGAAGCGCAGGCACTGGCGTCGGCTTGGCGATCCATTGCGCGATGCGGGCATTGACCGCCCTCAACGCGGGGATGGCGCTTTCCACATTTGCGCGGTCGGCCTTGTCATAGGTCGTGAAGCCCTTGGCGCGCCAGTCATACCACCAGGTCTGGTCTGCACGGCGGCCCGCCATCAAGGTTGCGCCACGATCCTTGCCAGACACCGCAAAAACGCGGGTGCGCGCGCCGAACGCCGCCTTCATGCGATCGCCCAGCGTTTGCCAATCCTCGCTCAGATGCTTCAATGAAACGACATAATTATCGTGCGTCGAGCCCGCGACATCCTCATCTTCGACGCAGTAGATTTCATCGAACTTGTCACCGCGCATCCCGAACCAGTCATTCGCGGCAATGCCCGCGCGGCCCGGATGAACGCCGGAAAGAATGGTCGAATGACCGGGGCAGGTTTCGGTCGCGGCGTGGCTCTGATAGCCGCCGGGAAAGACAACGCCTTGCGTCATCCGCTTCATCCCGCCAGAAAACTTGCCGCGCCATTCCGCAAAGAGATCGCTCGAAAACTGGTCAACCGAAATGGCAACCACCAACCGGGGAGGCTTGGTTTCGGGTGCCCTGGTCTGGGCCAGAGCCGGAGTGGCCACCATCATCGTGGCGGCCATGAGCCAGCGGGTGAATGTCATGCGAATGATCTCCTGTGCAATCGGCGCGCATCTTGGCTATAGAGCCGCCAATGACCCGGCAAGGCCTTTCCTTTCCACTGTTGCGTTCCATCTTGATGACGCTGCTCGCGTTTGTGGGCTTTGCCGCTCCCTTGCGCGCCGAAAACAATATCTCTGCAAGGCTGGTCGCCGAGACGGCATACCCCGCCCCCGGCCAGCCTATTCTGCTCGCCATCGATATGCAGCCCAAGCCCGGCTGGCACGGCTATTGGAAAAACCCCGGAGATGCGGGCGTGGGCATTGCGCTCGACTGGACTTTGCCCAAGGGCGCAACGCTTGGGCCGATGCGCTGGCCGGTGCCCGAACGGCTCGTCGTCGCCGGGCTGATGAACCATGTTTTCAATGGCGATCATGCGCTGCTGCTGCCGTTGACGCTGCCCAGGGGCATCGCGCCCGGCACCGTCCTCCCCCTGCGCGCCGAAGCGCAATGGCTTGCCTGCACCGACAAGATTTGCGTGCCGGAGCGCGGCACACTCTCGCTTGATCTCACCATCGGCGATGGACGCATAACGCCGGATGATCGTGCGCGCTTCGATGCGTGGCGCGCCAAGCTTTCCATTCCGCTCGGCAGCCCTGCAATCTTTCAGCGCGAGGGGGATCGGTTGCGAATTTCACTCCCCTTCCCCGCCAACGCCCCATTGGGCGATGCGTGGTTTTATGCGGCGACTGAAGATGCGCTTGCCTATGCCGCGCCGCAAACCATTGTGCGTGAGGGCGACCGCCTTGTTATTGAAACACAGGCCAAGGGCGAAACGCCAAAGCTGATCGAGGGCGTCATCTCCAACGGGCCGTCACGCGGCTTTGACATTGTGGCGCGGCCCGGCATCGTCGCGCCCGCCCGCGGTGGCGGCACGGGCTTCGTCACTGTGCTGATGGCGCTCGGCGGTGCGATCCTTGGCGGGTTGATGCTCAACATCATGCCCTGCGTCTTTCCCGTCATCAGCCTCAAAGCCATGAGCCTTGCGCGTGCAGGCGGCGATGAGCGCGCCGCCAAGGCGGAGGCGCTCGCCTATACCGCAGGCGTCATCCTCACCTGCCTTGCACTGGGCGGGCTGTTGCTGGCGTTGCGTGCAGGCGGGCTGGCAATTGGCTGGGCCTTCCAGTTGCAGGAGCCGCGCGTCATCCTGCTGCTGCTGCTGCTCGTCACCGCAATTGCGCTCAACCTCGCCCATGTCTTCCACCTGCGCGGCTTTGGCGGCGGCGAGGCGCTGGCGGGCAAGGATGGTGTTGCGGGATCGTTCTGGACGGGCGTGCTCGCCGCCTTTGTCGCCACGCCCTGCACCGGGCCGTTCATGGCGGCGGCATTGGGTGCAGCACTCGTCCTGCCGGTGGCGGCTGCAATGGCGATCTTTGCAGGGCTTGGCCTTGGCCTCGCTTTGCCCTTCCTCCTCATCGGCTTCGTGCCCGCGCTGCGCCGCCTTATGCCCAGGCCCGGCCCATGGATGGCGCGCTTTCAGGCAGTCCTCTCCGTGCCCATGTTCCTGACCGCGCTTGCACTCGGCTGGCTGCTCTGGCGGCAGACAGGCGCTGCGGGCCTCGCCATCGGCATTGGTGGTGCGCTCGTCCTCGCCATCGGCCTTTTCTGGCTTGGACGTTTGCAGGCGGCAGGCAAATCCTCCGCCATGTTGGGGCTTGCGCTGCTGGCTGGCAGCGGCGCGCTCGCCGCCTTCGCCGCCCCTGCAACACAGGCTGCACCAGCGCGCTCAGAAGGCGAAGGCGTGCCCTTTAGCGAGGCAAAACTGGCGAACCTGCGCAAGGCTGGCCAGCCCGTCTTCCTTTACTTCACGGCAGACTGGTGCCTGACCTGCAAGGTCAACGAACAGACAGCGATCAACCGTGAGGAGGTGCAGCGCGCCTTTGCCAAAAACGGCGTGACGGTGATGGTGGGGGACTGGACCAATGCCGACCCCGCAATCGGCCGCTTCCTCGAAGCCCAGGGCCGCTCCGGCGTGCCGCTTTACCTCTTCTATCCCAAGGGCGGCGGTGCCGCACGAGAACTGCCGCAGGTGCTGACCCCCGCGATGCTCACCGCGCTCACGCGCTAGAGCGATTTCGAGTGAGGTGGAAGGACAGGGCTTCGACAAGCTCAGTCCAAACGGATTTGCGGGTTGTTGAATTTCGAGCGCAGCGCGCTGCCGCCCCATTAAGCCCTACCCTAAATCCGCCCTTACAAAATCCGCGCACCGCTCCCCGATCATGATCGAGGGCGCATTGGTGTTGCCCGAAACAAGGCGCGGCATCACCGAGGCGTCGGCGATGTAAAGCCCTTCCACGCCGCGCACGCGCAGGCGCGGATCGCACACCGCCGCGTCGTCAGACCCCATGCGCGCAGTGCCAACAGGGTGATAAACGGTATCTGCCCGGTTACGGATGATCTGCTCAAGTGCTGTATCATCACCCAGCGGCGTTGCATGGCGATCCCGCCCGCCATGTTTGGCAAGCGAGGGCGCGGCGTTGATCCGGTGGACGAGCCGCACACCGGCCTTCATCACCTCCATATCACGATCATCGGCAAGGAAATTGGGATCGATCAGCGGGGCTGCACGCGCATCATTGCGCGCCAGCCGCACCGTGCCCCGGCTTTCGGGCCGCAGCACGCAGACATGGATCGAATAGCCCACGCCCCTCACCGATTGCCGACCATGGTCTTCAAGGATGGCGGGGACGAAGTGCAACTGCACATCGGGCACGGCGACATCGGGCCGCGTTTTCGCAAAGCCGCCTGCCTCGGCATAAGGCGTGGTCAGCGTGCCGGTGCGCTTCGAACGCCACTCGAACACCGATTTGAGGAAACGGATCGAGGCCGAAAGCGTCGTGCCGTTAAATACGTCGCCGCCTGTCTCAAAGCCCGCGACATAATCGATATGGTCCTGAAGATCAGCGCCCACGGCAGGCCGGTCCACCAGCACCTCAACGCCCTTGTCCTTGAGATGCGCGCCGGGGCCGATGCCGGAGAGCATGAGCGTTTGCGGCGTGCCGAACGCCCCGCCCGACAGGATGACCGCGCGCCGCGCCCGCAGGGTCCGCGTTTTCGACCCCTGCCGGATGCGCACGCCGGTTGCCCGCCCGTTTTCGATGAGGATCTTCTCGACAAGCGCGCCGGTTTCCACATGGAGCCGCCCGGCGGCCTTTTGCGGCAACACATAAGCGCGTGCCGCCGTCCACCGCTCGCCACCGCGCTGCGTCACCTGATACAGGCCGACGCCTTCAAACTGCTTGCCATTGAAATCAGCATTGCGCGGCAATTGCAGCTCCGTGCCTGCCTCGACGAAATCAACGCTGCCGGGGTTGGGCCAGAGCTGGTCGCTCACCGACAAGGGGCCGTCGCCACCATGATAGGCATCCGCCCCGCGCACATTGCCTTCGGCACGGCGGAAGACGGGGAGAACATCCTTATAGCCCCAGCCGGTTGCGCCCAGCGCCGCCCAATTGTCATAATCCCACGCGCAGCCGCGCACATAGAGCATCGCGTTGACGGCGGACGATCCGCCCAGCCCCTTGCCGCGCGGCTGGAAGCCGGTGCGCCCGTTAAGGCCTTTTTGCGGCACCGTCTCAAACGCCCAGTTAGATGCCTTGGGCAGGAAGGGCAGCATCCCCGGCGCAATGACGCGCCAACTGCTGTTCGCGCCGCCCGCCTCGATGATGCAGACGCTGTATTTGCCGTCCTCGCTCAGTCGGCCAGCGGCTGCACTGCCCCCGGAGCCTCCGCCGATGACGATGATGTCGAACTCTTCCATGCCTGATTTTCCTGCCATCGCTCTCTTATCGTATCGCTCGTGTCGCGGCTGCCATCATGCGTCCAGCCCGGCGGGCGCCACATATAGCCCAGCTTGTGCCCGAAAGGCGCGGACCAGACATCGCGCGCAATGCCCACCCATTCATGAAAGACCGACCAGAGCAGGTTGAAGCTGCCCAATTGCTTCACGATGCCATAACGGATCGGCTCTTCCTCAACCTCAGGCGTGAAGGTGCCGAACATCCGGTCCCAGATGATGAAGACGCCCGCATAGTTGCGATCCAGATAGCGCGGGTTGGTGGCATGGTGGACACGGTGGTGGCTCGGCGTGTTCATCACCGCTTCAAACCATGGCGGGAAACGCTGGATGGCTTCAGTGTGAATCCAGAACTGGTAGATAAGGTTCAGCCCACCGACGAAGAACACCATCGCCGGATGGAAGCCGGCCAGCATCAGCGGCAGGCGGAAGAGGAAGCCCAGTGCGATAAACCCCGTCCATGACTGGCGCAGCGCCGTCGACAGATTGTAATGCTGGCTGGAGTGGTGGTTGACATGGCTCGCCCAGAACCAGCGGACGCGGTGCGCCGTGCGGTGGAAGACGTAATAAGCAAAATCATCGAGCACGAAGCAGGCAATCCACGCCCACCAGGCAAAGGGAATCGTGGCGAGGCGATACTGATAAACCCAAAGCGACATCGCCAGCACCGCGCCAGCCGTGATCGCCCCTGCCACCGTGCTCCCCAGGCCGAAGGCCAAGGAGGCCAGCGTGTCCTTTGGTTCATATTTTTCAGGCGCATGGCGGCGCGCCCAGAGCATCTCAAGGAAGATGAGGAGGACAAAGGCCGGAACGGCATAGTCCACCGGATTGGGGAGGTGCGGCGGCGTCATGCGGGCAGATGCCTTAGCCCCGCCGCCCAATATTGGGCGGCCTCTCCCAGATCGAGCGTCACCTTGCCAAAGGTCTTTTCGCCCGTGCCGATCGTCAGAAAGTTGCGATCCAGCCGGGCATCGACCTTGCGGTCGAGCAACCGCCCGACAAAGCCCGCACCATGGCGGCGGATGAGCATTTGCCGCCCGCCCGCATCTTTCAGCAGCGCGCCGATGCCCGCCTTGTCGAGCACAATATCGGTCGGCGCGAAGCCATAGACCGCTTCATTGGCAAGCGCGCGGGCATGGGCGGCATCGCGGATGCGCACATCACCGCCAAGCTTCAGGAGTTTGGCGAACCAGGTCAGCGCAAGGATCGCGATGAACGATGCCCCAAGCTTGGCCAGTTCGCCTTCCATCAGGCTTGCGCCTTCAGCATATCCATGAGCGGGCGGACGGGTGACACATCATAGCCCGCCTTGGCGGCTATGTTGGTCAGCGCATCGGGATCGCCGCCCTGTGCACATTCAGCGAGCGCCCAGAGCAGCGTCGAGCGCGTGCCGGAGCGGCAATAGGCCAACACCTTGCCCTCGACACTGTCCAGCGCCGCCACCATGGCTTCCACCTGCGGCTGGCTGAAGCCCGAATGGGTGATGGGAATGGCGACATATTCAAGCCCCGCCGCACGCGCGACGGCTTCGATCTCGGCACCGGGCACCTGATCGTCCGACTCGCCTTCGGGGCGGTTGTTGACGATGAGCGTAACGCCAAGCTCCTTTGCTTCCGCTACGGCATCGACGCCGATTTGCGGGGACACCATGATGTCGCTGGTTAACTTGCGGAACATTCGCCCACTCCTCCTAGAAATTCTTTAGAACAGCCAGAAACGCATCGCCATAGGCTTCAAGCTTGCGCGCGCCGATGCCGGTTACAAGCTCCATGTCGCGCAGACTCCTTGGCCTGATCTGCGCCATTTCACGCAGCGTCGCATCATGAAAGATAACATAAGGCGGCACGCCCGCCTCTTCCGCCAGCTCGCGGCGGCGCGCCCGCAAGGCGTCGAAAATGGGATCGCCCACCGGATTGGGCACCGCCCCGCCGCGCCGCTTGCGCTCGCGCTTGGGCGGCACGACGAGCGACAGCGGCGTTTCTCCCTTCAGGATCGTCCGCGCCTCAGGCCCAAGCTCTAGCCCGCCATGGTCATTGGTGCGCAGCGCATCGCGCAGCAGCAACGAGCGCGCGACCGGCTTCAGCAAATGTGCCTCTTGCGCGCTCACAATGCCGAAAACCGACAGCCGGTCATGCTGCTGTTTCATGACGCGTTCGTCACTCTTGCCGGTGAGCACATTTTCCAGATGACCAAGGCCATAGCTTTGCCCGGTGCGATAGACGGCGGAGAGCAGCTTTTGCGCAATCTCGGTCGCATCGGCGGCCTTGGGCGGTTCCCGACAATTGTCGCAATTGCCACATAATTCAGGAGGCGCCTCGCCAAAGTGACGCAGCAGCACCGCACGCCTGCATCCGCCCGTTTCGACCAGCGCGCCAAGCGCCCCCAGCCGCGCGCGCTCACCCGGCAGGCGACGTTCATCGACATCGGCAAGCCATTGGCGCGCGCGCACGAAATCTTCCGCCCCCCAGAACATCTGGGCAATCGCCGGATCACCATCACGCCCGGCACGGCCGGTTTCTTGATAATAGGCCTCGATCGACTTGGGCAGCCCGGCATGGACGACAAAGCGGACATCGGGCTTGTCGATGCCCATGCCGAAAGCGATGGTCGCCACCATCACCATATCTTCCGACGCCACGAAATCGGCCTGATTGCGCTTGCGTATCTCCGGCGCAAGCCCGGCATGATAGGCGCGCACCGGCCGCCCTGTCTTTTCGAGCGCCGCCGCCAGCCGCTCGGTCGCATCGCGCGAGCGGGCATAGACGATCCCCGCGCCCGGTGTCGTTGCAATCACATCGGCAATCTGGCGCGTGCCATTGTCGCGCGGCGCAATGGCGTAGCGGATATTGGGCCGGTCAAAGCCCGAAACGATCATGCCCGACACGGGAATACCAAGCTGCGCCAATATGTCGCCGCGCGTGTGCGCGTCTGCCGTCGCCGTGAGCGCAAGGCGCGGCACATCAGGAAACTCGTCCATCAGCGGCGCGAGCATCCGGTAATCAGGCCGGAAATCATGCCCCCATTCAGACACGCAATGCGCCTCATCAATGGCGAAGAGCGAAATCCTTGCTTGCCGCAGCAGGTTACGGAACTCCACGCCCGATGCACGTTCCGGTGCGACATAGAGCAGGTCAAGCAGCCCGGCGCGGAACCGCTCGATCGTTTCGGCGCGGTTCTCATCCGCCGAAGTGAGCGTCGCCGCGCGGATGCCTGCGGCGTCGGCTGCACGCACCTGATCGTGCATCAGCGCAATCAGCGGCGAGATGACGATGGCGGTGCCTTCAAGCACCACCGAGGGCAATTGATAGCAAAGCGACTTGCCGGCACCCGTGGGCATGACCGCGAGCGTCCGCTCGCCCGCCATCACCCGGTCAATGACCTGCGGCTGCACGCCACGAAAAGCCTCAAAGCCAAAGGTGGATTTGAGAGCGACAGAAAGGGATTGTGCGGCTGAGCCGTCCGAGAGGATGGGCATCCGCGTCGGTTAGCGCCCCGCACAGCAATTGTCGAACGGCTTGCCACTGCCCCGCAATACTGTAGCAAGGCGGAGGAGCGCCAACACGATGAACATCCAGACAGCCTTTGCCTTCCAGACTGCGTCGCCCGGCGATTTCGCCACGGAGATGATGCACTTCACCTTCAACGGGCAGCAATCCCGCTGTGAAATCGTGAACGGAATTCCTTATGTTTTCAACGAATTTTGGACTGCGAAGCAACGCGACGCCCATTCGATCCACGAGGTCAGCTACCGCGCCTGCTTCAAGGCCCAACTGCCTGATTTCTTCATCCAGAGACTGACCCGGCCGGGCGATGTTGTCTATGATCCCTTCATGGGCCGAGGCACCACTGTGGTTCAGGCCACGCTGACCGGACGCAACGCAATTGGCAATGACATTAACCCGCTCAGCGCCCTACTGTGCCGACCCCGCACCGCGCCCCCAATGCTGTCAGCTGTCATCGAACGACTTGGCGAGATCGACTGGCAAGATGATGAGCCCGGCCATGATGAACTGCTGGTCTTCTACCATCCAGATACACTCAGGCAGATATTGGCCTTACGTCGCTGGTTGAAGGCACGCGGGACATCCGGCACGCTCGACGCCGTTGACGACTGGATCAGGATGGTTGCGATAAACCGGCTAACCGGCCATTCGCCGGGGTTCTTCTCGGTCTATTCGCTACCGCCCAATCAGGCCGTATCGCTTGAATCGCAAAAGCGGATCAATGAGAAGCGCAATCAGGTGCCGCCGCCACGCTCCGTGCGCGACATCATTGTCAAAAAATCACGCAGTCTGCTTAAAGATGGTGCAGACCGCAACGGCAAGGCAACGTTCCTGACCAACTCGGCGGATTGCACACCACACATTCCCGATCATTCGGTCGATCTGGTCGTCACGTCCCCGCCGTTCCTCGACATTGTCCAATATGCATCGGACAATTGGTTGCGATGCTGGTTCGCGGGCTTTGATGCCCGCTCGGTTGACATTGCAATGCATCGCAAGCCGGAAAGCTGGCGCGACTTTGTCCGTAATGTCTTTGCAGAACTGGCGCGTGTGGTGAAGCCGGGCGGCCATGTCGCGTTTGAAGTCGGCGAAGTTCGAAACGGGCGCGTCGAGCTTGACCGTCTTGTCATCGAGGCTCTGGCGGGAACGGCGTTTGAGCCCCTCGCTGTTCTCATCAACACGCAGGAATTTACCAAAACTGCCAATTGCTGGGGCGTCAGCAACAATAAGGTCGGCACGAACACAAACCGGATCGTGGTTGTAAGACGCATATGAGCGAGACCAACAATCAGCTAGAAAACCTTGGCGACGCGCTTGCCCGTTCTCTGCAACCCATGAAAAATATCTCATTTGCAGAGGTCGTGCGCTCACTTTCTGGCCAT
>CALMVA010000029.1 GCA_937873035.1 uncultured Sphingomonadaceae bacterium | reverse complement strand
CTTGCGGCCTCAGGCGTCGAGCGCGGGGAGAGTGTGGGGCACTAAGGCCTGACAATAGCCGTGCAATCAGGTCGGGCGCACGATCCCGATGCCGAGATTGCCCTGCGCATAATCATGCACCAGCTCTTCGGTGTTGGTCGCGGCCTTCAACTCTTCCCAGAAGCGATGGACTTCGATTTCGGGATCGAAGCGATTGGGAATCACGTCGTGCATGGCGACGAAGCCGTCTTTTGAAAGCAGCGGCGAATATAGTTCATAATCGCGCTTCACGCCTTCGTAAGAGTGATCCGCATCGATCATCAGCACGTCGATGGTCCGGCCTTGCAGAATATCTTCGATGCGTTTGCGCGTTTCATCGAGATGCGAATTGGCGCGCACGAGGAACAGCGACTGGCCCGGTTTTGCAAACTTGCGGTAGAGTTTTTCTTTCCACGCGGGATAACCGCCGCCGTTGCGGCCATAAGGCAGGTCAAGGCTGATGATCGTCGCATCGTCCGCCGCGTGCTGGCAGAACAGGAAGAGCGTGCCGCCCTTGGCGGTGCCGATTTCCACGATGACGCGTGGCGCGCGCTCCCGCACGCGCTTCATCAGCTCGCTGATTTCCCACGGGTTTTGTAGGGGACGGATTGCGCCGCCGCCCTCGTTCATCGTGAAGGTAACAAGCTTGTCGGTGTCCGGCGCAAAGGCCCGCTTGTCGAGCAGCCGCTTCATCTGGCCTGCATTGACCCAGTCACGCATATTTTTGGCCTGATAATTGGCATAGGCGATGGCGTTGATGATGCCCACGGCCTTGCCCTCGCGGCGCATCTGGCGGAGTCGGGTCTTGAGGGTTGAGATCATGTTCTGCTCCGATGTGGCGACATTTGCTGCTGATTCGGTATCACAGCTCTGTGCCCAAGCCACATGAAACATTGGTAAAGTGCGGCACTCCACGTCTCCCAAGATTTCGCTGGAAAGCCGTGGCGGGGCGGGTGCACATGGTGGGGTGAGCGCACTTCCATCTTTGCTTGAACAGTGGTTCGCGCGCCGGGGCTGGCAGCCACGGCGTTATCAGAGGGAGATGCTCGCTGCGTATCGGGCGGGCGGCCATGCGCTGCTTGTGGCGCCCACGGGGGCGGGCAAGACGCTGGCGGGCTTTCTGGCGACGCTCGCGGACCTCACCGAACAACCGGGTAATGGCCTCCACACGCTCTATATTTCGCCGCTCAAGGCGCTTGCCGTGGACGTGCGGCGCAACCTGCTGACGCCGATCGAGGAGATGGGGCTCGATATTCGCGTCGAGACGCGCACGGGCGATACGCCGTCTGACCGCAAGGCCCGCCAGCGCGCGCGGCCCCCGCAGATTTTGCTCACGACGCCTGAAAGCCTCAGTCTGCTGCTCTCTTACCCCGACAGTTTCCAGATGTTTGCCGGGCTAAAGCGCGTGGTGATTGACGAGGTGCACGCCTTTGCAACGGGCAAGCGCGGCGATCTCCTTAATCTCGCGCTCGCCCGGTTGCAGGCAATTGCCCCTGCCATGCGCCGTGCGGCGCTCTCGGCGACGGTGGCAGAGCCTGACCTTTATCGGCGCTGGCTTGCGCCTGCGGGCGGAAGCGCGCGGCTTGTCCTTGGTGATCCCGGTGCACCGCCCGAACTTGATATATTGCTGCCGGAAGATCGCGTGCCCTGGGCGGGACATTCGGGTGCCTATGCGGTGCCGCAGGTGATGGCGGAGATTGAGACGCACGCAACGACCATCGTTTTTTGCAACACGCGCGGGCTGGCGGAACTGATCTTCCAGCAATTATGGGCCGCGAACGACCTTAACCTGCCTATCGGCATCCACCATGGCAGCCTCGACATCGAGGCGCGTCGCAAGGTGGAAAACGCGATGGCGGATGGCCGCCTGCGCGCGCTTGTCGCCACCGCGAGCCTCGATCTTGGTGTGGACTGGGGCAATGTCGATTGCGTCATCCAGATGGGCGCGCCCAAGGGCTCGTCGCGCCTGCTCCAGCGGATCGGGCGCGCCAACCACCGGCTCGATGACCCCTCCGAGGCAATCCTCGTGCCGGGCAATCGCTTTGAATATCTCGAAGCCTTGGCCGCTTATGATGCCATTCATGAAGGCGTGCTTGATGGCGAGCCTTTCCGCCCCGGCAGCGTGGATGTGCTGGCCCAGCACGTCATGGCGTGTGCTTGCGCCGCGCCCTTCAGCGAGGCAGAGCTGCTCGCCGAAGTGCAGGGCGCGGCGCAATATGCCGATGTGACGGCGGAAACCTTCGCACGCCTGCTCGATTTCATCGCCACCGGCGGATATGCGCTGCGCGCCTATGATCGCTTCCGCAGGTTGGTGCGCGCGGGCGATGGGACGTGGCGGCTGACGCATCCGCAATTCGCAGCCCAGCATCGGCTAAATGCGGGCATTATCGTCGATGCGCCGATGATGGACGTGCGCTTCCGCAATGGTCGCGGGCTCGGCCAGCTTGATGAGTATTTCGCGGCCACCCTCGCGCCGGGCGATACCTTCCTGTTTTCGGGAATGAGCCTTGAGGTCGAGCGGACCGATGGCATTGAACTGATCGTGCGGGCCACCACCAAAAAGGCGCGCATCCCCAGCTATATGGGCGCGCGGATGCCGCTCACCACACACCTTGCAGATCGGGTGCGCGGTTTTCTTGCGAACAGAGGGAGCTGGCAGCGTTTCCCCGCCGATGTGCGCGAATGGCTGGAGATGCAGGCCCGTGTCTCGGTGCTGCCCGCTCCCGGCGAGCTGCTGGTTGAGACATTCCCGCATGAGCAGATGCACTATATGGTGATTTACAGCTTTGAAGGCTGGAACGCGCACCAGTCGCTCGCCATGCTCATCACGCGCCGCATGGAGGCGCAGGGGCTGCACCCCATAGGTTTTATTGCCAATGATTACAGCTTTGCGATCTGGAGCCTTGAGCCGGTTGAGAACCCGGCGGCGCTGCTTTCTCCAGACATTCTTGCGCATGAGTTAATCGAATGGGTTGAAAATTCGGCGCTGCTGAAGCGGGCCTTCCGCGAAGTCGCTGTGATTGGCGGGCTGGTGGAGCGGCAGGTGCCGGGCAAACGCAAATCCGGGCGGCAGGTGACGTTTTCAACCGACCTCATCTACGATGTGCTGCGCCGCTACGAGCCAGACCATCTGCTGATCGAGGCCGCCTGGGCCGATGCGCGGACGCGCATGGCGGATGTTGGGCGGCTTGGCGCGCTGCTTGACCGTGCGGCGCACACGCTCGTCCACAAGCGGCTCCCGCGCATCAGCCCGCTTGCTGTGCCGGTCATGGCGATGATCGGGCGTGAAAGCGTGGCCCAAGGGGCGGCTGACGACGAAATATTGTTCGAGGCCGAAGCGCTCGCCAAGGCGGCGATGCGGGCGGATTGAACCGCGCGCGCGATGTGATAAGCTGCCAGTCTGGCAGGGATGCCCGCTGCAACCTTGAGGAGAGGTTATGCGAATTGGAGCAATCGCCATCGCGCTGATGGCCGCTACCCCGTTGATTGCGCAAACGCCCGTAACAGACGAGGCCCCGGCAGATG
Source organism: uncultured Sphingomonadaceae bacterium (assembly GCA_937873035.1). GTDB lineage: Bacteria > Pseudomonadota > Alphaproteobacteria > Sphingomonadales > Sphingomonadaceae > Aquisediminimonas. Next base: position 5,261 of record CALMVA010000029.1, on the reverse strand, counting down.
CGACGCTGCCCACCGGCATGGATTCCGCCTCGCGAATGACGGTGCCGGTGATGGTCAACGGGCAAGGACCGTTCAACTTCGTTATAGATACAGGCGCGGATCGCACCGTTGTCTCGCGTGAATTGGCGCAGCGGCTTGCCCTTCCGCAGGGCGGCACGGCAAAGTTGCACGCCATGGGCGGGTCCAGCGAGGTTCGCCTTGTCAAGATTGATCGGCTGGACGTTTCCAACCGCACGGCGCGGCACATCAAGGCGGCCGCACTCCCCTATCGCTATGTCGGGGCGGATGGCCTTTTGGGGATCGACAGCCTCAAGGGGCAGCGCATCATCATCGATTTCAAGGCGGGCACGATGACGCTCCAGCCCTCGCAATCGCCCGAAGCCGACATGGCCGATGGCGGCGATGTCATCGTGGTGACGGCGAAAACGCGGCTTGGCCAGCTTGTGCTGGTGGATGCCGATGCCAATGGCCAGAAAGTCTGGGTGGTGGTTGATACTGGCGCGCAGAACAGCGTGGGCAACACGCAGTTGCGCAAGCTGATGCTCGCCCGCGATCCGCGCACGCAGATTACGCCCATCGAGATGGTTGATGTGCTCGGCCAGCGGACGCCCGCTGACTATACCATTGTCAACAAGCTGCGGATCGGCGGTATATTGATGGGCAACGCCGCCATCGCTTTTGCGGACGCACATCCTTTCAAGCTGTTTGAATTGCAGAAGAAGCCATCAATGCTGCTGGGCATGGAAAGCCTCAAGAGCTTCCAGCGCGTCTCGGTGGATTTCGCGGCGAAGAAGATCAAATTCCTGCTCCCCGCAGGCATTGCGCCGGCCAGTGATCGTCTGGCGGCGGGGGAGAGGCACGCTCCGGCGGGGTCGCCTTAGGGGAATAAAGCTCCACACCATCCCGCTCGCCCTGAGCTTGTCGAAGGGCTGTCCTTCATCTGTGTGCCAAAGCGAAAAGGGCAGGGCTTCGACAGGCTCAGCCCAAGCGGTGTTTTTTGGGGTTTGTCGAAGCGATCCCTAGCGCCGCGGGCAGCCGAGTGCGGCCGCATCAATCGCGGTTGCTGCGCCCTTCAGCCGATAGGTGTCCGCAAAGGCCTCTCCGTCGCGTGAGATGGAGCTCACGCTCATGCTGCGCGCGGCGCGCATCCGCGCGATGATGAAGGCGTCGTGGCGCGGGGAGGGGCTCCAGGCGTCGTAGCTTCCGGCCACGAGCCGCCAGCGACGGTCACCCACGGTCAGCATCACATCGGCATCGGCGCGGCGTTCTTTGCTCAGGCGAATGTGGAGCTGGCTACGCACACCGCGCTGCGGCCAATGGCCGACGCTGGCAAAGGGCCGCCACTTGCCCTTGGACGGTGGATCCTCCACCGGCTCGGCAATCGCAAAGCAGCGATAGGGATTATCGTCGCGAAACGCGCCCCAGCCTTCAAAAATGCCCAGCGCCTCACGCGCGGCGGCGGGGGCCGCAACGAGCAGGAGGGCGAGGGCGCAAAGCCGCTTCAAGCGTGGTGGACCCCGCCGCCTTGCCGAACGATCTCTTCGCGCCCGTTTTCGATGACGACCATCGTGCCTTGCGGCAGGCTGGGGGCGATCGGCGCTTTCCACGGTTCGTTGACCTCAAGCCCCAGCAGCACGCCGCGCAGCACGCGGCTTGACATACCGTGCATGATGACGAGCCGGTCGCCTTCAATGTGCTTGGTGTCGTCGATCCAGCTTTTCAGGCGCGTGGCGATTTCATCATACCATTCACCGCCCGGCGCACGCACGGTGAAGAGCGATGTTTCAGGATCAACAATGGGCCCGATCTCGTCCATAATCTCGGCATAGCTGCGGCCCGCCCACGCGCCGACATTGATTTCAAACAGGCGCGGATCATGCACCGCCCGGTGCCAGTCATGCCCGATATGCTCGCAGATGATCGCCAGCGTCTGGAGCGCGCGGCCAGACGGAGATGACCAGAGGTGGAGCGGTTTGCCCGGCCCGATATAGTTCGCAAGCTCGGCACCCATGGCGTCGGCCTGTGCGAATCCGGTGCGCGTCAGCGGTGTATCGCGCTTGTCGCCCTGCATCCGCTTGGCATGATTGAAGACAGTCTCGCCATGGCGAGCGATGAAGATACGCCCTTTGATGCTCATGGCGTGTGCTTTTCCCACAATTTTTCAGGAACGCAAGCCGCGCGCGGGCTTGCCGGGGCTTGAACACTTGTTCATGACCGTTACGCAACTATAAGGCCGACTCCCAATCGGCCGCATGACAATCTTCCGGGGGTTTTTGATGAAGGCGACGATCGAACGCGCAAACCTGCTGAGGAGCCTCGGCCACGTCCAGTCGGTCGTGGAACGTCGCAACACGATTCCCATTCTCTCCAACGTGCTGATCGAAGCCAGCGCGGATGGCACGATCCGCCTGATGGCGACCGATCTTGATCTTCAGATCAACGAAACGCTCGAAGCTGTCAGCGTCGAGGTTGCCGGATCGACAACGGTCTCGGCGCATACCTTGTTCGACATCGTCCGCAAGCTGCCCGAAGGCACGCAGGTCTCGCTGACCGCGTCCGATGGCAAGATGCAGGTCGTGGCCGCCCGTTCGCGCTACAGCCTCAACACGCTGCCGCGTGACGACTTCCCGATCATCGCGGAAGGTGATCTGCCGACGCGCTTCGAGCTTCCGGCTGCAACGCTGCGCCAGATTATCGACAAGACACGCTTTGCGATCTCCACCGAGGAAACGCGCTATTATCTCAACGGCATTTTCTTCCATGTCGCGGATGATGGCCAGCCGGTGCTGAAGGCCGCCGCAACCGATGGCCACCGCCTCGCGCGCGTCACCGTGCCGCGCCCCGAAGGCGCAGAAGGGATGCCCGACATCATCGTGCCGCGCAAATGCGTGGGCGAGCTGCGCAAGCTGCTCGATGAAGTGGATGGCACGGTTGAGCTGTCGCTCTCCTCAACCAAGATCCGCTTCGGCCTCGGCACAGCGGTGCTGACCTCCAAGCTGATCGACGGGACGTTCCCCGATTATAGCCGCGTCATCCCGACCGCGAATGACAAGCTGCTCAAGATCGATCCCAAGAGCTTCATGGCGGGCGTTGACCGTGTGTCGACCATCGCTTCGGAAAAGACCCGCGCGGTGAAGATGGCGCTGGAGGCAGATCGCATCACGCTGTCGGTCACCTCGCCTGAAAATGGCACGGCGGCAGAAGAAGTTCCCGGAGAATATTCGGCTGAGTCGTTCGAGATCGGCTTCAACGCCAAATATCTCATGGACATTTTGAGTCAGGTCGAAGGTGACGCGGTGGAAGTGCATCTTGCCGATGCCGCAGCGCCCACGCTGATCCGCGAAAACGACAAGTCGCCCGCGCTTTATGTTCTGATGCCGATGCGCGTTTAACGCGCACCGGTTTACTCTTTGGCGCTTTTCGCTTTTGGCGGTTCAAACAGGGTTTTCAGCATCCTTCTGACCGCCGCGAGCAGCACGAACGCGGCGATGAGCAGGATCGCGGCCACAAATGCCGCCACAACCGGCTGTTGCAGCACGAGAAAAAGTAGCCCGCCCGTCACCACATCTTCGCCGGTTGATACCGCGATGTTGCTGAATGGCTCCGGGCTGGCGTTTACGATGGCGCGTGTGCCGGCCTTTGCGCCATGGCTGACAAGTGCTGCGCTTCCGCCCAGCAGCAGCGCGACAACCTGCCATGTCGTGTTTGCCGGATCGACAATCGCCATCGCCAGCAGCGCACCGCCAATCGGGCGGATCGCGCTGTGCACGGCATCCCAAAGCGAATCGAGCCACGCGATCTTGTCGGCAAAAAACTCGGCGATCAGCCCCACGCCCGATGCGCCGATGACCCATGGGTTGGCGAGCACCTGAAGTCCTTGTGCGTGCTCAGGTGCCTGTATCAGGCCGAAAAACATGGCGAGGCCCACGCCGAACACGCACAAATACAGGCGCCAGCCCGCGAGCAGGCTGACGCTGGCGGCAACGCCCAGCAGTTCCACAATGCCCAATGCTCTTCTCCTTCTGGTCGGTGCGCATGGCAGCTTGTCGGCAAGCGCCGGGTGGTTCAAGTAGGGTCTTAAAGACGGCGCACCGCCGCACCATATGAGAGGGCATGAGCTTGAAGATCGAAATGGGCGATACCGCCAATCCTGTCCCCGCAATTCCCGCCGCAACGCTCGTTCTGTTCCGTGAACGGGCCGATGGCCCGCCTGAGCTGCTGCTGGTGGAACGTTCCAAGGGTATGGCCTTTGCGGGCGGCGCGATTGTGTTTCCCGGCGGGCGGATTGATGCGGACGATCATGTGCTTGCCGAACGCCATGCCCATATCGAGGCAGAGTGTGCCGCCGCCCGCATCGCGGCGATTCGTGAGACGATTGAAGAAAGCGGCGTTCCCATTGGTCTGGCTGGCGAACCGCCCCAGGGCTGGCTGGAAGAGGCGCGCAAGGCGCTGCATGATCGGCAGGCATTCAGCGGGCTGCTGGATGCCGCAGGGCTTGCGCTTGATCTGGATGCGCTCGTGCCCTTTGCGCGCTGGCGGCCCAATTTCAAGGAAGCCCGCGTGTTCGATACGCGCTTCTACATCGCGCGCGCGCCGGATGATCTGCCCGAAGCGGTGGTTGACGCGACCGAAAATGTTCGCACCTTCTGGGACAGCGCACAGGCGACCATCGATGCAGCCCTGCGCGGCGACGTTCATGTGATCTTCCCGACGCACCGTAACCTTGAGCGGCTCGCGCTGTTTGAAAATTTTGATGCCGCGCGCGTCCATGCCGAGCAAATCCCTGTGCGCACCGTGACGCCCTGGGTGGAGCAGGTGGGGGAAGAAACCTTCCTCTGCATCGCAGATGATCTTGGCTATCCGGTCACGCGCGAAAGTTTCCGCACCGCCAAACGCGCGGGGGATTGAGGGGGGACTTTCTCCGTCACCGGCTTCCTTCCGCCGTCACGGGGTTCCCAGTCACCGTCACCCCAGCGCAGGCTGGGGTCTTGCCGGGGTGGCGCGGGAGATGCCAGCCTTCGCTGGCATGACGCTGGGTGCTTTCACCGTCACGGGGTTCCCAGTCATCGTCACCCCAGCGCAGGCTGGGGTCTTGCCGGGGTGGCGCGGGAGATGCCAGCCTTCGCTGGCATGACGCTGGGTGCTTTCACCGTCACGGGGTTCCCAGTCATCGTCACCCCAGCGCAGGCTGGGGTCTTGCCGGGGTGGCGCGGGAGATGCCAGCCTTCGCTGGCATGACGCTGGGTGCTTTCACCGTCACG
>CALMVA010000028.1 GCA_937873035.1 uncultured Sphingomonadaceae bacterium | reverse complement strand
CTCCTCGCAGCGGCCCACGCCGCCGGCGGCGGGCGCCCGCCGTTCTCCTGCCCCGGCCCCAAGTCGCCCGCCGGGGGGGGGGCCGGCCGGCGCGGGCCCCGCCGGGCGACCGCGGCGCGCGTCAGCGGATCAGTGGAGTTGGTACCGTAGGTGAGCGATGTCGCCCAGGGGCCGTTGGAGATCGCCCCATGGTCGAACCCCTTGCCCGTCGCGCGCCATGCGGTGCCCCCGCCGACAACCAGCCCGACGACCACGCCGAGCGCATAGCGATGCCATGCCTTCATCCTGCAGCTTCCCCTCTCATTATGCTTTGTTGAGGGGAAGCTAGACGCAATGACGCGCCTTTGGGAAGAGGCCTATTTGCGAAGAGCGGCCTGAGCGGCAGCCAAACGCGCAATCGGCACGCGATAGGGCGAGGCCGATACATAATCGAGGCCCACTTTCTCGCAGAAGAAAATCGAGCGCGGATCGCCGCCATGCTCGCCACAAATGCCCAGCTTGATGTCGGGCCGCGACTTGCGCCCGCGTTCGGCAGCAAGCGCGATCAGCTCACCCACGCCTTCCTCGTCGATGCTGACAAACGGATCCTGCGGATAAATGCCCTTATCGACATACGTGGTGAGGAAGCGCGCCGCATCGTCACGCGAGACACCAAGCGTCGTCTGCGTGAGATCATTGGTGCCAAAGCTGAAGAATGCGCCGACTTCGGCGATTTCGCCTGCCTTGAGCGCCGCACGCGGCAGCTCGATCATCGTGCCGACCAGATAGTCCACGCGCTTGCCCGTTTCGGCAAACACGGCTTCTGCGGTCTTGTCGACAACATCCTTCATCAGCTCCAGCTCGCGCCGGGTCGCGACGAGCGGGATCATGATTTCCGGCACCGGCGCTTCGGCCAGGCTGCACGCTGCTTCAAAAATGGCGCGCGCCTGCATCTCGTAGATTTCAGGGTAGGTCACGCCCAAACGGCAGCCACGATGGCCGAGCATCGGGTTGAACTCAAACAGGTCCGCCGCACGACGCTTGAGCAGTTCGACATCGACGCCGGCTGCTTCCGCCACTTCGGCGAACTCATTTTCCTGATGCGGCAGAAATTCGTGCAGCGGCGGATCAAGCAGGCGGATGGTGACAGGCAGCCCCGCCATCACCTCGAAAATCTGGCGGAAGTCCTCACGCTGTTCGGGCAACAGCTTGTCAAGCGCGGCGCGACGCCCCTTCTCGCTATCGGCCAAAATCATCTGGCGGACGGCGGTGATGCGCGCGGCATCAAAGAACATATGCTCGGTGCGGCACAGGCCAATGCCTTCTGCGCCAAAATCGCGCGCGGTCTGCGCGTCGGCGGGCGTTTCCGCATTGGTGCGCACCTTCATGCGGCGCGTTGCGTCCGCCCATTCCATGAGCGTGCCGAAATCGCCTGCAAGCTCAGGCTGCACGGTTGCAACGGCCCCCGCCATCACCTCTCCGGTCGAGCCATCAAGCGTCAGAACATCATTCTCGCCAAGCTCGCGGTCGGCCACGCGCAGCCGCTTGGCCTTGGCGTCGATCACGATGCCGCCTGCACCTGATACGCAGGGGCGGCCCATGCCACGGGCGACGACCGCCGCATGGCTCGTCATGCCACCACGCGCCGTCAAAATGCCTTTTGCGGCGTGCATCCCGTGAATATCTTCCGGGCTGGTTTCAACGCGAACAAGGATAACGCTCTCACCTTTTTCCGCCGCTTTTTCTGCCGTATCAGCATCAAAGACGATCCGGCCCGAAGCCGCCCCCGGAGAAGCGGGCAGCCCCTTGGTCAGCACATCGCGCTTGGCATTGGGATCAAGCGTCGGGTGCAAAAGCTGGTCGAGCGCGGAAGGATCAACGCGCAAAATCGCTTCGTCACGGCTCAACAGGCCTTCACCCGCCATGTCGATGGCAATCTTGAGCGCGGCCTTGGCGGTGCGCTTGCCCGACCGCGTCTGGAGCATCCACAGCTTGCCGCGTTCCACGGTAAACTCAATGTCCTGCATATCACGATAATGCGTTTCAAGGATGCGGAAGACATCGGCCAACTGGCCATAAACCTCCGGCATCGCCTCTTCCATCGAGAGCGGTTTGGCGTTGGCGCGTTCACGCGCGGCCCTCGTCAGATATTGCGGCGTGCGGATGCCCGCGACAACGTCTTCACCCTGCGCGTTGATGAGGAACTCACCATAATAAGCGTTCTCGCCCGTCGCCGGATCGCGCGTAAAGGCAACGCCGGTGGCAGACGTATCGCCCATATTGCCGAAGACCATCGCCTGCACGTTGACGGCGGTTCCCCAGTCTCCGGGGATGCCATTGAGGCGACGATAAACCTTGGCGCGCTCGGATTCCCATGATCCGAACACCGCGCCAACCGCGCCCCAGAGCTGATCGTTCACATCCTGCGGAAAAGGCTTGCCCCATTCCTGCACGACCAGCGCCTTGAACTCGGCGACCAGCGCCTTCCAGTCTTCCGCCGCCATTTCGGTGTCGAGATAATAGCCGCGATCTTCCTTCGCGATTTCCAGCGCCTCTTCAAAGGCACCATGCTCCAGCCCCAGCACGACTTCGGAATACATCTGGACGAAGCGGCGATAGCTGTCCCACGCAAAGCGCGCATCGCCCGATGTTGCGGCCAGTGCTTCCACCGTCTCGTCATTAAGGCCGAGGTTGAGCACGGTATCCATCATGCCCGGCATGGAAACGCGCGCGCCGGAGCGGACCGAAACGAGCAGCGGCCCTTCCCCACTGGTCGCCGCATCGCCGAATTTCTTGCCCGTTACCGCTTCGATATGCGCGATGCCCGCCGCCACTTCGGCGCGGACGCTATCGGGGAAGCTCTGCCCTTCCACATAATAGCGCGTGCACATTTCGGTCGTGATCGTGAACCCCGGCGGCACTGGCAGGCCGATGGCCGCCATCCCGTCGAGATTGGCGCCCTTGCCGCCGAGCAAATTCTTGTTGCCCTTGCCGCCATCATCAACGCCACCGCCGAAACGGTACACATAACGGGTCATTGCTCACTCCCTGGATTGATCGGCATTATCGATGACAGGCGCGCGGAAGTGGAGGAAGTTGAGGCCATGTCATAACAGATTTAGCCCCCACTGATCGACTGGGTCGATCAGCCCTCGATCCGCGAGAAGTCCGCAACCGTGTGGACTGCCTCACGCACGCGGGCGAGCAGGGCCAATCTTGCCTTCCTCTTGTCTTCGTCCGCGTCATTCACCGTCACCTTGTCAAAAAATGCGTCGATAGGTGCCCTGAGCGACGCAAGCGCCGCCATGGCCCCTTCGAAGTCCTCCGCCGCAACGGCCGCCGCTGCCTGCGGCGCCGCCGAATCGAGCGCTTCGATCAACGCTGCTTCTGCGGCTTCGGGCGTGTAGGAAAGTGTAATCGTCGTAACCTCGGCCACGCCTTCCTTCTTCAGGATGTTGGCCGCGCGCTTATAACCCGCAAGCAGGTTCGCGCCGTCTTCTGTGCCGATGAAGGACTGGAGGGCGCTCACACGCGCGAGCAGGCAAACGAGATCATCTTCACCGCCGAGCGCAAACACCGCGTCGATGAGATCGTGGCGGACGCCGGCTTCCTTCTGCTGGACCTTCAGGCGGTCGGCGAAGAAGTCGAGAAGGCCGTGCGCATCGCCAATCTTGTAACGGATATTGTTGTCAACGAGCAGGCGAATGACACCGAGTGCTGAGCGACGAAGCGCAAAAGGATCTTTTGAACCGGTCGGTTGAAGATCAATGCCGAAAAACTGGGTCAGCGAGTCCAGCTTGTCAGCCAAGCTGACCGCCACCGTCACCGGCGCCGTCGGCACGTCGTCGCCCTGCCCGACCGGCTTGTAGTGATCGCGGATGGCCGCCGCAACTTCGGGCACTTCGCCCTGCGCGGCGGCATAATAGCCGCCCATCACGCCCTGCAATTCGGGGAACTCACCGACCATGCCGGTCACAAGGTCCGCCTTGGCGAGATGCGCGGCGCGCTCTGCCATGTCGGCCAGCACTTCTTTCGTCATGCCAGCGGAGGCTGGCATCCCGGCGCCGGAGACCCCGGCCTGCGCTGGGGTGACGTTGGAGGCGGTCGTGACGATGCCTTGCTCACAGAGCCAGCGCGCGAGCATGGCGACGCGCTCGACCTTATCGGCCACGGTGCCCAGCTTTTCGTGGAACACGATGTCCTTCAGCTTTTCGGCCTGCTTTTCGAGGCTGACTTTGAGGTCGGTCTCGTAGAAGAAGCGCGCATCGCTCAAGCGGGCGGCAAGCACCTTTTCATTACCGGCAACGATGAAGGCACCGCCATCATTGGCGATGACATTGGCCGTGCAGACAAAGGCATTGGCGAGCTTGCCCGATGCATCGCGGCAGATGAAATATTTCTGGTTCACGCGCGCGGTGAGCTGGATGACTTCTTCGGGCACGGTCAGATAGGCCGGATCAAAGCGGCCGAGCATCGGCACCGGCCATTCGGTCAGGCCCGAATTCTCGTTGACGAGGCCTTCATCGGGCACGAGCACAAGGCCCGCATCTGCCGCCGCCTTTTCAGCCCCCGCCCGGATGATCGCGCGGCGCTCTTCATGATCGACGATGACGTGCGCGGCGCGCAGCTTCATCGCATAATCACCCGCATTGCCGATGGTGACAGCGCCCTTGTGGTGGAAGCGATGGCCCATCGTCGCCGAGCCGCTGGCAGTGCCATCAACCGCGCAGTCAATCACATCATCGCCCAGAAGCGCCACAATGCCCTGCAACGGGCGGACCCAGCGCAGCGATTCCGTCGAGCGCGAGGCGGCACCCCATCGCTGCGACTTGGGCCAGGGGAAGGCGCGGATGATGGCGGGGATCGCCTCTGCCAGCACCTCCGCCGTCTTGCGGCCGGGCTTTTCGACGACCGCGAAATAAACACCGTCGCGCTCGACAAGCTGGTCTTGTGCAAGACCTGTCTTGCGCAAAAAGCCTTCGAGCGCCTGTGGCGGCGCGCCGACCTTTGGTCCCTTGGTTTCTTCCGACACCGCTTTGGTTTCAAGCGGCAGGCCCTTGGCGATCAGCGCCAGACGGCGCGGCGTCGCCATGGTGACGATGTCGGCAGCCTTGAGACCCGCCTTGTCGAGTTCAGCCGTAAACAGCCGTGCCAAGTCTTCGCGCGCCTTGTCCTGCATCCGCGCGGGGATTTCTTCGGACAGGAGTTCGAGCAGGAAGTCGGTCATGCTCCGACCTCCCCGTCATGCCAGCACAGGCTGGCATCTCGCACCAATCGGGAGACCCCAGCCTGCGCTGGGGTGACGCACATAAGCACAGCCAGCCTCATGCCACCCACTCCGGGAATTTTGCCTGCCATGCGGGCGTCTGCTTCTCGATCCATGCCTGGCAGCTTCCCTTGGCGAGATCGCGCACGCGGCCGATATAGGCTTGGCGCTCGGCAACCGAGATGACGCCGCGCGCATTGAGCACGTTGAAGATGTGGCTCGCCTCAATCGCCTGATCGTAAGCGGGCAGCGGCAGCTTCGCTTCGATACATCGCTGGCACTCGGCAGAGGCTTTGCGGAAGGCGTCGAACAGCGTTTCGGTGTCAGCGACCTCAAAGTTGTAGGCGCTGAACTGCTTTTCATTTTCAAGGAACACGTCGCCATAAGTGACGCCCGCATCATTGAAGCGCAGGTCATACACGCGGTCGACGCCCTGAATATACATGGCAAGCCGCTCAAGCCCGTAGGTCAGTTCACCCGCCACCGGCTTGCAGTCATAGCCGCCGACCTGCTGGAAATAGGTGAACTGGGTGACTTCCATGCCATCGCACCAGACTTCCCAGCCCAGCCCCCAGGCGCCGAGCGTGGGGCTTTCCCAATCATCCTCAACAAAGCGGATGTCGTGCTTGAGCGGATCAATGCCAATGGCATCGAGCGAGCCGAGATACAGCTCCTGCAAATTGGCAGGGCTGGGCTTCATGATGACCTGATATTGATAATAATGCTGGAGGCGGTTGGGGGTTTCGCCATAGCGCCCCTCGGTCGGGGGGGGGGAGGGCTGCACAAAGGCGGCGGTCCAGCTTTCCGGCCCCCGCGCGCGCAGCGGCGGCGCGGGG
>CALMVA010000027.1 GCA_937873035.1 uncultured Sphingomonadaceae bacterium | reverse complement strand
CTCTGCATAGGTCGCAGCAATTTTCGGCTGGCCGGGCGCATTCGGCGATTCAGGCAAGTCAACACCTTCAAATGCAAAGGCACCACTTCCGCCAAACAAGAGAGCGACAACCGCATGAAAATGCGTGAAAATCTTGATTGTCGATGCCATCGCTATAATCTCCTAGAACGTGCTCATGGCATTACTCAGCACGCACACTGTCATTGCAAAATGCCCTGCGTGAAAGCCGGGTAAGCAGGAATGAACCCAGCCAATGTTACGGACAAAAAAGCGATGACGCGCGGTGGCCGGTTTATGCGCGGATCACTTGATCGCTCAGCTAGATGCGTCACAGAACCCTCCCCGGCGGGTCTCCGAAGGTGATGACGTTTCCTGCTGGGGGCGCCGCTTTGAAGCGCTCAAACTCTTCAGGCCTGACGGTTTCCGGGCGGGGAGACCATGCATACCAGCGCGTATCGGCAACGGTTTCGTCGCCGGGCAGCAAAGTGAACCCCGCGCTGTTGCCGTATGCAGTGCGCGTCAGCACAGTCACGTAGTCGAAATCATCATTTATGAAATGCACATTAGCCATCGTTTCCTCACCAACTGCACGACGTATCTGTGTGGAGTTCGACGTTGTTGATTGCGATATCGCCAAATTTCGCCGCAAAGCAGGCAACGAGCGCCGTTTTGAAGGCAGTTGCAGCGGCTGCCGGGTTGGCCGTCAATGCACCGATCCCACCCGCAGCGCCGACCGATGCAATGGCGCAGTCTTTCAACGCGCCTAGCGCATCATCGCGCATGCCGTCCGAGTCGATCTCTGCATAGGCCGTCAGGCGCTGTTCCGCAGTTTTGACGGTCGGCGTGGAAATTCCGGGGATGTCCGTCGGCGTCCAAACGACTTTGGTGCAGGGCGTGATATTCATCCAACCCAGTTCGATAGAATGACGTGCCATGCGCAAACTCCTCCTACATGGACATCATGGCTAGCCGCTTGTCGATCTTGCCACATCCCCAATATTTGGGAGATCATCGAGCGAGGAGAGTAAGCAGGTGCGCTAGCTCAGCCTTACTGTGGAGATGGGTTTTCTCAAGGACAGCTCGAACATGCGAGCGGACGGTTGATACCGCGACGCCAATTGCAGTAGCGATTTCGTCGTCTGGCCTCCCTCTCATCAGGAAAACCGCGACATCCGCTTCGGCAGAGGTGAGTTCGAGGACGGATCGAAAGGTGTCTGCGATCCGGTTTGTTGGCGCTTGCCAATCCGTCACAGTGATAATCGCCGCCCCATGCCCGATTCCGAATTCCCGGAATGAGTTCGTGAGCGGCGCGACTTGGAGTAACAGTGGCTGGGCCGACCCGGTATGCAGCAGCATTGCACCGCCTGTCTGTGGAGCATTGATGGCGGACCCAAGGAGCTGTTGAAGCCGCGCATTCTCCTTTGTCAGCAATGCGCGCAACCCGGATGGTTCGAGGGCAAGAAGCGACGTTGCCCTTAACAGGTCGGTCATGGCGTCATTCACGAATTCCGGCTGGCCTTGCGCGTTGACAATGGCCACCGGCCCACGCAGCGCTTCCAGATGATCGAGAAGAGAGTGACACTGTTGCTGTAACGTGCCGATGCGGTATGCGAGGCTCACCGATTGCCGTAGATGCCGCATGAGGCGGTCGAGCAATTCCACCTGCTTGCGGGAGCTGGGACGGTAGCTGTCGTGTGACGAAAATGCGAAAGCATAGGTCAGCCGATCCGTAGGGCGGCAATAGCCGGTGAGTTGGGATTTGACCCCCATCGCGGCTTCGCGCCAGAGTCGGAATTCGCGGTTATTGTCGCAGTTGAATGTTTCGTGGCCGCCTTCGTAGTAGATGCTGGCGGAAGGCTCAGCCCTCTCGAACAACACTTGCGGATTCTGGGCATGCCAATCACGGCCATATTCGGCGAACACGTCATCAACAGGCAAATGGTCATAGTTGACCATGCCCGCCGACAGCACTTCCTGGGTGTCTGTCGTGTGCATAATGAGTGTTACGCCGTCCGCCCCAATGGCGTGACTGATTTGTCCAGCTACAGCGGGATAACGGGTTGCGTCGGAGGCGGCATCGTAGATGCGATGCACAAGTGTATCGAATTCGACTGATACGGCCATGAACAGTTCCCCACAGAAACGCATAGCATGGTATCGTTGACTATGCGAATCACTGGTATGAGGCCCCCTTGACGAGCCAGAAGGTTGGCTGCTAGTCGCGGAGAAGTCGGGGCCTTTTCGGGGGCCTCTATGAGGCGATCCGTTTTCTAATATCATGATTTTACTTAATAAAGTTTCATGATTTGGATTCCGGCTCGGCCTCCACTCAGTTTTGCGCGAACCAGTGGCAACGACTGCCACGGCTAGCACATAGTATCGTGTCGGCTGACACCGCCGGTCGGGCAGGTGATGCGACGCCGCGCTTCTTCGTCGGCCTTTTGTTGCTTGTAGGCGCTGACATGGGTCCGCTGATATTCGGCGCGCTGCGCTTTGAGGGTCGGAGAGTCCCAATAGCCATCACGGAACACGAACGTGTTGCTGACCTGATGGGTCCGCGCGGACGATTGCGGCTGGAAGCTGTTCCACTCCGTCCGCTGGTAGGCGCAGATGAAGCTGGCATCGGATTGCCTGGTGCATTTCGGCACCGAGATCTGATGATAGTAGTTCATCGCCACCCCCATCATCGTCTTATATACGACCCCTGCATTGTAATCGATCTTCTCATCGACAATGCCGGGGAAACTGCCTGAGCTGCGATACCGCATTTCTGCGGCACGAACATCAAACATACCCGGAGCGGCCCCGCGACTTGCCGTCGCAACCGGCTTGGGCCGTGCCCGCAGCAACGCAAGATTTTTGGCTGCAGTCGCGTGGCCACGTTCGGCTGCAAGCGCATACCATCGCGCAGCCTCCGCCTTGTTTGCAGGTGTGCCAGCGCCAACATCATAGGTATAGCCAAGGTTAAACATACCGATCGTATCGTCTGAATGTGCTGCCTTGTAATAGAGCCGGAACGCCTCAGCCGGATTAGGCGGAACACCGTCCCCCCTTAAATATATGCCCCCAAGGTCCGACATCGCTTTCACATGGCCGAGGGCGATGGCCTTTTTATACCAAACCACCGCTTGCGGGCGATCCTGAGCGACACCATGACCAAAGAACAGGCACGCCGCATAGTTGAAAGCGCCGTCTGCGCGTCCCTGTTCTCCAGCCTCGCGCCAAAAGCGCGCCGCCAAGGGAATGTCTTTGGCAATGGACCATCCATTGTAGAGATACATCGCTGCATTTTCCTTGGCATAGGCGCTGCCGGCGTTCGCACCGGCCAGGTACCAGCGTGCGGCCTCTGCCTGATCCTTTTGCACGCCCACACCCGAAGCATATGCGATCCCGATATTGTTCATCGCCATATCGCTGCCAAGCTCGGCAGCGCGCTTATACCAATGCAATGACTGCACCGGATCACGGGCGATCCCCACCCCGTTGCTCAGCGCATAAGCGAGGTTCTCCATGGCGGATCGGTCTCCGGCCTCTGCGGCCCGACGATAGAGAGAGATCGCTGCTGGAATATTCTTGGGAGCCCCCAGCCCATATTCCAGCACCTCGCCATATTGAGCCATTCCTTCGGGCGATCCCGCTTCGCTCGCCCTTCGATACCACATCGCCGATGCCTGCAGATTCTTTGGAACAAACCGGCCTGCCTCAAACATAGTCCCAAGGTTCAGCATGGCCTGCACTTCACCGGCATCCGCCGCCCGCACCGACAGCGCCAAACCTCTTGCTATATCCTTGGGAACACCCAGCCCTTCAACCAGCATCCCGCCCAGCAAGACCATTGCCCCACGCTGCCCGGCCTGGGCGGAGGCTTCAAGGCGCGCGAGTATTGTTGGACCAAGGCCAGCTTTATCCTTGGTCGCGATAACATAACCCGCCTGCACAAAGGCGGCGGTGTGTTCACCGGCCGAGGCCGCCTTTTCCAAAAGCGCCACGGCTTCTTCGATGTTGCGGTTGCCCCAGACGCCTCTCAACAGCCCAAGCGCGCGGAGCGTCTGAGCGCGGGGGTCGCCGCTCAAACTGGCCGCCAAGATGGCAGCCTCGTTCGCTTCCAGCCCCTTATTCGCTATCATTGCAGCAGGATCGGCCGAATTCCACTCTTCGCCAAAATTGTTCCAGCCAACCGTTGAACCAACCGTCTGCGCCGAGGCCGCCCACCAGCCGGATTCACCACCATCCGCGAGACATCCGGCAGCAACGACCAGACCAACCAACAACCGGGTCAAGCCCCGATTACAAAACCGAACTGAACGAGACAAAGCGCCCCCCGCCCAACTAATGACGATAGGCCCTTTCAGTAAGGACGAATAATATACATTCAATATCCATCCCCATAAATTTGGGTTGGTGCGTAGAATTTGGGTTGGTGGGTGCAAAGTGCGGCGTGCCAGACAATCACGCACACAGCCGCAAGGGCCGCGGTTCAGCGGCACCGGCAATGCGCGCGTTGCGAGACAAAAGTTGAGCCGGATGCGGGCAGACCGCAGGCCCTGCCCGTTTGGCCTAGCCCGCGTTTGTGAGATCGAGCGCGATGTCCACGATCATGTCTTCCTGCCCGCCCACCATCTTGCGGCGGCCCACTTCTGCAAGAATTGTGCGCGTATCGATTCCATAATCTGCGCTGGCCTTCTCGGCATGGCGCAAGAAGCTGGAATAGACGCCAGCATAACCCAGCGTCAGCGTTTCCCGATCCACGCGGACCGACCTGTCCTGGAGGGGACGCACCAGATCTTCCGCTGCATCCATCAGCGCGAACAAATCGCAGCCATGGTCCCAGCCCATGCGATCAGCCGCTGCGATGAACACTTCAAGCGGTGCATTGCCCGCCCCTGCCCCCATGCCGGCCAGGCTGGCGTCCACCCGGAGCGCGCCATTCTCAACCGCAACGATGGAGTTGGCCACGCCAAGGCTGAGATTGTGGTGCGCGTGGACGCCCCTTTGGGTTTCGGGCTTCAGCACGCGATCATAGGCCTGGAGCCGCGCGGCATATTCATTCATGTTCATCGCCCCGCCACTGTCGGTGACGTAAACGCAATGCGCGCCATAGCTTTCCATCAGCAAGGCCTGCTGCGCCAGTGCGTCCGGGCTGGTCATATGGCTCATCATCAAAAAGCCGGAGACATCCATGCCCAGATTGCGAGCGGCTTCGATATGCTGCTTGGAAACATCGGCCTCTGTGCAATGCGTGGCGATGCGGACCGAGCGGACACCCATTTCATAGGCGTGCTTGAGATCATGCACCGTGCCGATACCGGGAAGCAGCAGCGTGGTGAGCACCGAATGTTCAAGCACCTCTGCAACAGCGCCGATCCAGTCCCAATCGGTATGCGCCCCAAAGCCGTAGTTGAAGCTTGATCCCTGAAGGCCGTCGCCATGCGCGACTTCTATGGCATCAACCTTTGCCCGGTCGAGTGCACGGGCAATCGCCTGAACATGATCGAGGCCATATTGGTGGCGGATCGCGTGCATCCCATCACGCAGCGTCACGTCCTGAATGTAAAGCTTGGTCGTCGTCGGATCGAAGGTCATGCAGCGGCCCTTTCCGTCATGCGCACGGCAATTTTCTCTGCCGTCCTGAGCGCAGCTGAGGTCATGATGTCGAGATTGCCGGCATAGGCGGGCAGATAGTGCGCCGCGCCTTCGACCTCCAGAAAGACCGACACCTTCAAGCCGGTGAACGCGCCATCCATTTCCGGGATGCGCAGCGGACTGTTTGAGCCGATATGTTCAAACTGCACGGCCTGTTTGAGCCGATAGCCGGGCACATAGGTCTGCACTTGCGCCACCATGTCTTCCACGCTCTTGCGGATCGCGTCCCGGTCTGCCTCATCGCAGAGGCAATAGACCGTGTCGCGCATGATGAGGGGTGGCTCTGCCGGGTTGAGCACAATGATAGCCTTGCCCCGGCGCGCGCCACCAACGTCCATAATGGCCCGGCTGGTCGTTTCGGTGAACTCATCAATATTTGCACGTGTGCCCGGCCCGGCGCTCTTGCTCGCAATCGACGCGACGATCTCGCCATAGTGCACCTTCGCCACCCGATTGACAGCGTGGACAATCGGGATCGTCGCCTGCCCGCCGCACGTCACCATGTTGACGTTCTTCGCCTCAAGGCAGGTATTGCCATTCACCGGCGGGACGACATAGGGGCCGATGGCAGCAGGCGTCAGGTCGATCATGCGCTTGCCAGCCGCCAGCACCAGCTCACTGTTGCGCTTGTGCGCGCCCGCACTTGTCGCATCAAAGACGATCTCGACATCGGCAAATTCGGGCATTGCGATCAGGCCGTCTATCCCCTCATGGGTAGTGGCGATGCCCATGCGCTGCGCGCGGGCAAGGCCATCCGACGCCGGGTCGATGCCGACCATGACGCCCATCTCCAGCACGTCGGACAAACGCATGATCTTGATCATCAAATCGGTCCCAATGTTGCCCGATCCGATGATCGCAACTCGTGTTTTGCGGTTGATGGTCTCCGACATTTACTGCGCTCCCCCAAAAGTGAACGAACAGGATCCGACACCCGCCACGTTCGCACGGACGACCCCCCCCGATTTGGGCGCCCCCATCGCCCCAAATGCGCCCGCCAGCAGGATGTCTCCCGCCTTGAGCGGCTCACCCCGCTCGGCAAGCGTGCGGGCAAGCCAGGCCGCCGCATTAAGGGGGTTGCCAAGGGCTGCGGCACCGACACCGACCGAGGCGACTTCGTTGTTCACCGTCATCGTCATCACCGCGCCAACGAGATCCACACCGTCAAGTGCCAGCCCCTCATCGGCGAGAACGAAGAACGCAGATGAGCCATTATCGGCCACAGTGTCGGCAAAGCTGATCTTCCAGTCGGCAATGCGGCTGTCGACAATCTCGATTGCGGCGTGCACCGTCGCAACCGCCGCTGCGACCTGCTCCGCCGTCGTCTCCACCGAAGGCAAATCCGCAGCGAGGACAAACGCAATTTCGGCCTCGGCCTTGGCCTGAATACAGCTTGCCGCATCAAGCGCCCCGCCATCGGCAACGCGCATATCATCAAACAAGACGCCAAAGTCTGGCTGGTCAACGCCAAGCTGAACCTGCACGGCCTTGGCGGTCAGCCCCGCCTTGCGACCAACGATGCGGCGCCCTTCGCCTTCCCAGAAGCGGGTGTTGATTTCCTGCACGGCATAGGCGCCTGCCGCGTCAGTCGGTTCAAGATAGTGCCGCAAAGGGGCAATGGCACCGCCGGTATAGGCTTGCCGCAAAGCAACCGCTGCAGCTTCAAAAACGTCGCTCATGTCGATCAGGCCTTAGTTGCGAAGTCGAATTTTGCCTTTGGTCAATGAAATCGCGTCGCGCAAACGCCACACTGCGCACAGCTCTCGGATTGTGAGACCAGACACGCAAAGCCGGGACGAGGGAGCGGCTGCAGCACCATTCAAACAAAGATTTCATGCGTTAGGAACAAGTGATGTTTCTGGTCTTGCCAGGAACGAAATGCGATCTATCGCCATTCGGAAAGCGCCCAGGCTGGACTTGGGACATTCCCGTTGATTGTTCTGCATACGCCGAACCAACGCCAAAGGGCGCGGGATTGCAAAAGGTGACGCGACATGACTAGTGCAACCATGGTCAAAACTGAAAAGCGCAAATTGGGCGCGCCGGAGGAGTGGATGGAGCCAAAATACTATAAGAACTGGCATCTCGCGAATTCGGGCACCGAAGTTTTGGTCACCGAGTTCGAATGGGGCCTCATTCGCCTGTATGAGGCGTTTTCGCGCTGGGTATCCACCACCAGCTCATTGCTGATCGATGAGGACATCAAGTTCAACGAACACATGATCCTGCACATCATTCGGATGCACAATCGCCCGAAAAACAGCATCACCATCGCCCGCATGATGAACCGGGATGATCTGGCCAACCTTCAATACAGCCTTCGCAAGCTGGAAGCGGCCGGGCTTATCAGCAAGTCAAAGGACAAGTCCGGCAAGAGCTTCTCTTATGTCGTCACCGAGCGGGGCACGCAGATTACCGATGGCTATGCCGCCATCCGCAGCGACCTGCTGATCCGCGCAATGAGCACAATATCCAACATTGATGAGCGCATGGCCGAGATGACCAAGATGGTCAGCGTGCTGACTGGCATCTATGAAGAAATGGCACGCAGCTCGACCACTTATAACGCGCAATATTGAACGCCGGTCACACGGCCATGGAGACGACCAGCTTTCCGAAATGCCGTCCCTGCGGCAAGGCCTGATAGGCATCGCACGCATCTGAAAAGCCGAAAACGCCATCGACCACGGGCACGATGCCATTGGCATCCACCGCGCGGACGAGCGCGGCCAGATCGGCGCGGTGGCCAACGGTGATCCCGGTCAGGTGAATGTGCCGGAACAATATGGGGGGAACCGGCACCTGCGCGACAAGGCCGGACAATACGCCGACCACACTGATCCGCCCGCCGACGCTCACGCAATTCAAGGACTGCGGCAAGGTATCTTGCCCGCCAATCTCCAGGATGAGGTCCGCACCGAGCCCTCCGGTTGCGGCGAGCACTTCGGACGACCATTCAGGATGCTGCCGATAGTCGATCACATCGTCTGCCCCCATCGCGCGGGCACGCGCCGCCTTGCCCTCGTCGCTGGTCAGCACGATAGCGCGTGCGCCTGCCATCTTGGCGAACTGCAACGCAAAAATGGCAACGCCACCTGTGCCCTGAATCACCACCGTTTCGCCCGCGCGCAGCCGACCCTCGGCAAAGAGCGCCGACCACGCGGTCAGGCCTGCGCAGGGCAATGTGGCGGCAGCGACCGGATCCAGCGTGCGCGGCGCATGGACAAGCGCCGTTGCTGGCAAAACAACGTGCTCCGCCAGCACACCATCGATTTCGCAGCCGAGCGACTGGGCATGGTTCGCGGCGTTTGCGGGGCCGCTTTCCCAATGCGGATAAAAGCTGGAGATCACCGCATCGCCGGGTGCCAGACCTGCCACGCCCTCACCAATCGCTTCCACGACCCCGGCGGCATCGGAAAAGGGGATGACACCGGCAGGCGCCGGATAAGCCCCTGCCAATATCCCCAGATCCCGGTGATTAATCGCCGCTGCCTCGACGCGCACCAGCACCTCTCCGGCGCGCGGTGTGGGGATGCTGCGCTGTTCAAGCCGCAGTGCCCCCAGCCCCACGCCATCAAGATGCCAGGCGCGGCTCATGCAGTTTCTTCATCAAGGAAGTTTTCGACAAGCTGGCGGAAGCGGTTCGGATGCTCGACCATCGTCCAATGGCCGCATTTGCCGATGGAGTGGAGCTGCGAGTTCTTGAGCAGCCCGTGCATCGTCAGCGACGCTTCTGGCGGCACGACCCGATCTTCACGACCATGGATCAACAGCACCTCATTTTCGATGGCCTGAAGCCCGTGGATCGGCAACGCCTCGGCATCGAGCCAACGCTGGTGCGGCAGAGGGAAGACCCGCTCGAACACCTCCTGAGCGCCGGGGCGCAGCGTGGCGCGATACCGCATTTCCACCAGCTCATCGGTAATCAGCTTCTGGTCATAGGCCATCACGCTCATCGCGTTGCGCATATTCTCAGGTGAAGGCTTGTAGCCCCACAAGGCCGCCAGCTCCGGCCCGACGACAATCGGCACGCCGCCTGCACCCATCAGCACCAGCCGCCCGGTGCGCTCCGGCGCGCGCCACGCCATCCACAAAGCGACAGCACCGCCAAAGCTGTTGCCGACGATATGGGCCTTTTCGATGCCCAATCCATCAAGGACGGCCAGCATCTGGTCAATCCAGCTGTCCATGAAGCGAAACTCATAGTCAGCGCCAATTTCGGTATAGCCAAAGCCGACGAGATCAGGCGCGATAACGCGGTAACGCTGCGACAACGCCGGAATGAGCCCGCGCCAGTTGGCCCAGCCGGAAACCCCGGCACCCGAACCATGGAGCAGCAGCACGGGCGGTCCATCGCCTGCATCGTGATAATTGGTCTGATAGCCGCAGGTGGTCAACGAACGGCCGATTTCAGGATTGTCAGTCATATCATTCTCCGGTCAGCCCCCATCCGCTGGGAGCCGAAATTAAAGTCCAAGATCAGCGCGGGGCCGCATCAACGTGTCGATGCAGGCGTAGAGAATCTTCTCCAGGCACGGCATCAAATCAGGCACATAGGTTGCGCCCATGCCGCCCAGCCCTTCGGCAATCGGCTCAGGCGACCCTTCGGCAGGCCAGGGCCAGCCAATTCGCGCCGTCGGCACCCCAAGGCGGCGCAGCGCAGCGCCATCGGTCTGCCCGCCCAGCGGCTCCGGCTTGGGATAGGCCTTGCCTTCAATATGCTCCCACCCGCGCCGTGCCGACTGGATGATCCAGTTGGACGGGTCGGTCGTGCCCCCCGGCGTCGAGCCATACATTTCCCAATCGCAGTCGATTTCGGGAAAGCGCAGCTCCAGGTCTGCCATAAAGGCTTCGAACTGGCTCTTCACCTCGCCTGGCGTGGTGCGCGGGCTGATGCGGACATCGAAGAAGATTTCCGTCACCGCACTCGGAAATGCGGGCCGCTCAATCCAGCCGCCGCGCACCCCGGCAATCCATCCATGCGGATAGATGTCGCCGGATTTGTTCCGCTCGGCATAGTCGATAAGCCATTTTTCAAGCTCAAGGATCACCGTCGCGGCAGGCACCACCGACGAACGGAACGCATCCAGTCCGCGCGGCACCCCGGCATAGCCCAGCGTGCCTTTGACCCCGATCTTGAACCAGCCCATGCCGGGCTCTTCATGATAAACCCAGTTCCAAGGCTTCATGATGATGGCGAAATCAGGTGCCATGCCGCGATTGAGCAGGTGGAACACCCCATGGCTCATCCCGGCATTGTTCCGCTGCGGAATCGTGACCGGCATACCGCCATCAGCGAAGCCCAGATTGAGCGTGCCCTTGAGCGGCAGGTCCGCCTCGATAAGCGCCGTCGCCACTTCCATCAGCCCGGCAACCATTGCTTTGGGATTTGAGGAGCCAAGCCCATAAACCCAGTCACCAATCATGGTGGCACTGGGTTTGAGGTCCGCATATTGCTCTGGCCCCGCCCAGGGAAAATCGCTGTCATCGCCTTCAAGATGCGTGTCGATGGGCGCGTAAAGCAGCAGGGTCGCGCCGTCGCCAGACCCGCGCTTTTCGCCCAGCACATTGGATGAGATGTCGCCCATCGGATCAAGCATGGGCTTCAGCCCCATTGCCTTCATCCGCTCCGCCACAAACTCGGCCACGTTGCGCGTCGCCCCGGTGGGAGAATGAATATCAGTGATGTCGAACAGCAGCTGTTTGAGCCGCCCCGCATCCAGCTTGGCGCGCGCCTTGGCGTAGGCCGCCTCCATTTCAGGCGTGAACGGCATAGTCGTGGTCGGTTCCATTATACGGCCTCCCTCAGCGCGGCATGGGGAATGATGATTTGGGCGTTGGCGAGCAATTGGCGATCGCCGCCGGCAAGACCGACGATCTGAAGGCCCAAAGGCAGGCCATCATCGCGCCACGCTGCCGGAAAACCGAGGCAAGGCGCGCCGACGGCTGTCCAAATTCGCTGAAACATTGGATCACCGGTCGCGCCCAGCCCTTCGGGGGCGACGCCGGGCGCGCCGGGTGCCAGCAGCAGATCAACATCAGCAAAAATCGCAGGCAGCATCGCCGTGCAGTCTTCCTGCAAGGTGCGCGCAGCCGCATAGTCCTCAGCGCGCGTGGCTGCTCCGGCGTCGATCATCGCGCGAAACTCTTCGCTAACCTCCGCCCCATGCGCGCGACGAATGTCACCAAGCACCTGAAAGGCCTCGGTGCGATGTATCACCAGTTGCGCCTCGCCCAACCGCTCAAAGGCTTGCGGCAGCGTCACGTCATGCACAAGGCAGCCAGCCGCACTCAGCCTTGTGGCGAAATCAAGCAACACGCCCTGCATTTCCGCACTGGCCTGCGCCCATATAGGCATCCGGCATAGCCCCACACGCAGCGGCGCGTGCGGCACAGGCTGCTCAGCTTCACCAGACACAACCGCATCTGCCGCCGTCAGCAGATCAAGCGTGCGCGCAAACAGCCCCAGCGTATCAAGGCTGGGGGCGGTGGCGAGCACGCCCCCATCTGGATAGCGCCCAAAGCTGGGCTTGAAGGCCAGAGTGCCGCAAAAGCTGCCCGGTCGGATCATCGACCCTGCCGTCTGTGTGCCAAGCGCAATATCTGCCTGACCATCGGCCACGGCCGCCGCCGACCCGCTCGACGAACCACCGGGGGTGTGGCCGGCCTTGCGCGGGTTGATCGTGGGGCCGGGATGATAGGTGGCGAACTCCGCCGTCACCGTCTTGCCCAGCACAACCGCCCCCGCCGCGCGCAACCGCGCCACGGCTTCAGCATCGCTCGCCGCAATATTGCCCGCATAGACTGGCGATCCATGCGTTGTCGGCATCCCCGCAACGTCGATCACGTCCTTGACGCCCAGCACGACATTGCTGAGCGGGCCGTCCCCGCTCTGTGCCTGGCGATCAATATGCGCCCATGCACGCACCTGGGGATCACGCGCGTCAATCCGCGCAAGACACTCAGCAAGCCCCACGGCTTCAGGCTCCGACCATGCGGTGGCCCCAAAGCATGGGCTGATCGTAGTTCTTGATTTCCCAGTCGGGGCCGATTTCACGCCCGCCAAAGCCATATTCGATCCAGAAGCCGGAGGGCGACTTCAGGTAGAAGCTTTGCATATGGTCATTGCTGTGCTTGCCCGGCTCGATGGCAACGGGGATGCCCAGATCGCGGACAATGTCATAGCCATAACCCACATCGTCGAGCGACGCCGATTCGACCATCAGATGCTGAAACGCCCCCGCCGGGCGCCCTTCGGCCTCCGCCATCAGCGCCAGCGTGTGGTGACGCGGATTGCAGTGCAGGAACACCGCATCATTATCGTCCCACGCGATATAGTCTGAAATATCGAAGCCCATGACCTCGCGGTAAAAGGCGAGCGACGCCGGAAGATCCTTGACCCAAAAGACGACGTGCCCAAGCCCCAGCGCACCCGTCTTGTAACCAGTGACCCCACGACCCGGCGCAAAGGGTGTGTTTGAGACGAGCGGGCCATAATAGATTTCAGTCGGGCAGCCGATCATCGGGCAGGTATAGTGATAGACGGTCTTGACCTTGCGCTCATCACACAAGGCGCGTGAGCCTGCGCTCACCTCCACCCCACGGGCGCGCAGGTCAGCCACAAAGGCTTCCAGCCGATCAGGGCAGCCGACTTCCCAGCCGATCACCGCCACACTGTCCTCGCCTGTCGGGTAAAGGCTGATGCGGTGGTGATATTCGTCCAGACGGAAATCCAGAGCGTCGCTGCTCACCCGCGCGCGCTCTTCCATGCCGAACACCTTGACGAGCAGTTCACGCCATTTGTCGAATGTAGACACGTTGAAGGCTACATAACCCAAACTGTCGACGCCCATCTCCCTACTCCTTGCCATTGATCTCAAAATTGCCACCGAACCTCGTCACACCATGCTCAACTGCTGGCGACGAACTGCTCGGCAAAGATGTTTTCCGGTGAAAGCCCCAAGGCTTCGAGATGCTTTCGGGCGGCCTCAATCATCCCCGGCGGCCCGCACAGATTGTTCCCCGTCAGCACCAATGGCACAGATTTTAGGTTGTGATTTAAGGAGTG
>CALMVA010000026.1 GCA_937873035.1 uncultured Sphingomonadaceae bacterium | reverse complement strand
TGATGCCCGGCTGGTGATAGACGCAGGTATCGAAGAACACATTGTTCATCAGATGCGTCGAAAGGTCGGGCTGCTTGAGCATATCTGCAAGCCCGCGATACCGCCCCCAGTGATAGGGCACCGCACCGCCGCCATGCGGGATGATGAACCGCAGCGTCGGAAAATCCTTGAAGAGATCCCCTTCGATCAGCTGCATGAAGGCAATCGTATCTGCCGCGATGTAATAGGCACCCGTCGCGTGCAGACCGGGATTGCAGCTGCCCGACACATGGATCATCGCCGGAACGTCAAGCTCCACCATCTTCTCGTAAAAGGGATACCAGAAGCGATCTGTGAGCGGCGGATGCTTGAAGTGCCCGCCGCCGGGATCAGGATTGAGGTTGCAGCCGACAAAACCCATATCGACGCACCGCTCCAGTTCGGCAATTGAGCCCTGCATATCGGCGGCTGGCGATTGCGGCAGCATACACACCGGCACGAAGATGTCGGGATAAAGCGCGGCGCAGCGCTGGATGAGATCATTGTTCACCTGCGCCCAGAGCTTGGCGACGCTTTCATCACCAACGTGCGGCGCCATGGCCGACGCGCGAGGCGAGAATATCGTGATGTCCGCCCCACGTTCCTTGAGCAGACGTATCTGGTTCTTCTCCAGCGTCTCGCGGATTTCATCGTCCGAGATCGCGGGATAGGCCGGTGCCGCCTCCCCTGCCTTGAACGAAGCCTTTTGCAGTTCACGCCAGTCATTATGTGCGGCGGGCGCCGTCGTATAATGGCCGTGACAGTCGATGATGAGCGTCATGATTTGGTCAGCCTCTCCAGCTTTGCGTCGAGTGTTTCGGGAACGGGATTGATGCCCTGCGCACCGATCTGGCGCTGACGAGCGATGGTGCCGCGCGTCATCAAAGGGTCGATCCCAAGCGCTTCCAGCGTCTTTGCAGATTCTTCCATTTCTGCCGCACGTCGCGCGCCATGCACCATCATCCGGTCGAGACGATAATTCGCCAGCGCGGGCCATTCAGCCCCCAACGAGCCCAGCACCTCATCGACCACGCCCGCCTTTTGGCACGCCAGCACACATTCCGCCGTCAGCGCCTCAAGCCCCTTGAAGACAACCGAACGCAGCATCTTGATCGTCGATGCGCGGCCAACTTCTGCGCCAACAACACGCACCTTCGTGAAGCCCAGCGCCGTCAGCACCTGCGCCCCTGCCTCCGCATAAGGGCCGGAGACAAGAAGCGGCACACCCATTCGGGCGGGGTTGACCGGTGCCATCACCGCCACATCGACATAGCGTCCGCCCGCCGCATCAATGACGGCAGCAGCGGCCCGCTTGGTCTCCGGCGCGACCGAATTCATATCAAAAAAGAAAGCATCGGCGGGAAAGCCATCAGCCGCTGCGCGCGCCGCCGCCAATGCCTGATCTGCCGTCACCACACTGATAACTGCCGTAGCACCCGCAATCGCCTCATGCGCCACATCAAGGCCCGTTACGCCCGCATCTTCATAGCGCGCCAGCATCGTCGCACGCTCATCACCCAGCGTCTTCAAGTCAAAAACGCGCGCGCGCCAATCGCCTGAACGGGCAAATGTGCTTCCCGCCTCGCCAAAGCCAATCAAAGTGAGGTTAGATCCCATAAGGCCCATGTCATAGCGCATCACCGCAACTGCGGCTCATCGGAACCACGGAAAGGCTATAAGGAAAAGCGAATTATGCCGCCTGCCCGTGCAGCTCGTCGACAAAGGCTTGCTGCAAGGCGGTGGGCCTCCAGTTCGCCCGCGTGGTCAGCCCGATGTCGCGCAACAGCCCCGCCGGGGCGGCGTGAAGCTGCTCCAACCAGCCAGCCTCCAGCTCCACCGACACTTGATCGGGCGAGAGCAGCGTCAGAAAGTCTGACTGGATAAGGATTTCACGGATAGTGATTACCGAACCACATTCAATGGGCACGGCAGGCGGCGGAATTTCACCGCTCAGGAACATCCGCTCCCATTGCGTGCGCAGAGGCGTGCCCGGCCCCGCCACAATCCATGGAAAGCCCGCAAGATGCAAAAGGGCATTACCATCATGGCTGTCAGCGATCACGCGTGCAAGGGGATGCCCCTTGCGCCCGACGATCACGGGACGGTCCTGAAAGAGCGGCGTCTGCACAAGATCAGCCCCCGGAGACGGTGACCGCAGCGCGCCGATCATCAGATCAATTTCACCATCACGCAAAGGCTCGACCAGTTCGAGATAAGAGCCTTCCACAATCGACAGCGCGACTTCCGGGTGCTTGGCATAAAAGGCGGCGGCAGCGGCGGGCAGGAGCCGCGCGCGTGACAAAGGCATGGCTCCGATGACAATCCGCCCCGTCTCGCGGCCCTTAATAGCTTCCAGCTCGGCAAGTCCGGCCTCCAGTTCGCCCCGCGCAAGGCGAAAGGCGCGCACCGTGCGCCGTCCGCTTTCCGTGAGCGCAACTCCCTTCCCTCGCCGCTCCAGCAAGCCGCGCCGCAGCGCCACGGCAAGATCATTGATCGCGCGATGCAGCGAGGGTTGTGACAGGCCAGTCGCCTCGCTTGCGCCCGCATAGCTGCCGGCATCGGCGAAGGCGATCAGCGCGCGCAGTTGCGCCATGGTGACGCGCGGGCTCGCGATATGCATCATCGCGGCTTCAATTCGTGCAGCAATCGTGCACCCGGCGGGCAGTGGGTCCATTCCTTCGGGCGTGCGCTCAAACAAAGGCTGGCCCAGCAATTGCTCAACCCGCGCAATCCCCTGCGTCACCGCAGGTTGCGTCAGATTGACGGCTGTCGCCGCACGACTCACGCTGCCGCGTGCCCAGATTTCCGCGGCTGCGCGCAAGTGCCTCAGGTTAAGCTGCCACAGGATCATGGCGACCTTATTAGCAAATTCTTATACCGTGTCGCCAGTTCCAATTTTTGTTTGCAGCGCCAGGCGCTAGCACGTCTCTTCAAAGCATATGGGAGTGTGACATGAGCGGTATTGTCGTCCAGAACATCGAGCGCGCCGATCCGGCGGTGATTGCCGATCTTGAAAGCTGCGGTGTATCCACTGTGCATGAAGCGCAAGGCCGCACCGGCCTGCTCGCCAGCTATATGCGCCCCATCTATGCCGGTGCGCGCATTGCCGGGTCAGCAGTCACCATCTCGGCTCCTCCGGGAGACAACTGGATGGTCCATGTCGCCATCGAGCAACTCAAGGCAGGCGACATCCTCGTCATCGCGCCAACCAGCCCGTGTGAAGACGGCTATTTCGGCGATCTGCTCGCCACCTCGGCGCAAGCGCGCGGCTGCAAGGGCCTTATCATCAACGCGGGCATCCGCGATGTGCGCGATCTGACCGAGATGAGCTTCCCCGTCTGGTCGAAGGCAGTATTCGCGCAAGGAACGATCAAGGCGTCACTCGGCTCGGTCAACGTGCCCGTCATATGCGCCGCTGCCTCGATCAATCCGGGCGACGTGATCGTTGCCGATGATGATGGCGTCGTCGTCGTCCCGCGTGAGAAGGCCGCCGAAGTGGCCAAGGCGGCCAAGGCACGTGAAGCCAATGAGGCCGACAAGCGCGCGCGCCTCGGTGCAGGCGAGCTTGGGCTCGATATGTACAAGATGCGCGAAAAGCTTGCCGAAATGGGCCTCAAATATGTCTGAACACTCGGCACCCTGTATGTGGATGCGTGGCGGCACATCGAAGGGTGGCTATTTCCTGAAGGACGATCTGCCCGGCGATGCCGCAGCGCGCGATGCGTTTCTGCTTGGCGTCATGGGGTCGCCCGATGCGCGCCAGATAGACGGCATGGGTGGCGCTGATCCGCTGACCAGCAAGGTTGCTGTTGTCAACACGTCAGCGCGCGATGGCGTTGATGTCGATTATCTGTTCCTTCAGGTGTTTGTCGACAAGGCCATTGTGACGGACGCGCAGAATTGCGGGAATATTCTGGCGGGTATTGGTCCTTTTGCCATTGAGCGCGGACTGGTGCAGGCAACCCACGACGAAACTTGCGTCACCATCTACATGGAAAATACCGGGCAAGTCGCCGTTGCCACGGTGCAGACGCCCGGCGGCAAGGTGAGCTATGCAGGCGACGCACGGATTGATGGCGTACCCGGCAGTCACGCCCCCATTCCGCTGGAATTTCGCGATACCGCAGGTTCCAGCTGCGGGGCGCTGCTGCCAAGCGGCAATATGGTTGATGTCGTGAACGGCGTGCCGGTGACACTTATCGACAATGGTATGCCCTGCGTCGTCATGAAGGCTGAAGATGTCGGCATCACCGGCTATGAAGACCGCGACAGCCTTGATGCCAACGCAACGCTCAAGGCCCGCATAGAGGCCATTCGCCTCGCCGTTGGTGAGCGCATGAACCTTGGCGATGTTACAGAAAAATCGGTGCCAAAAATGATGCTCGTCGCGCCGCCCAAACATGGCGGTGCGGTGACCGTGCGTAGTTTTATTCCCCATAGGGCTCACGCAACGATTGGCGTGCTGGGGGCCGTAAGCGTCGCCACCGCCTGCCTGATCCCCGGATCACCCGCTGCCGAAGTTGCCGATATTCCAGAGGGGAACCGCAAGACGCTTTCGGTGGAGCATCCCACGGGCGAAATGAGCTGCGTTCTTGAACTTGACGCAACAGGCGCAGTTAAAACGGCAGCACTGCTGCGCACGGCACGCAAATTGATGGATGGAGTTGTTTTTGCATGAGCGAGCGGATTACGTCCTGGCACAGCAGCCCCTCCACGCCGCGCTACGCGCCGCCGGAAGGCGCGATTGACGCGCATTGCCATGTCTTTGGGCCTATGGCGGACTTCCCCTTCAGTCCCAAGGCGAAATATCACCCCAAAGACGCCGGGCCAGAGATGCTGTTCGCGCTGCGCGATCATCTCGGCTTTGCGCGCAACGTCATCGTGCAGGCCAGTTGCCACGGCACCAATAATGCCGCCACACTCAACGGCATTGCCAAATCAAATGGCAAAGCGCGCGGTGTTGCGGTTGTTGATCCCGCGATCAGCGAGGCTGATCTTTCCGCCCTGCATGAAGGCGGCATCCGCGGGGTCCGCTTCAACTTCCTGAAGCGCCTTGTGGATGATGCCCCCAAGGACAAGTTTATTGAAGTCGCCAAGCGGCTGCCCGCGGGCTGGCATATCGTGATCTACTTCGAGGCTGATATTCTGGAGGAGCTACGCCCCTTTATGGACGCCATTCCCGTGCCAATCGTGGTCGACCATATGGGCCGCCCCGATGTGACGCAGGGACCAAATGGCGCGGACATGAAAGCCTTCCGCCGCCTGCTCGACAGCCGTGAGGATATCTGGTTCAAGGCGACCTGCCCGGACCGGCTCGACCCAACGGGCGATCCGTGGAACGCCTTTGCCGATGCCGTTGCACCGCTGGTCTCGGACTATCAGGATCGTGTCATCTGGGGGACGGACTGGCCGCACCCCAATATGGAAAGCAACATCCCCGATGACGGGCATCTGGTCGATATGATCCCGCGCATCGCCCCGACAGCGGTCCTCCAGAAGAAGTTGCTCGTGACCAATCCGATGCGGCTCTACTGGCCGGAGGAACTCGGCTAGGCTTTCCCCAGCACCTGCGTTTCTATCCACGAGATGATCTCACCGCGACGACGCGTCTCATCAAGCACGTCGCCGTCGATGCCCAATTGCCATGCCGCACCCGCATCCTGCGGATTTTGCGCCAGTGCGCGCAGCTTGGCGCAATACGCATCAAGCTCGGCACGGCTTACGAAAAAGTCCGGGCCAATCATGTCGTCGGCATAGATGGTGAAAATGTCGCTCACCTGCCGCAGATCATATTCAGGGTGATATTGGACAGCCCAAACCTCTGACGCGCCCAATGGAATGATTGCCGCCTGCACCCGGCTGTGCGCGTTTGACGCAAGGAGAATGGCCGTTTCTGGCAGTTGCGTCACTTCATCATAATGGATGCACGGCGCATCAAACACCTTGCCCTTATGGGCAAACATGGCGTGGCCCTCGCCAGCCCCTATTGGTGTTATCTTACGCGCAAAGCCCACTTCCTTGCCGCGCGGGTGATATTCTACCCGGCCGCCCGCCGCCATTGCGGCGATCTGCAATCCCCAGCAACTGCCAAAGCAGGGCAGACCAGCTTCCGCTGCCTGCCGCAGCAGCACGATCTGGTTTGTCACCGCAAAATCGGTGTCATAAGCGTGAAGGGCTGAGCCGGAGACAACAAAGCCGTCATAATCTGCAAATGAGCGCCCATCGGGGATCATCCAATCCACATCAGCGCCATTCACGACATCAATTTCGATGGCGGGAAAATGCGCCTTTATGGCAATCTCATAAATCTCGGACGACCAGCGAATACCAAGCGAACGCGCTCGCGCGCGCCGCTCTGCCGTATTCGCTTCCATGAGCAGAAGTCTTGTCATGCCCCTAGGCATAAGTGCGACATCGGGCTTGGGGAAGTCCTCTTAGAAGTGTGTGCCCACCGTTACGCCATATGTGCGCGGCGTGCCCCACTGCTTATAGTCAAAACCGAAGCCCGAAAGATCGATCCCGGCTGTCGAATAGAACTTGTTTCCAAGGTTGCGCCCCCAGACCGACACGTTCCAGCGACCATCGGCAGAGCTCCAATCGACATGGCCATTGAAGACTGCGTAGCCATTCTGGCGCAGGCGCCCGACATTCATGATCTCAAAGAACTGGCTTGACGCATAGCTGCCCGAAAATGACGCGATAACCTTGCCCTGGTCATTGTTCATCAGGTTCAGATCAACGCCGCCCGTCAGGCTGAGCGCGGGCGCGGTGGGCAGTTCCTTGCCCGCAATGTCGATGCCGCTGATGATGCCGCGCTGCACCTTGGAATCGAGCAAGGCAACGCCGGTGCGCAGCGTAACGAGATTTGACGCTTCATAAGACAATTCTGCCTCG
This sequence comes from uncultured Sphingomonadaceae bacterium, assembly GCA_937873035.1. Taxonomy (GTDB): domain Bacteria; phylum Pseudomonadota; class Alphaproteobacteria; order Sphingomonadales; family Sphingomonadaceae; genus Aquisediminimonas. Next base: position 13,743 of record CALMVA010000026.1, on the reverse strand, counting down.
CCGCCAAAAATGCGCGATTTCGGAATATTTATGAGGTGCCCTGCCGCTGTTGCCGGATCAACGCTGATGAACTGCTGGTTCTTATAATCGTAATAAAAGCCCGCGAGGTTCAGCGTGCCACGATGCCCTGCAAAGCGCGTCTTGAGGCCAATTTCCGTCGCGTTGATCGTCTCAGAGCCAGCGGAACCAGCTTCGGCGGAATCAAAAAATGCCTGCGCGTTGAACGAGGGAGAGCGATAGCCGCGGCTGAAATTGCCATAGGCCATCACATCATCCGAGATGTGGTAGTCCGCGCCGACCTTGCCGGTCAGCTTGCTCGTCGCATATTTCAGGTTGGTCAGCGGAATGGGCGTCGCGACGACATCGCCGTTGAGCGCGGTTGCAACCGAGATGAGATTGGTTTGCGCACCCGTATCACGCGTAAAACGCAAGCCACCACGCAGCGTTAGTCGATCGTCCAGCTTGGCGCTGGCATCTGCATAGACCGCCGCACTTTCCTTCTTCTGATCGAAACGGTTGGTGAAGACGCAACTCAGCGGCAATCCGGCGGCGCAGTCAGCACCCGTAATGCCCGGAACTCCATCCTGATCGGTATCGGGCGTTATATAGGTCGCGTTTGAATTGAAGACCTTCTCACGGCTGAGATAGGCACCCGCGATGAAGTTGACGGGACCATTAAAGTCCGATGTTAGCCGCACATCCTGCGTCAACTGCTTTGCGCGCGCGAAATAGGAGACTTCAAACACGCGAACATCCTGCCCGTCCGTATCTTCAAACAGGAACAGGCGACCATTGTCGTAAGAAGAGATGCTCGTCAGGCGCAAACCATCGGCGACATCAAGCGTCGCGGTCAATGATACAGCACTGGTCTTGGCCTCACGCCGCACATCGGCAAGGTTGGAGCGGATCTGCCACGTGGTCAGCCCCGCACGGTTCGCCGCCAGCGGCTCAGCATAAATGCCGTAATTGGTCGGGTTCTGGTTGCTGTGCGATGCACGCAGCACAAAGCTGACACCATCCGTCGGTTCAAACAGCAGCGAACCGCGCACGGCATATTCGCGCACCGAATTTAGATCAGGCTTGCCCGCCGTCTGGTTCTTCAACCAGCCACCCGCGCGTGAAAATGTGCCCGCGACACGCAGCCCAGCCTTCTTACCCAACGGGACGTTGACCGCCCCATTGAGATCGAAGCGATCATAATTTCCGTAACCCGCCGAAAAGTTGCCGCTCGTCTCTCCCAGCTTTGCCGTTTTGGAGATTATGTTGACGGCACCGCCGGTCGTATTCTTGCCATAGAGCGTTCCTTGCGGCCCACGCAGCACTTCGATGCGCTCAACATCATACATGGCGACGCCGAACAGCGCGAAGCTGCCCTTGTAGACCTCGTCATAATAGGTCGCGACCGGGCTCGATTGATTGAGGCTGTAATCATACATCGACACGCCACGCAGCGAGAAGATCGGCGTATTATGCCCCACTGTCGTGTTCATCTGAAGGCTCGGCACCAGCTGAGCAATATCTTCCGTCAGTGTCACGCGGCTCTTGGCAAGCCCTGCCCCCGGAATTGCGGAGACGGACAGCGGAACATCCTGAAGATGCTCTTCCCGCTTGTTGGCGGTCACAACAATGTCGCCTGTCGTATCTGCTTCTTCTGCCAATGCCGCAACGGGCATCACGGCAATCGCCGTCACAAGTGCCAGAGTCGACAATCCAATATTTTGCACGGGCAACTCACCCTCCCGAAAATTTCTAAATCCACCAGTTACTTGTACAGAAAATCTGCAATCGATTGTCACAGAAACTTCACAGTAACCCTCAGCTTGGCTGATGCTACTAAATGGTTAACAAACTGACGCTAAATAGCAGACACCAAAGCATTTCACGGCAGATCGATAGCAAAATATAGACTCAATTGAAGCCAATCCTGCGCAGCATCGCTTCAAAACGGCTCGGAAATCCCGCGCGGCACCTATTTCGATGATAGAACACGTGCCATCGCCACTGCCCAGCCGCATAGTCTTCTGGACCGGGCAGCCGATGTCATATTGGGCAAAAAACAGTCTACTGGACCGCGCATTGCGGCGGCGTCCTCAAGACGATCGATCATGCCCGCGCCAAGTGCTGCCAGCATCGCGGCCCCCAATGCGGTCGTTTCTACGAAATGCGGCCGTTCTACCGGGATGTCGAGCAGATCGGACAAGTCTTGCGCCATCCAGTTGTTGGCAACCATTCCTCCATCTATCCGCAATTCGCCCCAATCGGCGCCATCGGCGGCGAAGGCTGCTTTCAGGTCATGGGTCTGGTGGGCCATCGCCTCAAGCCCCGCGCGCACGATATGCGCCTTCCCAGTCGCAAAGCTGAGCCCATCAATCAGCCCGCGTGCATTGGGTTCCCAATGCGGCGCGCCCAGGCCCGACAGCGCGGGCACCAGATAAACACCGCCATTATCCGGCACGCTGCGCGCAAGCTCTTCAGACTGCGTGGCGTCATCCATTAGCCCTAACTCGTCACGCAGCCATTTGATGAGGCTACCCGCCACAAACACAGACCCTTCAAGCGCGTAGGTTCGCTCACCATCCAGCTGCCAAAGAACCGTCGAGAGCAGGCGGTTGCGGGAGTGTGGAAGCGTCGTTCCGGTATTGGCGAGGACGAACGCGCCCGTGCCATAAGTCGATTTTGCCTGACCTGCCGAAAAACAGCCCTGCCCAATTGTGGCCGCCTGCTGGTCTCCGGCCATGCCTGTCACCGGGATCGCTGCGCCGAACATTTCCGGCAGGGTTGATGCAAACGGCCCGGCGCAATCCACGATTTCAGCAAGCAGTGCCTTGGGAACGCCAAACAGGTCCAGCAGACCATCATCCCAGCCGCTGCTGCCAATCGACATGAGCGCCGTGCGCGATGCGTTGGTCGCATCGGTCAGGTGCGCGCCGCCAGACAGGCGATAGAGCAGATAACTCTCGACCGTCCCAACCGCCAGATTGCCCCCCGCATCCCGCAGTTGCGGCCAATTATCGAGCGCCCAACCGATCTTGCTGCCGGAAAAATACGGGTCCAGCAAAAGCCCGGTTTTTACCTGAACCACCGGCTCGTGCCCGGCGGCCTTCAACTCGGCGCAAATGCCTGCCGTTCGCCGGTCTTGCCAGACGATCGCGCGCGAAAGCGGCTCGCCCGTGCGTCTATCCCAAAAAATGATCGTTTCGCGTTGGTTGGTGATGCCAATACAGGCAATCCGATCCCCGCCGCCCGCAGCCGCCACCATTTCGCGCGCGCAGGCCAGCGTCAGCGTCCAGATTTCAGCAGCATCATGCTCAACCAGGCCGGGTGCCGGATAATATTGGGTCAAGGGCCGCTGGGATGTGCCGATGCAGGTGCCATCGGACTGAAACAACATCGCACGGGTCGATGTCGTCCCTGCGTCAATCACAAGGATATGAGAACCCATAATCAGCCTCCCCGGCGGACATTTCGACTTTGCCTTTGGCTATCCAATGCCACGCCCAAGTGCAATCAGACCAAATGAAAAGGGCGGACCCGAAGGCCCGCCCCTATCTTGCCGATTGCCAGAGGCAATCTTCAGCCAACAATTTCTTCCGGCTTGAAGAAATAGGCGATTTCAATCGCTGCGTTTTCGTCTGAATCCGAACCGTGCACCGAGTTGGCTTCGATCGATTCAGCAAGTTCCTTGCGGATCGTGCCAGCGTCAGCATTTTCGGGGTTGGTGGCGCCCATGATGTCGCGGTTGCGCTGAACGGCGTTTTCACCTTCCAGAACCTGCACGACCACAGGGCCGGAGATCATGAACGAGACGAGATCGTTGAAAAACGGACGCTCCTTATGAACGGCGTAGAAGCCTTCAGCCTGTTCCTTGGTCATCTGGATGCGCTTGGAGGCAACGACGCGCAGGCCGGCTTCTTCCAGCATCTTGGTAACAGCGCCGGTCAGGTTGCGGCGGGTCGCGTCGGGCTTGATGATTGAAAAGGTGCGATTGGCGGCCATGTCTGGTCGTCTCCGTAATAAGGGGATGGTTGTTGGAATGGCCGCGCCTCTAGCGGTTTGGCGGTTTTGCCGCAACTGCTTTCCAGCCTGAAGCCTATCGATCACCGTCTAGGGGCCTTCGGCCCAACGCCCGCCCTCCTCCTGCTTCCAGTAGCGGCGCTCAATCGGCAATCCGGCAAGCTGCCGCCAGGCGTTTCGCGCTGCATCGCGAGTGGCTTCATCGAAAAAATAGAACACGCGGACGGTGCCCTCCGGCGCGTCACGCCAGACGCCATCCACATAGGCGAGGTTGGGATAGGCAGCCCCCTCCCCGATCGATGTCGCAAGCAAGATCGGCTGATCGCCCTCTCTGCCATGGGGCAGAAAGCTATCTGCCCGATAGGTCCAGAGCAGCAAGTCGAGCCGATCAAGCAATTCGGCGTCTTCGCCAAGGATCAGCAATTTCTCACCCGATGCCCGCACCCGCTCGGCGATGCCAGGCAACGCCTTTTCGAGCGGAGTGCGAGTGAGATAGTAGAAATCAGCCCTCAAAATTGTCCGCCACGAAGCGATCAAGCAGGCGGACGCCAAAGCCCGTTGCGCCCTTGTCCCACACCGCGCCGGGCTTTGCCGCCCACACCATGCCCGCAATATCGAGGTGCGCCCACTTCACGCCTTCATCAACAAAACGCTGGAGGAACTGCGCCGCCGTGATCGAGCCCCCCTCACGCGGGCCGACATTTTTGATGTCTGCGATCGGGCTGTCGATCAGCTTGTCATAGGCAACGCCGAGCGGGAAGCGCCAAAGCGGATCACCCGATGCCTTGCCCGCTGCCGTCAGCTTGTCGGCAAGGCCATCGTCATTTGAAAACAGACCGCCATATTCATGACCCAGCGAGATAATCATCGCGCCGGTCAGCGTCGCCAGATCAACCATGATCTCCGGCTTGAACTTGCGCTGCACCCATGTCATCGCATCGCACAGGACCAGACGGCCCTCGGCATCGGTATTGATGACTTCAATCGTCTGCCCCGACATTGAGGTCACGACATCGCCGGGGCGCTGCGCGCCGCCATCGGGCATATTTTCAACCAGCCCGCAAATGCCGACGACATTGGCCTTGGCCTTACGCGATGCGAGCGCGAGCATCGTGCCGGCGACAGCACCTGCCCCGCCCATATCCCACTTCATATCTTCCATGCCCGCAGCAGGTTTCAGCGAAATGCCGCCCGTATCAAAGGTCACGCCCTTGCCGACGAATACAACCGGCTTTTCCTGCGCGCCAGCCGAGCCATCCCACCGCATGACGAGCAGCTTGGGTTCGCGGATCGATCCCTGCGCTACGCCCAGCAGCGCCCCCATGCCCGCCGCGCGCATTTCCGCTTCGCCCAGCACCTCGATTGCAACGCCAAGTGCGCGCAGACGATCACAACGTGCAACAAAGGTTTCGGGATAAATGATGTTGGCGGGCTCCGTCACCAGCTCACGCGTCAGGCTTACGCCTTCTACAACGGCTGACTGGCGCGCCCATGCGCCTTCAATGCCTTCGGGCGCACCGACGACGATGATTTCGGCCAGCGTCGGCTTTTGCTTTTCAGGCATCTTGGTGCGGTAGGCATCATGCCGCCAGCCACGCAGAACCGCGCCGGCCGCCATGCGCGCCACGGCTTCTGCCGATGGCTTGATAGCCAGGCCTGAAAGATCGAACCACACTTGGGTTTCACCTGATGCCAGCAGGCGGGCCGTCACAGCAGCGCCTGCCTTTTCCATATCGTCAGCACCAGATGCGCCAATGCCGACCAGAAGCACGCGCTGCGCGCCATCGCCATGCGAAATATATTGTTCGAACACGCCCCCGGCTTCGCCCTCAAAACGAGCAGCCTTGGCCGCCGCACGGATAACAGCAGCGTCCGCCGGAAGCGGAACGGCCGCCAGCGCGTCTTTGGGAACTGGAATGGCGATGCAATGCCCGCCTTGGGGAAGCGCGGCGGAGAAGCGAACGTTAATCATGATGTGTCCTGAATTTGAACTACGAAAAGCGATTCGTGATGAAGCCTGTTAGCGCCCCACAGCGGCACAGCATAGCTTTGCGCCCGGCGCGGCGATTGCAGGTTGCCCTCTACAGTGCGATAGGCGCGGTTGGAATCGAAAGAGCCTTACGTGAACTTTGCCAGAGCATTGCTTGTCGATCTTGCCGTTGCCGCGTCATTTGCAGCAGCGCCCGCCCTTGCGCAGGGGGCCGCCGAGCCAACCGCCGTTGCAGACAAGAACGCGATCGATTTCACGGCCCAACAGCTCGAATATGATCGGGATGCAGACACTGTTGTCGCCTTGGGCGACGTGCACATGGTGCGCGATGGCAATCGCGTGCGGGCTGACAAGATCAGCTGGAACCGCAAAACCGGTGAAGTTCGAGCAGAAGGCAATGTCATCGTCGAAGGCGCAGAAGGCGACCGGGCTTATGGCGACAGCGTTGAGCTGAAAGACACGCTGCGCGACGGGGTCGTCGACAATCTCCTCATCGTGCTCAATGATGGCGGTCGGCTGGCCGCCAACCATGCGACGCGTAAAGATGGCGTGTCCACGCTGGAGCGCGCCGTTTATTCACCCTGCCGCGTGCTGGATGACAAGGGCTGCCCCAAAGAGCCGGTGTGGAAGATCACCGCCGTCCGCGTCACCCATAACCCGACCAAGAACCGCATCAGCTACAAGGATGCACGGCTTGAGTTGTTCGGCCTGCCCGTGCTCGCACTGCCGGGGCTGTCACACCCGGCTGATGATCGCGGCGGCACCGGATTCCTCATCCCCGATCTGCAATATACCAAAAATAACGGGCTTGAGGTTTCAACGCCGTTCTACGTTCTGCTCGCGCCCAACCGCGACCTGACGCTGACACCACACGTCTATTCTGACGTCGCGCCGTTGATGGAAGCCAATTATCGCCACCTCGCGAGCAACGGTGCCTATCAGCTGTCCGCCTTCGGCACCGTCGGCAAGCGGCTTTCGACCAGCGACCCCTCTTTGCCAAGCGTTCAGGATTTTCGCGGCTATTTTGAAGGGAGCGGCAGCTTTCAGCTGGATCGGCGCTGGAGCGTGACAACCGCGATGCGCGTGGTGACGGACCGCACCTTCCTGCGCCGCTACGATATTTCGCGCGATGATCGCCTGCGCACCACCATCAATGTCGAACGGATGTCGCGCTCAAGCTATTTGTCGGTCGCGGGTTGGGCGTTCCAGACACTACGGTCAGGTGAATCTGCGGGGCAGGTTCCGGTTGCCCTCCCCGCCATTGATTGGCGCAAACGGATGGCAGACCCGCTGGCGAACGGTCAGATCGAGTTTCAGCTGAACAGCCTGTCGCTTGTCCGCACTGATGGGCAAGACACGCAGCGTGCCTTCGCCGGGGCGCGGTGGGATCTGCGCCGCATCACGGCGCTGGGGCAGGAAGTGAAGTTAACAGCCTATGGCCGCGCCGATGCCTATCACACCGACGATATTACCAGCACCAGCACAGTGGATTATCGCGGACAACAGGGCTGGAATGGCCGATTGATCGGTGCCTTGGCAGCCGAAGTCCGCTGGCCGCTCGTCGGGCAGTTTCTAGGCGGTCAGCAACGCCTCACGCCACGCCTTCAGGTGGTGGCCGCGCCCAACAGCGCCAACCTCAAACTCCCCAATGAAGATGCGCGCGCTGTCGATCTGGAAGATAGCAACCTCTTCGCGCTCAACCGCTTTGCCGGTTATGATCGCTGGGATGATAGCACCCGCATGACATATGGTGTTGACTGGGCATGGGATGCGCCGGGAATTCGGGTCGATGCCAATGTTGGGCAGAGCTATCGCCTCACCTCGCGCGCGACTGTCTTTCCCGATGGCACCGGCCTTTCAGGACAAACGTCGGATATTGTAGGGCGGACCGATGTTCGCTTCAAAAGCCTTGTTACCTTCACCCACCGTTATCGGCTGGATAAGGACAATCTCGCCATCCGCCGCAACGAAATCGACGCCACTTTGGGCACCACGAAAACCTACGGCTCGGTCGGCTATCTGCGGCTCAACCGCAATATCGGCCCGCAGCTTGAAGATTTGCGCGACCGTGAAGAAGTTCGGCTGGGCGGCCGTGTCCAGATTGCCAAATACTGGTCGGTCTATGGCTCAACCGTCATCGACCTGACGGGCAAGAAGGAAGACCCGCTGGCGCTGACCGATGGCTATGAGCCCGTGCGCCATCGCATCGGCATCACTTATGAGGACGACTGCCTGACGTTCGGCCTTACGTGGCGCCGCGATTACGATCAGCAGGGCGATGTGCGGCGCGGCAACACCTTCCAATTGCGGCTATCCTTCCGCAATCTTGGTCGCTAGAGAACAGCCTTTGCTCAGGCTGTGTTCAGCAGATTTCTGGCAGGGGAGCAGCGCCGCTGACTGGCGCGTGAGGGATTGAGACTAGAATGACGACACGGTTTCGAATTTTGTTGGCCACCCTTCTGCTGACGGGAACGGGCGCAACCGCGCTTGTTGCCCAAACCGTTCAAGACGAGGCAGCAGCGCCCAGCGTGAGCCTCAATCTCCCCAAGACGATCACCACAATCGGCAAGGTTGATCCGCAGGTGCGCAAGGCCACCGCCATCGTCAACGGCGATGTCATCACCGGCACCGATGTCGACCAACGCCTTGCGCTCGTCATTCTGGCGAATGGCGGCCGCGTTTCCGACGAAGAGCGGGATCGTCTGCGGGTGCAGGTGCTGCGCAACCTGATCGATGAATCACTGCAAATTCAGGAAGCCAAGGCAAACGAAATAAAGATCGACAAGGCGGAAGTTGAACAGAGCTTTGCCCGCGTTGGTGCCAACTTCAAGCGCACGCCTGAGGCCTTTGCCAAATATCTGCGTGAAAATGGCTCGTCAGACCGCACGATGAAGCGCCAGATTGAAGGCGAACTCGCGTGGAGCCGCCTGCTGCGCCGTCGTGTTGAACCCTTCGTCAATATCAGCGACGAAGAAGTGAAGCAGATTGCTGACCGGCTGACCGCCGCCAAGGGCACGCAAGAGTTCCGCGTGGGTGAAATCTACCTCTCTGCATCACCTGAAAATGCGCAGGACGTGTTCAACAATGGCCGCCGCATCATCGAGCAGATCCGTCAGGGCGGCTCATTTCAGGCCTATGCGCGCCAGTTTTCCGAAGCATCGACGGCCGCCGTTGGTGGCGATTTGGGATGGGTTCGCCCGGCCCAATTGCCCGATAGCCTTGCACGCGCCGTGCAGGAAATCACCGTCGGGCAGATTGCCGGGCCGATTGAAGTGCCCGGTGGCTTCTCGATCCTATACCTTACCGACAGCCGCCAGGTGCTCGTCGCCAACCCGCGCGATGCTATTCTCAACCTGCGCCAGTTGACCATCGCTTTTGCGCCCAATGAGAGTGACGCCGAAATCAAAGCCAAGGCTGAAGCCTTTGGCAAGGCCGCGCAAGCCATGCAGGGCTGCGGTGGTGCCGATGAAATGGCGAAAAAGTTCAACGCCGATGTCGTCGACAACGATCAGATCCGCGTCCGTGATTTGCCGCCCGCCCTGCAGGAAATTCTGCTCGGCCTTCAGGTCGGCCAGGTAACGCCGCCCTTTGGTTCGCGCTCTGATGGCGTGCGCGTGCTGGCCCTGTGCGGTCGTGACGATCCACAGGCTGCCGAGGGCCCCTCGCCCGACGCGATTGAAAACCAGCTCCGCGACGAGCGTGTGAACCGCCGTGCGCAAATCTATCTGCGTGACCTGCGCCGCGATGCGGTGATCGACTATCGTTGAGCAATAGCATGACTTTGCCCCCGCTCGCTGTGACACTGGGTGATCCGGCGGGGGTCGGCCCGGAGACCGTGGGCAAGGCGTGGAGCCTGCGCCATGAACGCGCGCTGCCGCATTTCTTTGCGGTTGGCGATGAGCGGGCCATTCGCCGCGTCTGGGATGGCCCGGTGGAGCTTGTGACCACCCCCGGCGATGCCGTTGCCGCCTTTGATCGCGCCCTCCCCCTTTTCAACGTGCAGGATGGGGGGCAGACCCAGCCGGGCGAGCCAACGCTGGAGGGCGCGCGCTGCGCTCTGGATACGCTTGGGTTAGCGGTTGGACTTGCCCAGTCCGGCGCGGTGGCGGGGCTGGTAACAGGGCCCGTCTCCAAGCGTCAGCTTCAATCGATTGGCTTCACACATCCGGGCCAGACCGAGTTCATCGCCGAACGCTGCGGCGTTTTGGCGGACAATGTGGCCATGATGCTTGCCGGCCCCGGCCTTCGCGTCATTCCCATCACCATCCACGTCCCACTCGCCGCTGTGCCGCATTTGCTGACGACCGAACTGATTGTCAGCCGCGGGCGGACGGCCGCCAAGGGGCTCCACCGCAATTTCGGGATCGAGCAGCCGCGCATCGCCGTTGCCGGGTTAAACCCCCATGCCGGCGAACATGGCTCGATGGGGGATGAAGAACGCACTGTCATCACACCGGCCATCGACGCGCTGAAGGACGAGGGTTTTGACGTGTTCGGCCCTGTCTCGCCTGATGCCCTGTTCACGCCGCAGGCGCGGCAGGGATATGATCTTGTGCTGTGTATGTATCACGATCAGGGGCTGATCCCGCTCAAGGCGCTGTGCTTTGATGAAGGTGTGAACATGACGCTTGGCCTGCCCATCATCCGCACCTCGCCAGACCATGGCACGGCATTTGACATTGCGGGCAAGGGCATTGCGAACCCCGGTGCAATGATCGCAGCCATTCGCATGGCCGCAGAAGCCGCAACGCACCGCGCCGGTCAGGCGGCATGAGCGTCAAACTTCCTCCCTTGCGCGAGGTCATCGCGCGCCATGGCCTTGCCGCCAGCAAGGCGCTTGGACAGAATTTTCTGCTTGATGGGCAGTTGCTTGATCGGATTGCAGCCATTCCGGGCAATCTGACGGGTGAGCAGGTTTATGAGGTCGGCCCTGGCCCCGGCGGCCTCACACGCGCCCTGCTGCGGGCTGGCGCACACGTGACGGCTGTTGAGCGCGATCATCGCTGCCTGCCTGCGCTTGCAGAACTGGGCGAGGCATTTCCCGGCAAGCTCAGCGTGATAGAGGATGATGCCCTGACGATTGATCTGGCGCGTATTCTCCCCGAAGGCGGCCATATCGCCTCAAACCTGCCCTATAATGTGGGCACCGCGCTTCTTGTCGATTGGCTGACCGGCGTGGAATGGCCGCCCCGCTGGAGGAGCCTGACATTGATGTTCCAGCGCGAAGTGGCAGACCGGATCGTCGCAACGCCCGGAACCTCGGCTTATGGCCGCCTGTCGGTGCTGGCGCAGTGGCGCACCACAGCCCGGCTTGCGCTTCCTGTCCACCGATCCGCCTTCACCCCGCCACCCAAGGTGATGTCTGCCGTCGTCCATATCGTGCCCAAGGATGCACCCACAGGGGTGACGCCCTCAGCCATGGAAAAGCTGACCGGAGCCGCCTTTGGCCAGCGCCGCAAGATGCTGCGCCAGAGCCTCAAACCGCTCTCTGGCGCACTCGACGCACTCGAAAGCTGCGGCATCAATGGAGAGCGCCGCGCCGAAACGCTGAGCGTTGAAGAATTCGTCGCGCTTGCACGCGCCTTTGGCGCCTGATTCAAGCTCCAGATTGTTTCAATCTGAAACGATCACAGTCTAGTCGGACTTCTTCTCCGAGCCAGGCGTAATCGCGGGCTTGGGCGTAATGGCTTGCGCTGAAACAACCGGCGTCTGCCCGCCTTTTTCGATCACGCCCGCGAGGCGTGTTTGTTCCGGGCAGGCGCTGACGCACAGCTTTTCAATCCGCGCGAGATTTTCCTTCGCCTTGTTGAGTGCACCTTTCTGAACAAGGGCTTCGCCCTGCCCCGACAATGCAATTACGTCATTCGGCTCGATGAGCAGTGCTTCACGATACATACGGATCGCCTTGCCGGGGAGCCCTTGCTTCTTCGCGACCGACGCCAGCTCGACATAAGCTGCTCGATTACGGGGATCGACCGCAAGCGCGCTTTCCAGCGCATCGGTCGCTTCGGTCAACTTGCCAGCGCCTGACTGCGCGATGCCAAGCTTGGTCAATTCCATCGAAACGGGATTGATCTGGTCATCGGCAACACGCTTGCCATAGCCGACGCTCGATACAGTGGCGAAAGCAAGGGACAAGGCAACAGCCGGTGCGGCAAAGCGCATAATCTTCTCCAGAGCGTCAGACGTCGTCATGGTTAGCAACTTCTTGCCAGCCGCGCGATGAAAAATCCATCGGTTGCATCATGAAACGGTGTTAATGCGTATCCTTTACCTGAAGGTCGTCCAGCGGGCAGCGAGAGCGTCTCGGCCACCCAGCCCGGATAGCGCGCGAGAAAGGCGTCGATCTGCCCTGCCCCCTCGCGCGTAAAGAGTGAACAGACCGCATAAACAAGTGCGCCGCCGGGACGGACCAACGCTTGCGCCACATCAAGCACTTGCGCCTGCATATTGAGGATACGATCCAGCCGCGCAGGCGTCACGCGCCAGCGCAGTTCCGGGTTGCGCCGCCAGGTGCCGCTGCCAGAACAAGGCGCATCGACGAGCACCACATCGGCGGCACCTGCAAGATCGCCCAGCGCATCGAGTTCCCGCCCCGGATTGAGAAGCCGCGTTTCAACCGCTGCGCCTGCCCGTGAGGCGCGGTCTGGCAGTCGCTGGAGGCGCCCGCGGTCTGCATCGCAGGCAATGAGTTGCCCCTCGCCCTTCATGTCGGCAGCCAGCGAGAGCGTCTTGCCGCCTGCCCCTGCGCACAAATCCACCACAATCATGCCCGGCACGGCGCGGCAAACATCGGAGATCAGCTGGCTGCCCGCGTCCTGCACCTCGACGCGGCCCGCCTCATAGGCCTCCGTCGCTTCCACATCGAACGGCTTGGCAAAGCGAATGGCGTGCGGGGCTATGGTCAGCGCCTCTCCGCCAAGCTCTGCGACCATCGCCGGGCGCTCCGCCTTGAGCGCATTGACCCGTAGGTCGAGTGGCGCACGCGCCATCATCGCGGTCTGCTCAACTTCATCAACAAACGGGAGGAATTCGCCCTGCATCCAGGCTGAAGCCGCAGAAGCCGAAGCACGCGCTTCCTCCGCCGCGATTGCGGCCGGGCCATAGCCCCCCACACCGAAAACGGCCTCAACATCAGCATCGTTCAGCCCAAGAACCGCAGCCCGGCCGGACACAGGCACATCGCCAAAGGTGCGGATGGCGCGATAGACAAGATCGCGGATGGCGCGCTTGTCCTTCGATCCCGCATAGCGCCGCTCGCGGAACCCTTGCGCGATGACGACATCCGCCGACGCCCCATTGCTGCGCGCCGCCGCGATGACGGCATCCAGCAATTCAATCGCCGTCTGGACGCGTGCGCCGGGTGTCATCGGACGATCCGTTGCCGTTGCGTGGCTGGGTTAGCCGCGCGTCGGATAATTGGGCGCTTCACGCGTGATCGTCACATCGTGCACATGGCTTTCACGCAGGCCCGCGCCCGTGATGCGCACAAAGCGCGCCCGCTCTTGAAGGTCACGGATCGTCTTGGCGCCGGTATAGCCCATCGCGGCCTTCACACCGCCCACCAGCTGATGAATGACGTCCTTGGCCGGGCCTTTGTAAGCAACCTGCCCTTCAATGCCTTCGGGCACGAGTTTGAGCTGATCCTTGATGTCCTGCTGAAAATAACGATCTGCCGAGCCGCGCGCCATCGCGCCGACCGAGCCCATGCCGCGATACGACTTGTAGGCGCGGCCCTG
>CALMVA010000025.1 GCA_937873035.1 uncultured Sphingomonadaceae bacterium | reverse complement strand
AGCGTACGCTTGCGCGGGCAGATTTACAGTCTGCTGCCTTTAACCACTCGGCCACCTGTCCCCAGGCGTCGCTTTACGGGGCGTGCCCGCTTGCGAGAGGCAGCCCAATGGCGAAGCGACGCCGCGCTGTCAATGCGTCAATCGTGAACAACCAACCATTCATTGGATGGTGCACGGTTTGCGCGCAGCTGGTTGGCGGGTTCTGCGGGGTCTTTGTAGCCAATCGACATCCCCGTCCAGAGCATCCGATTTTCTGGCAGGCCAAGGAAATCCCCGACGGTTTTGGGGTAAACCGCCCAACATTCCTGCGGGCAGCTATCAAGCCCGGCCTCGCACAAGAGCAGCATGATGGAATTCAAAAGGGCGCCCGCATCCGCCCATTGCGGCAGCCCCATTTGTCGATCGAGCGAGATGAAAAGGCCAACTGGCGCGCCGAAAAACTGGAAATTGCGCGAAAACCACATGGCGCGGCCCAGCTTGTCTTCACGCGGAATCCCAATGGCACCGTAGAGCATTTCACCCACCTCAGCACGGCGCCCTTCATAGGGCTGCGTCAGGCCGACCGGGTAGATTGGATATTCAGGGGTTTCGCTTTCGCGCTTGGCGATCTTGTCCGCCATGATCCCCTTGAGTTTCATCATTGATTCGCCGTGGATAACATCGACGTGCCAAGGCTGGACATTGCCGCCGCTCGCCGCGCGCGAGGCGCGCTCCACAACGTCTTTCACCACAGCAATATCGACGGGCTTGTCTAGAAAGCCGCGCACGGAGCGGCGGTAATCAATGGCTTCGGATACGTTCATTTCTTGCCCCCTGGGGAAGGTAAAAATCTTCAACAACTTTCCCTTGCCGTAAACGTCAATTTGCGCAAGGGCTTTTGGGAATAGCCACCCTTGAAGAGGAATCACGTCATGGCCACTGCCTATATTGTTGACGCCGTTCGCACTGCCGGCGGCCGCCGCGGCGGCAAGCTTGCCGGCTGGCATCCTGTTGACCTTGCGGGCGCGACGCTCGACACGCTTGTTGCCCGCACCGGCATTGATGGCGGCAAGGTGGATGATGTCATCATGGGCTGCGTCACGCAGGCAGGCCAGCAAGCCATGCAGGTTGGCCGCAACGCCGTTCTCGCCGCCAAGAACCTGCCGGACAGCGTCCCCGCCGTCACGATTGACCGACAGTGCGGCTCGTCGCAGCAGGCCATGCAGTTTGCGGCACAGGCCGTCATGTCGGGCACGATGGATGTCGTGATCGCAGCCGGTGTGGAATCAATGACGCGCGTGCCGATGGGCTCGAACGCGATGTTCCACATGAAGGAAGGCCTTGGCCATTATAAGTCGCCGCGCCTTGATGAAAAATATCCCGGCATCATGTTCAGCCAGTTCATGGGCGCTGAAATGATCGTGAAGAAGCACGGTTTCTCGAAGGACGATCTCGACCGCTTCTCGCTCAAGAGCCACCAGAATGCGATTGCCGCAACCAAAGCCGGCCTGTTCGACAACGAACTCGTCGTGCTCGATGTGGAAACCCCCGAAGGCATCGTGAAGCACAATGTGGATGAAGGCATCCGCTTTGATGCAACGCTGGAAAGCATCGCAGGCGTCAAGCTGCTTCAGGAAGGCGGCTCGCTGACGGCAGCGTCCTCCTCGCAGATCTGTGACGGCTCCTCGGCGGTGATGATCGTGTCGGAACAGGCGCTGAAGGACCATGGTCTCACGCCGATTGCGCGCATCCACAACCTGACCGTGACGGCTGGCGATCCGGTCATCATGCTCGAAGAGCCGCTGTTCGCAACCGACCGCGCTCTCCAGCGCGCTGGCTTGAAGATCAGCGACATCGATGCCTATGAAGTCAACGAAGCTTTCGCGTCGGTGCCGCTTGCCTGGCTCAAGCACACAGGCGCTGATCCTGAACGCCTCAATATGCATGGCGGCGCGATTGCGCTTGGCCACCCGCTTGGCGCTTCCGGCACCAAGCTGATGGCGACGCTGCTCAATGTGCTGAAGGCAAAGGGCGGCAAATATGGCCTCCAGACGATGTGCGAAGGCGGCGGCGTCGCCAATGTGACAATCGTCGAACGCTTCTAGGATCAAAATTCACCGTTTGGGCTGAGCTTGTCGAAGCCCTGTCCTTCCGCTTCGGAAAAATGAAGGGCAGCCCTTCGACAAGCTCAGGGCGAGCGGATTTATAACGTGAAAGGACCTGCAATATGAAACTCGATTCATCCATCTCCGCCGTCATCACGGGCGGCGCTTCCGGCCTCGGTGCCGCTACCGCACGCGCGCTCGCGGCGAAGGGCGTCAAGGTCGCCATCTTCGACCTTCAGGCCGAAAAGGGTGAGGCCATCGCCAAGGAACTCGGCGGCGTGTTCTGCGAAGTGAACGTGACCGACGACGCATCGGTCGATGCCGGTTTTGCCAAGGCGCGCGCCGCCATCGGTCAGGAACGCATCCTCGTGAACTGCGCCGGCACCGGCAACGCGATCAAGACCGCCAGCCGCTCGAAGGAAGATGGCTCGATCAAGCACTTCCCGCTCGATGCCTTCAACTGGATCGTCCAGATCAACCTCGTTGGCACCTTCCGCTGCATCGCCAAGTCGGCGGCCGGCATGATGACGCTTCCCGCGCTTGAAGATGGTGATCGTGGCGCCATCGTGAACACCGCTTCGGTTGCGGCTGAAGATGGGCAGATGGGCCAGGCCGCCTATTCGGCCTCGAAGGGTGGCGTTGTCGGTATGACGCTTCCTATCGCGCGTGACCTTGCGAGCGAAAACATCCGCGTCAACACGATCCTTCCGGGCATCTTCGATACGCCGCTGCTCGCTGGCGCGCCGCAGAACGTTCGCGATGCGCTTGGTGCAACGGTGCTCAACCCGAAGCGCCTCGGCAACCCTGCCGAATATGCCCAGCTCGCCATGACGATGATCGAGTGCGGCTATTTCAACGGTGAAGATGTCCGCCTTGATGGCGGCATTCGCATGGCACCGCGTTGATCTGACACGAACAGGAACCCCGCCTGCGACAAGCAGGCGGGGACTTATATGCCCAAGCCACAGCCACACCGCCTTGATCCCGCGATCTACCCTGTCTCGATGACGGGCAACACGCGCTTTCAAGACATGGACGTCAACGGCCACCTCAACAACGTGGCGTTCGCCTCGCTGTTCGAAAATGCGCGGGTGCAACTCAACCGCAACGTCCGCCCCTGGGCAGACCGCCCGGCCAATGAACGCACGATGGTGGCCGCGGTCGAAATCAACTATCTGCGCGAGGGCAATTTTCCCGACGATGTGACGGTGTGTTCCGGCATTGGCCGCATCGGCACCTCAAGCTGGACCATCGAGCAAGCCATGTTCCAGAACGGCCAGTGCATCGCGACCTGCGACACGGTCGTCGTCTGCCGCACCGACAATGAAGCGAAGCCGCTGCGGGCCGAGATCGTCGACGGCTTGAAGGCGCAGATGGTGAAGGCGGGGTAACCTTCAGCCCCCTCCACCCGTCATGCCAGCGCAGGCTGGCATCTCATGCACCCCAACCCAGAGACCCCAGCCTACGCTGGGGAGACGTGGTTCCTGGGATTACTCCGCGAAGTTCGGCTTGCGCTTCTGCATTTCCGCCATCACCGCTTCCATCTGATTAGGCGTGCGGATGACCAGCACCTGCTCATCGCTTTCGGCCTGAAGCAGCTCGGCATCGGTTGCGGTGGCGAGCATATTGCACAGGCGCTTGGCGCCACGCATGGCGTGCGGATTCTTGTTGGCAATCACGCGCGCCAGTTCCATCGCCTGAGCGTGCGGGTTCTCCGAGACGTGCGTGGCAAAGCCCATTTCCTTTGCCTCCACACCATTGAACTCGCGGTTGGTGTAGATCATCTCGCGCAGCACATCGTCTGCCACCTGACCACGCCACAGCGGCATCCCGGCGACATCGGGCACAAGCCCCCATTTCATCTCCATGATCGCGATGCGCGTATCCGGGTGAACGATGCGGATGTCTGCCGCCGCCATGATCTGGCTGCCCGCGCCAAAGGCAACGCCATGCACAGCCGCGATCACGGGCACGGGAAGCTCGCGCCAGCCCCATGCCGCATATTGGGCATTGTTTGAAATGCCGCGCGTCCGATCAGACAGCGTGCCGCCCGCGCTGCTGGCACCCGGATCACGCTCCGACTGGAGGCTGGAGAGGTCCAGCCCCGCACAAAAGGCGCGGCCCTCGCCCGACAGAACGACCACGCGCAGCCCCGGCGTCGCATTGAGCGTGTCGATCGCGTCCACCAACGCAGCCCATTGAGTCGCATCGAGCGCATTCATCTTGTCCACGCGGGTCATGCGGACATCCGCGATGCCATCTTCCAGCATCGTGATCGAAATGCGGTCGTTCATTGTCTCTTCCTCTCAACAACCCGTTTGGGCTGAGCCTGTCGAAGCCCTGTCCTTCTTGCTTAGGTGCCAAGGAAAGGGCGGCCCTTCGATAGGCTCAGGGCAAGCGGCTGGTTTTACCCCACAATGGGGTGTTATCTCTTCAATGCGGCCTCAACCAGAGGCAGCTGGTCATTTCCAAAATACATATCCGTGCGATCGACGAAGATCGTGGGCGAGCCATAGCCACCGCGTTCGATCAGTTCATCCGTGTTGCCACGCAGGCGCAGCTTGTTGGCGTCAGTGACAGACGCCGCACGGATCGCTTCGCCGTCCAACCCTGCGGCATTGGCAACTGCGACGAGCACGTCGGAATCGTCCAGATTCTCCTGTCGGCCAAAATAGCTCTCAAACGCCCCTGCCGCAAAGGCGCGCAGCGCGGGCTGATCATCTTCCAAGGCGCACGCCATGCGCATCGCGTTGACGCTCTTGGCCGGGTGATATTGCGACGGGAAGCGCATGGTGACGCCCGCCAGCGCCGCCCAGTCGCTCAACACCTTCCAGCTATGCTGGAGCCGCCGGTTCCCGTCATCCGCCCGCGCGGCATAAACCGCCGGGTTGACCGCGTTGAACACGCCGCCAACAAGAATGGGGCGCAGCAGCACCGCCTCCCCCGTCCGCTCCAGCATTGGCCAGAGATTGGCAAATGCCAGACACGTCCAGGGGCTGGAAAGGTCGAAGAAAAATTCGACCCTGGCGCTGCTCACTTCTTTGCCTTTTCCCAATATTGGTCGCGCAACAGACGCTTGTAGAGCTTGCCCGTGTCGTGGCGCGGAAGCTCTGCCAGAAAGTCGATCCGGCGCGGAATCTTTACGCCCGACAGCTTCTCACGCGCAAAATCGGTCAGCTCGGCACGGAAATCATCATTGGCGTGCGCCATATCGATGGGCTGGATAACGGCAATCACCTCTTCACCCATTTCCTCATGCGGACCGCCGATCACGGCCACGTCCTGCACTTTGGGATGGGTAACGAGATGGTTCTCGATTTCCTGCGGGTAGATATTCACCCCGCCCGAAATAATCATGAAGCTCTTGCGGTCTGTGAGGAAGAGATAGCCGTCCTCGTCCATCCAGCCCACATCACCCAGCGTTGACCAGCCTTTGGAGTTGCGGCTCGACTTCGTCTTTTCATCGTCACCATGATATTCGAACACGCTATCGCTCTCGAAGAACACGGTGCCTTCGCTGCGCGGCGGAAGTTCTGTCTCATTATCCTCGCCCATGATGTGGGCAATGCCTGTCACGGCCTTGCCTACCGAACCCGCGCCTTCCTTCTCCGCAAGCCGCAGCCAGTCTGCCGAGCCGATATAGGTGAAGCCATTACCTTCCGACCCGGCATAATATTCCTCAAGCACCGGCCCCCACCACTCGATCATCGCGCGCTTGACCGGCATCGGGCACGGGGCGGCAGCATGGATGGCGCAATTGAGCGACGAGAGATCATATTTCTTGCGAACATCCTCAGGCAGTTTGAGCATCCGCACGAAATGCGTCGGCACCCACTGGCTGCACGTCACCTTGTATTTCTCGATGGCGGCAAGCGCCGCTTCCGCATCAAACTTCTTCATCATGACGACCGTGCCGCCAATCTTGTGGACGGTCATCGACCAGCGCAGCGGGGCGGCGTGATAGAGCGGCGCGGGCGAGAGATAAACGCTGTCCGGCGTGAAGCGGAACAAGCCCATGGCCAGCGCGACAAGGCTGTTGGTCTGGTCGATCGCGGGGTCTTCGGGCAGCGGAATCTTGACGCCCTTGGGCCGCCCCGTCGTGCCGGAAGAGTAGAGCATATCAATGCCCGCGCGCTCATCGGGCACGGGTTCGGCGGGCATGGGCGCAATGGCATCTTCAAACGAGCCATAGCCATCCACCGGCCCGCCAAGCGAATAGCGTTCAACCTTGGTGGTCAGGTGCGCCGCAGCACCTGCAAGGCTGCCTGAAATGACGAACAGCTTTGCGCCTGAATTTTCAAGGATATAGTCGGTTTCATCCGCCGTCAGGCGCGATGAGATGCATACATAACGCAGGCCGGCACGCTGCGCGCCCCACGTCAGGCTGTAATAATCGGGCGTATTTTCAAGCATGAAGGCAACGACATCGTCATGGCCAAGCCCACGCTGACGGAAGAACTGCGCCACCTTGTTCGAGGCATCGTCAAGCTGCCGGTATGTGCGCGTTTCGCCGGTTTCGGCAACGATGATGGCGGGCTTGTCAGGATGGTTCCCGGCATGAACAAAGGGATGCATTTTAACCGTCAATCCTCTCTCTAGGGGCTCGATTCTTCGAACTTTACGTTTACGTTAGCGGGCAATTCGGTTGCAATCCAGCACCTATCATTGCGGCCAGCACAAAGCCGCGTTAAGGCCAGAGAATGAACGAATTTCCCAAGGAGTTCGACCCCGCCCGGCTGATCGGGATGATGTCGAAGAACGGGCACAACAAGCTGATCGGCACGCGCTACCATGGCCATGGTGACGGGTGGTGCGAACTTGCCCTGCCCTATGATGAAAAGCTGGTGACCGACACGCAATCGGGCATTTTAGCCTCTGGCCCTATCTTCACGCTGATGGACATGGCAACGAGCCTTTCCATCTGGCTCAAGACAGGCACCTTCCAGCCGCAAGCCACGCTCGACCTGCGGATTGACTATCTGCGCCCCGCCCAGCCCGGCAACACCGTGATTGGCCATGGCGAGTGCTATCACATCACCCGCTCCATCGCCTTCATTCGCGGCCACGCGCATGATGGCGACCCCGAAAAGCCCATTGCGCACGTGGCGGGCACTTATTTCTTCACGGCAAGCTGATGACGACGCTCTTTTCTCCCTATGCCCAGACGATGGGCTTTGAAGCCAGCCGCGATGAAAACGACCGACTGGTTATCTCCATGCCCTTTGGAGATGGCGTGCGCGGACGCCCCGGCTTCATCCATGGCGGAGCACTTGCGGGGCTGCTGGAAACCGTTGCCTATGTGACACTCTCGGAAGCCTTGGGGCAGGATGACAAGCCACTGCTCAAGCCCGTCAACGTGACCGCCACCTATATGCGCGGTGCCGTTGAAGCGACGACCTATGCCCGCGCGACCATCGAGCGGCTCGGCAAACGCATTGCGAACATCGAAGCCGTAGCCTGGCAGGATGATCCCGCCAAACCCGTCGCCATCGCGCAGATCAATGTGATGCTGGACCGCAGCAGCCGATAGCAGCTCTTTCCGCGCGTCATGCCAGCGCAGGCTGGCATCTGCGGGTCCATAGATGCCAGCCTGCGCTGGCAGACGCGTTATTCGGTTATTGCGCCTGCTTCCACACGCTGCGCGCCCAGAGCAGGATGCCGACGCTCACGGCTTCGACAACCATCGGCGGCACGGCTCCCGGTGCCTTGCCTTCCAGAATGATGGTCACGATCCGGCCCAGCAGCGCCAGGCCGAAGAGCAACGCCGCACCTGCGGCCGCGCTGCCGCACCGCTTCCAGCTTGCATAGCCGCACAGCACGCCCACAGTCAGGAAGAAGGAGCCAAAGTCCGCGCGAATACTGGCGCGACCAAGAGCGTTGCTGGCCTCAATCGCAAATTCTGCTGCGCGGCTATCCAACGAAAACCAGAAGCCAAGCCCCATATACAGGAACAACAGGGCCATCAGGCCAACAAGTGCGCGCGCGGCAATATTCATGATTTCGCTCCCCCGGATTATTCGCAATACGTCAGGCGTTCATCGCCTGCATCACGGACATGACCAAGCCAAAGCCACGCACATCGCCCGATGTCGTGCCTTCCATCTTGTTCATCACATAGGAGTAGGTCGCCCGGTTCTCCATGTCGATGATAATGATCGAGCCGCCATAGCCGCCCCAATAGCAACTGCTTTCATTGGGCAGCGGCGTCATTCCGCCCGCCAGACCAAAGCCCATGCCAAAACGCACCGGAATACCAAGAATAAGGTCGGTGCCCTCCACCTGACAGTCAAGCGCCTTGCGGCACCCGGCTTCGGAGAGAAAACGCTTGCCCCTGGCGACGCCGCCATTGGCAAGGATGGTGTGGATTTCGGCCACAGAACGCGCATTGCCTGTGCCCCCCGCTGCCGGAATTTCCGCGCCACGCCAGTCGCGCTTGCGCGTTTCCATTACGTCGATGCCGGGGTTCATCGCCATGTTGCGCACCAGATCAGACGGGGCCTGCGCGCCAATGGCCGCAGAGGCAGACGGTGGCTGGAGATCGGCAACGCGATGGTCGTGCGCGGCATCAAGCCCGATATGGAAATCAGCGCCCAGCGGCTCGGCGATTTCCTCACGAAATACTGTGCCGATCGACTTGCCTGTCGCACGACGGATGACTTCGCCGACCAGATAACCCTGCGTCACCGCATGATAGCCAGGCTTGCTGCCCGGCGCCCAAAAGGGCTCCTGCTCGGCCAGCAGACTGGTGCACTTGTCCCAATCGTAGAAATCCGCTTTGGCAATCGGCTCCTTCCATCCCGAAAGCCCGGCCGAATGGCTCAGCAGATGCGCGACCGTCACGTCCTGCTTTCCGCCGGCCGCAAATTCGGGCCAATAGCGGGCAACCGGCGCGTGGAGATCAATCACGCCACGGTCCGCCAGCAGCAAGGCCGTGAGCGCCGCCATCGTCTTGGTCGTCGAATAGACGTTGATGATCGTGTCGCGCTCCCACGGGCGCGTCTTTTCCGGGTCGGCATGACCGCCCCAGATGTCGACCACCGTCTCGCCATTTATCGTGGCGCAAAAGGAGGCCCCGATGTCTGCACCGCTGGCGAGGTTCGCGGCAAGAACCTCCTTCACGCCAGCGAAGCGGTCTTGCGCGAACCCCTGCACCATCATGCGTCGATGCTCGGCGAGCCGATATTGGCGTGGGCCACGCCACCATCAACGGTGATGGTATCTCCCACCACATAATTGCCCGCGTTGCTGGCGAGGAAGATGGCGGCAGCCGCCATATCTTCTGCCACGCCGATCCGCTTGTTCGGAATATTCCGGGCAACAGCATCGCCATGGTCGCGCGCGGCGCGGTTCATATCGGATGCGAATGCCCCCGGTGCGATGGCCGTGACGTTGATCTGGTCCTGAATGAGCCGCGCTGCCATGCGTTTGGTGAGATAAAGGATCGCCGCTTTTGACGCGTGGTAGCTATAGGTTTCCCACGGGTTGAGGCGGATGCCGTCAATCGAGCCGATATTGATGACCTTGGCAGGCTGCGCCATCGAGGCTGCGGCCTTCAATTGCGGGTAGAGCGCCTGCGTCAGGAAGAAGGGGCCCTTGACGTTAAGATCCATCACCTTGTCCCAGCCCACTTCGGGAAACTCCTCAAAGGGAGCGCCCCAGGCAGCGCCAGCATTGTTGACGAGGATGTCGAGCTTCTCCTCGCGTGCGGCAAAGGCAGCGGCAAGCGCCTTGCAGCCTTCCACCGAGGACACGTCCATCGGTAGCGCGATGCAGTTCGGCCCAAGCTCTGCCGCCGTCTCCTCGCAGGATTCGGCCTTGCGCGAGGTGATATAGACCTTGGCGCCTTGTGCGATGAAGCCTTCGGCAATGTGGCGGCCCAGATTCTTGGAGCCGCCCGTGACCAGCGCGACACGCCCCTGAAGGCTGAAAAGCTTGTTTACATCCATCATCAATATCCGTTCATCGAGGCGAGTTTGTCGGCGTGGAAATAGAGATCGCCAAACACTTCGTTG
Source organism: uncultured Sphingomonadaceae bacterium (assembly GCA_937873035.1). Taxonomy (GTDB): domain Bacteria; phylum Pseudomonadota; class Alphaproteobacteria; order Sphingomonadales; family Sphingomonadaceae; genus Aquisediminimonas. The sequence continues at coordinate 125,399 of CALMVA010000025.1, read as the reverse complement.
AGCGCACGTTCGCGCTTCATGAAAAGGCCGATGTCATATTCGTCGGTCATGCCGATGCCGCCATGCATCTGCACACCTTCGCGCACCGCAAGGTTGCTGGCCTTGCCCGCCTTGGCCTTGGCGGCGGAAACGAACATCTCGCCACGCGGATCGCCATTGTCGAGCATCTGCTGCGCCTTGAGCACGATGGAGCGTGCGCCTTCCATCTCGCCATAGAGATGCGCCGCGCGGTGCTGGAGGGCCTGAAACTCCCCGATCACCTTGCCGAACTGCTTGCGCTGCTTGAGGTAATCGAAGGTCATGTCCATCGCGCCATTGCCGACGCCGACCAGCTCTGCCGACGCGCCAAGGCGGCCTGCATTGAACAGGCGGGTCAGCACCGCCCAACCGGCATCAACCTCGCCCACCACGGCATCGGCATCCACCTGCACGCCATCAAAGGCAAGGCGCGCCGCGACGGAGGAATCGACCAGACGATCCGCTCCCGCCGTCAGCCCGGCCGCATTGGCGGGCACGGCGGAAAGCGCGATGGCCGCCTCTTCACCCCCCGCACCCGCAGGCCGGGCGGAAACGAGCAGCATATCGGCAACATGGCCATGAACGACAAAGTTCTTGGCACCCGTCAGCTTGAAGCCATTGCCTGAACGCTCGGCCTTGAGCGCAACGCCAGCCGGGTTGTGCTTCTTGCCTTCTTCCAGCGCGAGCGCGACGACGGCCTCGCCGCCCGCGATCTTCGGGAACCATTGTCCACGCAGATCGGCACTGGCCGATTTCAGCGCCTCAACCGCGGCGACGGCCGTTGAGAGGAAGGGTGATGGCGTGAGGTTGCGGCCGATTTCCTCAAGCACGATGCCCGCTTCAACATGGCCAAGGCCAAGCCCGCCTTCGGCTTCAGGAATGAGGATGCCGTTGAGGCCCATTTCGGCAAATTGCGACCAGAGATCGCGCGAGAAACCCGCCGCATCCTTGCTGTCACGCAGCGCGCGCAAATGCTTGACCGAGCCATTTTCGGCAAGGAACGGTGCGACGCTGTCCTTGAGCATCGTCTGATCTTCAGTGTGGTAGAGTCCCATGGATGTAGATCCTTGAAATATCGCGTCACCCCAGCAAAGGCCGGGGTCTAGCCAAACAAGATACCAGCCTGCGCTGGCATGACGATGCAGCCCTAGGTGCCTGGCATATCGAGAATGCGCTTGGAAACGACGTTGAGCATGACTTCGCTCGTGCCGCCCTCAATGCTGTTGGCCTTGGTGCGCAGCCACGCGCGGGGGCGTGCCCCGCCATGGGTGCGTTCGCTTTCCCATTCGAGCGCGTCAGAGCCGCCTGCAGCCATCACCAGCTCATGGCGCTTCTTGTTCAGCTCGGTGCCGACATATTTCATGAGGTTGGAATAAGCCGGGTGTGCACGACCCGTCTTCCACTCATCCATGAAGCGTTCGGAGTGGGCGCGATAGGCAAGGTTTTCCACCTCGAACATCGCCATTTCCGCGCGCAGCACGGGGTTGTCCGCAAGGACATCGGCGTAGAAGGATCCGAGTGACGCCATGCCGCCATCGCCGCCCATGCCCGAGATCATCTCGCGCTCATGGCCAAGCAGATATTTGGCAACATCCCAGCCACGGTTCAGTTCACCGACAATCTGGTGCTTGGGCACCACGACATTGTCGAAGAAGGTTTCGCAGAAGGGCGATGCGCCCGAGATCAGCAGGATCGGCTTGGTCGACACGCCCGGTGTCGTCATGTCAAACAAGAGGAAGCTGATGCCGCGATATTTGTCTTCCTTGTTGGTGCGGACGAGGCAGAAAATCCAGTCCGCCTTGTCGGCATAGCTCGTCCAGATCTTCTGGCCGTTGACCACCCAGTGATCGCCCTTGTCTTCGCCATAGGTCTGGAGCGACACGAGGTCCGATCCCGAACCGGGTTCAGAATAGCCCTGACACCAGCGAATTTCACCGCGCGCAATCTGTGGCAGATAATGGAGCTTCTGCTCTTCGCTGCCGAACTTGAGGAGCGCCGGGCCAAGCATCCAGATGCCAAAGCTGTTAAGCGGCGAGCGGCAGCCAAGGCTTGCCATTTCCTGCCGGAGAATTTTGGTCTGTTCAGCCGTCAGCCCGCCGCCGCCATATGCGACCGGCCAGTCGGGCACGGTCCAGCCCTTCGCCGCCATCGCCTCAAGCCACTGCTTTTGCGCCGGGCTTGAGAAAACCCAGTTGCGCCCGCCCCAGCAGACGTCTTCATCCCCCTTTACGGGCTGGCGCATTTCGGACGGGCAATTGGCTTCGAGCCATGCCCTCGTTTCGTTGCGGAAGGCATCGAGGTCAGTCATCGGCATCTCCTATTTTCGGCCGTCTGTGTAAGTCGGGCTTTGCGGTTTACGCAAGCGTCAACTGGTGAGCAAAGCATTCCGTAGCGGCAGGCGCGAACGCGTTGACAAAGCGCGCAGGGCCGACAGGATGACTCGCCAAAGAGACAGGAGAGAGACATGAGATTCGCGGGTAAAACGGTCATCATTACGGGTGCGGCATCGGGCATTGGCAAGGCGACCTGCCTGTTGTTCGCGTCTGAAGGTGCAACCGTCATCGCGGGTGACATAGATCAGGCGGGCGGCGAGGAACTGGCCGCAACCTCGAACGGCAAGATCTTCTTCAAGCGCACTGACGTGTGCAGCACAGCCGACATCAAGGCACTCATGGATTTTGCTGCCGAAAAGACGGGCGGCATTGATGTCGTCTTCAACAATGCCGGCGCAGGCGGCGACAAGGCCCCGATTGAAGAGATTGAGCCGGAAGGCTGGGATCGCACGATGGACCTGCTGCTGCGCTCGGTTGCCATGGGCGTGCGCTATGCCGTGCCGCACATGATTGGCCGTGAAGGCGCCGCCATTGTCAACACCGCCAGCGTCGCCGGGCTTGGCGCGGGCTATTCACCCACCGCCTATGCTGTGGCCAAATGCGGCGTCATCCACCTCACCAAGGTCGGCGCGACGGACCTGGCGAAGCACAATATCCGCATGAACGCCATTTGCCCCGGCTTCATCCAGACCAACATCTTCTCGGCCTCGATGGACGTGCCGGAAGACAAGCGTGACGAGGCCAACAAGATCATTTGGGAAATCGCCAACCACACCCAACCGGTGAAGCGCGGCGGCCGCCCAGAGGACATTGCGAACATGGTCGCCTTTCTCGCCTCGAAGGAAGCGGGCTTCATCACTGGCACGCACTTCGTGGTGGATGGCGGCATCACCACGGGCCAGCCACATAGCTGGAACCCCGAAGCGCCGGGCATTTTCGATGCATTGCAGGCTTATGTCGATACGCCGCAGGGATGAGCGCGCCCTCTGAAGGACGGCTTCCGCTTCGGCTGAAGCTCGTCCATGGCCTGGGCAGCATTGCCTATGGGGTCAAGGACAACGGGTTCTCGACCTTCTTGTTGCTGTTCTACAATCAGGTGCTGGGGCTTGAGGCGACACTCGTCTCAACCGCGCTGATGCTGGCACTTGTGATTGATGCCTTCATCGATCCTCTGATCGGACATCTGAGCGACCGAACCTATACGCGCTTCGGGCGGCGGCTGCCCTGGCTCTACGCCGCGCCCATTCCGCTCGGTTTTGCCTGGCTTTTGCTCTGGTCACCCCCGGCCGCAGCAGACGGGCATATCTTCCTTTACCTTGTCTCCACCGCCGTTCTCGTGCGTGCGCTCGTTTCAGCGTGCGAAGTGCCCTCGGTGGCGCTCGTGCCAGAGTTGACGCGCGATTATGACGAGCGAACGGGGCTGATGCGCTTTCGCTACCTCTTTGGCTGGGCAGGCGGGCTGTTGATGCTATTTTTGGCTTATGGCGTGTTCCTGCGCGCCGATGCGGGCCATAAGGTCGGCCAGCTCAACCCGGATGGTTATTGGGAATATGGGCTGTTTGGCGGCCTGCTGATTGCGTTGACGGTGCTACTTTCCGCCGCCGGGCAGCACAAGCGCGTCGCCCATTGGCCCGCAACGCGCCCCGTTCCGACCAGCATTTCACACGCGCTGGATGAAATCCGCGAGTCATTGTCCAACCGCGCCTTTGCGATCTTCGTGGGCGCAGCGGGCTGCGCGGTCATCAGCCAAGGGATTACCTTTTCAATCTCCAACTATCTCTACCTTTATGCATGGCAGTTCGATCAGGATGCCTTCAGCCTCTATCCCGTGGTGCTGTTCCTGAGCGTGGTCGTGGCCTTTTTCCTCGTCAGCCCGCTCAACCGGCGGTGGGACAAGCCCCACACCGCAGCTTATGCCTCCGTCATCAGCGTCTGTCTGGGCGTCTCGCCTTATCTGCTGCGTGTTGCAGGCCTGTGGCCAGAAGCAGGCACCGCCGCCTCCACATGGGGCATCTTTGTGGTTTTCTTCCTCGCCAATGCCTTTGGCGTTACGGTTTCGATTTCAGCCTCATCCATGATCGCCGATATTGTGGAGGATGCGGAGCTGAAGACGGGGCGGCGCACCGAAGGCATATTCTTTGCCGGAAACTTCTTCATCCAGAAGTGCGCCACGGGCGTCGGCATCTTCACCTCAGGCCTCATCATCAGCTGGGCCGGGCTGTCGACGCGCACCTCGCCTGACCTTGTTTCCCCGCTTGTCGTGGACCGGCTGACCATGGCCTATATCGCCATCATCGCGGTCTTTACCACGGCCTCGGCGATCATTTTCGTGCGCTTCCCCATCCGTCGCCACGACCATGAGGAACGCGTGCGCCAGCTTGGCGCAGGGGCAAGTTCAAAAGGCGTTTGAAGGGGCTGGAAATGCGCCCCGAAAGCTGACAGTGACGTAAACGTAAACATAGAAGAGGACGACTCACATGGACTTCACCCTCACCGAGCGCGAGAGCTATTGGCGCGACCGCGTCAGGAACCATATCGACCAGTATGTCCGCCCGCGTGTGAAGGATTACCACGCCGAGCAAGCCACGGGTGACCGCTGGAAAGTCCTGAACGTCCTTGAGGAAGAAAAAGCCCGCGCCAAGGCCGCCGGTATCTGGAACCTCTTCATGCCGCCCGTAGGCGCGAACCCCCATGTCGATACGACGGTGGAGTTTGAAGGCCCGATGCTGACGAACGTCGAATATGCCCTGTGCGCCGAAGAAATGGGTCGCGTGGGCATCTCGTCGGAAATCTTCAATTGCTCCGCGCCCGACACGGGCAACATGGAAGTCCTCAACCGCTACGGCACGGCGGAACAGAAGAAGCAGTGGCTCGTTCCACTGATGAATGGCGAGATCCGCTCTGCCTTTTTGATGACCGAACCGCAGGTCGCCTCTTCCGACGCCACCAACATCGAAACGCGCATCACCCGCGATGGCGACCATTATGTCATCAATGGCCGCAAATGGTGGTCATCGGGCGCGGGCGACCCGCGCTGCAAAATCGCTATCGTCATGGGCAAGACCGATCTTGGCGCGCAAAAGCACCAGCAGCAGTCACAAATCCTGATGCCGCTTGATGCGCCGGGGGTGAACATCCTGCGCCACCTGCCCGTCTTCGGCTATGATGATGCGCCGCACGGCCATATGGAAATCGAACTCAAGGATGTGCGCGTCCCGGCTGAAAACATCATCTATGGTGAAGGCCGCGGGTTTGAAATCGCGCAGGGCCGCCTTGGGCCGGGCCGCATCCACCACTGTATGCGCACCATAGGCGTGGCGGAAGAAGCCCTTGAGAAAATGTGCCGTCGCCTCACCACCCGCGTCGCCTTTGGCAAGACGATTGCCGAACAGACCGTGTGGCACGAGCGCATCGCCCGCGCGCGCATTGATCTGGAAATGCCCCGCCTGCTTTGCCTCAAGGCCGCGCAGATGATGGATACGGTGGGCAATAAGGCGGCTGCCGCCGAAATCGCGATGATTAAGGTTCAGGCCCCCAATATGGCGCTCAAGATCATCGACGATGCCATTCAGGCGCATGGCGGTGGCGGCGTTTCGGAAGATTATGGCCTTGCCTCGGCCTGGGCGCACCAACGCACGCTGCGCCTTGCCGATGGTCCCGATGAAGTTCACAACCGCGCCATCGCCCGGCTTGAGCTGGGCAAATATGGTGCAGCCCGGCCCAGGGAACTGTCCTCCGGCGATCTGGCGGTGACACGATGAAGGCCGCAGTCCTCATCCAGCCGGGCAGGCCGCTGGAGATTGAAGAACTTTCAATCTCCAAGCCCGGCCCGCATGAAGTGCTCATCCGCACCGCCGCCTGTGGCCTGTGCCATTCGGATCTTCACTTCATCGATGGTGCCTACCCACATCCGCTTCCGGCGGTTCCGGGCCACGAGGCTGCCGGCATCGTCGAAGCCGTGGGCAGCGAAGTCCGCACCGTGAAGCCGGGTGACGCGGTCGTCACCTGCCTCTCGGCCTTTTGCGGCCATTGCGAGTTCTGCGTGACAGGCCGGATGTCACTGTGCCTTGGTGGTGACACGCGCCGCCAGCCCGGTGAAGCGCCGCGCCTGACGCGTGCAGATGGTTCCGCCGTCAACCAGATGCTCAATCTGTCTGCTTTTGCAGAGCAGATGCTGGTGCACGAACACGCCTGTGTGAAGATCGACCCGGAAATGCCGCTGGATCGCGCCGCCGTCATCGGCTGCGCCGTCACCACGGGGGCGGGTGCGATTTTCAACGCCTGCAAGCTGACACCCGGTGAAACTGTGACCGTGGTCGGCTGCGGCGGCGTGGGGCTGGCCACGATCAACGCCGCCAAGATCGCGGGCGCGGGCCGCATCATCGCGGCAGACCCCATCCCCGAAAAGCGCGCGCTCGCCTTGAAGCTCGGCGCAACCGACGTAATCGACGCGACCGCCGGTGGTGCTGCCGCGCAGATCGTCGAGATGACCAAGGGCGGCGTGGATCACGCCATTGAAGCCGTTGGTCGCCCGGCTTCGGCCAATCTTGCCGTCAGCGTGCTGCGGCGTGGTGGCACCGCAACCATCCTTGGCATGATGCCGCTTGCTGAGAAGGTCGGCCTCTCGGCGATGGACTTGCTCTCCGGCAAGAAGTTGCAGGGCGCGATCATGGGCGGCAACCGCTTCCCCGTTGATATTCCGAGACTGGTGGACTTCTACATTCGCGGGATGCTTGATCTCGACAGCATCATTGCCGAACGGATTCCGCTTTCGGGCATCAATGACGGTTTTGAAAAAATGAAGAAGGGCGATTCCGCGCGCAGCGTTATCGTGTTTGACCAATGACGCAGGCAATGGACGCACAGACCGCCTTTTCAGGTGTATCCAAGGCAGAAGGCGCGGATGCGCTGGATGAAACCAAACTGACCGCCTGGATGCAGGAAAATGTCGCCGGATTTGAAGGCCCGCTTGAGGTCTTCAAATTCGCAGGCGGCCAATCCAACCCCACTTACCGCATCAACGCCAAGAGCGGCTCTTATGTGCTGCGCCGCAAACCCTTTGGGCCACTGCTGCCCAGCGCCCATGCGGTGGACCGCGAGTTCAAGGCGATCAACGGCCTCTACCCCACGGGCTTTCCCGTGGCGAAGCCCTATGGCCTGTGCACCGATGATTCGGTGCTGGGCAGCTGGTTCTACGTCATGGGCATGGTGGAAGGCCGGACGATCTGGGACGGATCGATGCCGGGGGCCACGCCAGAGTTCCGCCGCGCCACCTATGATGCGATGATCGACACGCTGGCGGCACTCCACAATGTCAGCATCGAAGAAGCGGGGCTTTCGGCGTTCGGCAAGCCCGGCAATTATTTCGGTCGCCAGATCGACCGCTGGACCAAACAATATAAGCTCTCCGAAACCGAGCATATGCCGGTGATGGAACGTTTGATCGAATGGCTGCCCGCAACGCTGCCTGAGCAGACGCGCACCTCCATCGTCCATGGCGATTATCGCATCGACAATATGATCTTCGCGCCGGAAGAGGCGAAGGTGCTCGCGGTTCTCGATTGGGAACTGTCAACGCTGGGCGATCCGCTGTCAGACTTCACCTATGTCGCCATGGCGTGGGTGACGGATAATGGCGGCCGTTCCGGCGTGCAGGACCTTGATCGCAAGGCGCTTGGCATCCCCGAACTGGACGAAGTGGTGGAACGTTATTGTGCCGCAACGGGCCGTGACGGCGTGCCGGACATGAACTGGTATTTCGCTTACAACTTCTTCCGCCTCGCAGGCATCATGCAAGGCATCAAGAAGCGCGTAATCGACGGCACGGCCAACTCGGCCCACGCCAAGACAATGTCGGAGCGCGTTTCGCCGCTCGCAGACATTGCCTGGAGCTACGCTGTAAAGGCGGGCGCCTAGTTAACTTCCTCTCCCCTTGCGATAGAGGGAAATGAAACGAAGGTGAGCCATATGTCGCTGTTCGACATGACGGGGCAGGTTGCCCTCATCACCGGGTCTTCCCGCGGCATCGGCAAGGCGATTGCCGAGGAAATGGCGATTCAGGGAGCCAAAGTCGTCATTTCCAGCCGCAAGCAGGACGCCTGCGATGCCGTCGCCGCGGAACTTAATGCAAAGCATGGCGCGGACACGGCGATTGCGGTTGCGGCGAACATCTCATCCAAGGAGGCTCTCCAGCATCTTGTCGATGAAGCGCGCAGGGCCTTTGGCAAGGTGACGGCGCTTGTCTGCAATGCCGCGTCCAACCCCTATTACGGCCCCTCAGCGGGGATTGCGGACGAGCAGTTCCGCAAGATCATGGACAATAACATCCTCTCCAACCACTGGCTCATCAACATGGTGGCACCGGAGATGATGGAACGCGGCCAGGGGTCGATCACCATCATCTCGTCAATTGGCGGACTCAAAGGCTCAACCGTGATTGGAGCTTATTGCATCTCCAAGGCCGCAGATATGCAGATGGCACGCAATCTGGCTGATGAGTTCGGCCCCAAGGGCGTTCGCGTCAACTGCATCGCTCCCGGCCTCATCCGCACCGATTTCGCCAAGGCATTGTGGGAAAATCCCGATACGCTGGCGCGCTCCACCGCCCGCTCTCCGTTACGCCGCATCGGCGAACCGGAAGAGATTGCGGGTGCAGCCGTTTTCCTCGCCTCGCGTGCCGGGGCGTTCACCACAGGCCAGACCTTCGTCATCGATGGTGGCCAGACTGTTAGCGGAGGTTGATATGGGCGCATTGAACGGCAAGGTTGCCATCATCACGGGTGCAGGCTCTGGCATCGGCCGCGCGTCTGCGCTGCGCTTTGCCGCTGAAGGCGCGAAGCTCGTTCTCGGCGACAAGACCGAGGCCGTGCACGAAACCGCGCAGATGGTGAAGGATGCAGGCGGCTCCGCAACCGCGCTCCAGATCGACGCGGGCGTTGAAGCCGATGTCGAAAAGCTCGTGAAGACCGCCATCGAAAACTATGGTGATCTTCATGTCGCCTTTGCCAATGCAGGCATTTCTGGCGGCATGGCGGGCATTTTTGATCTGACACCCGAACAATGGGCAGAAATTCTGCGCGTCAACCTGATCGGCCCGTGGCTGATGGTGAAGCACGCCGGTCAGGCGATGATGGACGGCGGCAAGGGCGGCTCGATCATCCTCACCGCCAGCGTTGCGGGTATCCGCTCCGGCGCGGGCGGCCCGGCCTATTCGGCCTCCAAGGCGGGTGTCATCAACCTCGCCATGGTGTCCGCGCAGCAAATGTCGGAAACCGGCGTGCGCGTGAACGCCATCTGCCCCGGCCTTACCGAAACCGGCATGACCAGGCCTACCTTCGATTATGCGCGCGACAAGGATGTGATGCATAAGGTGGGACGCCTCAACCCGCTGCGGCGCGCGGCCCAGCCCGATGAGCTTGCCAATGTCGCGCTGTTCCTTGCTTCGGATCAGGCAAGCTATGTCAACGGACAGGCGATTGCGGTTGATGGCGGGCTTTCCAGCTCGCACCCCGTGACACGCCAGCTCACTGGCCAGACGGCGGTCTGACGATGCTTCAGGCAAGCAACCCCAAGGAACTCGGCTTCCTGCCCGACCGGCTCGACCGGATCGGCACCTTCATCCAGAACAAGTATCTCGACACCGGCCTGCTCCCGCACGGATCGCTGCTCATCGGACGCGGTGACGAGATTGCATATCTGTGGAATTCGGGCGTGGAGCAGGATGCGATTTTCCGTATCGCCTCGATGACCAAGCCGATCACCTCGATCGCGCTGATGCAGCTGGTTGAACAGGGCCTCATCGCGCTGTCGGACCCGGTAGCGAAATATATTCCTGAGTTCAGCAAGCTCGGCGTGTTCGTGGCGGGCGGCGGCAATGTGCCCTTCGTCTCGCGTCCGCCCACAGCGCCGCTGCGCGTCATCGACCTGATGCGCCACACGGCAGGCTTCACCTACAGCTTTCAGGAGCGCAGCAACATCGACGCGGCCTATCGCAAGACCGATGTCGAAAGCTGGTCCAAATGGGACAATGACGAATTTGTCGGCATCCTGAAGGATATTCCGCTCGAATTCGATCCCGGCACCTGCTGGAATTATTCGGTGTCGACCGATCTCGTCGGCGTCATCATTGCGCGCGTCTCCGGCCTGTCATTGGGCGATTATTTCCAAAAGCACATCTTCGGCCCGCTCGGCATGGTCGATACCTCGTTCCTTGTCACCAAGGACAAGGCGCACCGCCTGCCTGCCGCTTATGCGTGGCACCCGACCGAGAAGATGAAGCTGTCTGACAAGGCAGGCGCCGAAAGCGGATGGGCGCACCCGCGCAAATTCCATTCGGGCGGCGGCGGCCTTGCCTCGACGGTTGCGGACTATCACCGCTTCTGCCGGATGCTGCTCAACGGCGGCGCGCTCGATGGCGAGCAGATCATCAGCCCCAAAACGCTTGAATTGATGACCGCCAATCATCTGCCCGGCGGCGGAGATCTGACGCAGCACAGCAAATCGCTGTTCAGTGAGGCGGAAAATGCCGGGATCGGCTTTGGCCTTGGCTTTGCCTGCAATATCGACCCGGCGGCAACCACGCTCGCGGGTTCCAAAGGCGAATTCTACTGGGGTGGTATGTATTCCACCGCCTTCCTCATCGATCCGGTTGAGCACATCAGCATGGTCTTCATGACGCAGTTGATGCCCTCGTCCACCTACCCCATTCGCCGCGAAATCCGCACGCTCATGTATGCGGCGCTCGCCGCCTGAACTCTGGAGACAATCATGCAGTCCGTAACAACCGAACGTCATGGCGATGTTCTCGTCCTTCTCGTCAATAACCCGCCGGTCAATGCGCTGAGCTGGCACGTCCGGCAGGGCATTGCCGATGGCATCGCTCAGGGCCTTGCCGATGACGGGGTGAAGGCAATGGTGCTGCGCTGCGATGGCGCAACCTTCATTGCGGGTGCCGACATCACCGAGTTCGGAAAAGCGCCGCAGGGCCCGGACTTTGCCTCGGTCCTCAACACGATGGAAACCGCGCCCAAGCCCATTGTCGCGGCCATCCATGGCACGGCGCTTGGCGGCGGCCTCGAAACGGCGCTTGTCTGCCATTATCGCATCGCTGTGCCCTCGGCGAAGCTGGGCGTGCCCGAAGTCAAGCTCGGCCTTCTTCCCGGCGGTGGCGGCACCCAGCGACTGCCGCGCGTGGTGGGTGTAGAACAAGCCGCCATCATGTGTGGGCTTGGTGAACCGATTTCGGCAAACAAGGCGCTCGACATCAGTCTTGTCGATGCGGTGGCTGGAGAAGCCACACTTGCCGAAGACGCCATTGCCTTTGCGCGCCAGATGATCGCCAAGGGCCCGCGTCCGACCCGTGACCTTCCGGTCAAGGGAGATACGGCAATCATCGCCAGGCTCGAAGCTGAAAACGCCCGCAAGTGGAAGGGCTTTGAAGCGCCCTATGCCAATCTGCGCTGTGTTGCCGCCGCCGCTACAAACCCTGACATTGATGAAGGCCTGAAGTTTGAGCGGACCGAGTTCCTCAAACTGATGGGCGGCAGCCAGTCTGCTGCACAGCGCCATATGTTCTTTGCCGAACGGCAAGCCGCCAAGATTGATGGCCTGCCCAAAGACACGCAGTTGCGCGCCATCAGGAAGGTGGGCGTTATCGGGGCTGGCACCATGGGTGGCGGCATCACCATGAACTTCCTTGCAGCAGGCATCCCCGTCACCATCGTCGAAATGGCAGCAGAAGCGCTTGATCGCGGCGTGGGCATCATCCGCAAGAATTATGAGGCATCGGCTGCCAAGGGCCGCTTTACGGCCGAAAAGGTCGAGCAGATGATGGGCCTGCTGACGCCCAGCCTTGATTTTGGCGCACTGGCCGATTGCGATCTCGTCATCGAAGCGGTCTATGAAAATATGGACGTCAAGAAGGACGTGTTCGGCAAGCTTGACGGCATTGTGAAGCAGGGCGCCATTCTTGCCTCCAACACCTCCTATCTCGACGTGAACGAGATTGCAGGCGCCACCAAGCGCCCTGCCGATGTGCTGGGGATGCACTTCTTCTCGCCCGCCAATGTCATGAAGCTCCTAGAAGTGGTGCGCGGTGATGCAACCGCGCTCGATGTGCTGGCAACGGTGATGGCGCTTGCGAAGAAGATCGGCAAGGTCGCGGTCGTCGCGGGCGTGTGCCACGGCTTTATCGGCAACCGTATGCTCTCGCAGCGCCAGTTGCCTGCCAACCAGCTTCTGCTCGAAGGCGCAACACCTGCACAGATCGACAAGGTCCATACCGATTTCGGGATGCCGATGGGGCCGTTCCAGATGTCGGACCTCGCAGGCCTTGATATTGGCTGGCATCGTGATCCGACCCGCGTCGAAACGATCCGCGATGCGATGTGCGCCGCCGGTCGCTTTGGCCAGAAGAACGGCAAAGGCTTTTACGACTATGACGAGAAGCGCAACGCAACGCCCAGCGCCGAAGCACTCGCCATCATCGAGGAATTCCGGTCCAAGTCGAACCTCGCCAAGCGCGACATCACCGATCAGGAAATCATCGAGCGCACGCTCTACCCGATGGTCAATGAAGGCTATAAAATCCTTGAAGAAGGCAAGGCGCAGCGCGCCTCCGACATCGATGTCGTGTGGATCTACGGCTATGGCTGGCCGGTCTATCGCGGCGGCCCGATGTTCTGGGGTGATCTGGAAGGCGCTGGCAAGATCGTCGAGGCGCTGGAGCGCCATGGCGTGAAGGTGGCCGAAAGCCTGAAAGCCAAAGCCTGACCATTTCGACCTCGACAGGTCTTGAGAGAATCCCCGCGCTCGCCTAGGGCGCGGGACATTCCATCCGACCGGAGACAATCATGAGTGAAAATGTTGCGGCAGACGAGCTTCGCCTGCTGATCGAGCGTATCGAACGCCTTGAAGAAGAAAAGAAGGGCATCGCCGACGACATCCGTGATGTCTATTCGGAAGCCAAGTCGCGCGGCTATGACGCCAAGATCATGCGCCAGATCGTCCGCCTGCGGAAGATGGAAGCCCATGACCGCGCGGAAATGGAAGCAATTCTCGATACATATAAGGCGGCACTCGGCCTCGACTGATCGACCTTGCGCAACCGGGCGACCAAGCCTTATCCATCCCTTTCAAAATAAGGAGATGCGCGATGCTGGTTTCAACGACGAATGTGATCGAGGGCCGCCCGGCCAAGGACTATCTGGGCGTGGTAACGGGCGAAGTCATCGTTGGCGCGAACATCTTCAAGGATTTGTTCGCCGGCATCCGAGACATCGTGGGCGGCCGCTCTGGCGCGTATGAAAGCACCTTGCGCGATGCCCGTGCAACCGCGCTGGAAGAGCTGAAGGCCGAAGCCCGCGCGCTTGGCGCAGATGCCGTGATTGGCGTCGATCTGGATTATGAAACGCTGGGACAGGGCGGCACCATGCTGATGGTCACCGCTTCGGGCACCGCAGTAAAATTGGGGTAAGTTACGGACATGGCAGGTCATTCCAAATTCAAGAACATCATGCACCGCAAGGGTGCGCAGGACAAAAAGCGTTCTGCCGCCTTTTCGAAGCTGAGCCGTGAAATCACCGTCGCGGCCAAGATGGGCCTGCCAGACCCGGACGCCAACGCCCGCCTGCGCGCCGCCATTCTCGCCGCGCGCGCGCAATCGATGCCCAAGGACAATATCCAGCGCGCGATCGACAAGGCAAGCGGCAGCGATGGTGATAATTACGAAGAAGTCCGCTATGAAGGCTATGGCCCCGGCGGCACCGCGATCATCGTCGAGGCGCTGACCGACAACCGCAACCGCACCGCCACCAACGTGCGCACCGCCTTTTCAAAGAATGGCGGCAATCTCGGCACGGCAGGGTCGGTGGCCCACGGCTTCGACCGGCTTGGCCTCATCGAATATGGCGCAGGTGCCGGCGATGCCGACAAGGTGTTTGAAGCCGCACTCGAAGCCGGCGCAGACGATGTTGAATCGTCCGAGGACGGCCACTCGATCTGGACCTCGGTGGAAAATCTCCACCCCGTCGCCAAGGCGCTTGAAGGCGCACTGGGCGATCCCGAAGGCGTCAAACTCGCCTGGCGCCCGACCATCACGGTCGCCGTCAGCGAAGAGGATGCCGGCAAGCTCCTCAAGATGATCGACACGCTTGAGGACGATGACGACGTGCAGACCGTGTGGGGCAATTACGACGTTTCCGACGAAATCATGGAGAAGCTGGGCTGATCCAAATAACCCCTCCCCTTCAGGGGAGGGGTTGGGGTGGGGACGATGGTCGAACCGGCTGAACTCGCAAAGCGTGCCACCTGCCTTAGAAACGCGCCCACGCCCTTTGAAAAAATCATATGGAAGCACCTTAGCCGCTCGCAGCTTGGCGGCTACAAGTTTCGCCGTCAGCAGGTGATCGGCAATTTCATCGTCGATTTCTTCTGTCCCTCCAAGGGGCTGGTTATCGAGATTGATGGCGACACGCATAACGATGCGCGCGACAGATCGCGAGATTCATATCTCCAAAATCAAGGTTTCGCGGTGCTTCATTTTACAAACCGAGATGTCGGTGCCAACGTCCATGGCGTGCTGGAAATGATATTATCCCGCCTGCAATCCCTGCCCGATCGTTGGCCGGGCCTCGCCCCCACCCCAACCCCTCCCCTGAAGGGGAGGGGCTTCATATGATTATTCTCGGCCTCGATCCTGGCCTTGGCACAACCGGCTGGGGCCTGATCGCCAGCGAAGGGAACCGCCTGTCACATCTTGGCAACGGGCAGGTTTCCACCAACAGCAAGGCCCCTTTGCCCGCGCGGCTTGTGGAACTTGATCGCGCGTTGACCGACATCATTCTGGAGCACCGCCCCGATGGCGCGGCGGTGGAAGAGGTGTTCTTCAACGCCAACCCGCAATCGACGCTCAAGCTGGGTCAGGCGCGCGGTGTGGTCCTGCTGGCAGCGGCACGCGCGGGGCTTGATGTCGGTGAATATGCCGCCCGCCTCGTCAAGAAGGCGGTCGTCGGCATCGGCAATGCCGACAAGGCGCAGGTTCATGCGATGGTGACGCGGCTTCTGCCGGGCGTGAAGATCGCAGGCCCCGATGCCGCAGATGCGCTCGCGGTTGCCATCACCCATGCCCACCATGTGGCGAGTGCACGGCGATTGGGATAGTCTCTCCGCGCTCATTTTATCCGTCACCCCAGCAGAGACCGGGGCCTCCAAATTTCCGCGCAACAGATGCCAGCCTGCGCTGGCATGACGGGTGGGGAACGAGACGCCAGGCGCGGCACCTCGTTTTCGTCACCCCAGCGAAGGCTGGGGTCTCCCGCCGCCGAGCAACGGATGCCAGCCTGCGCCGATCTGGCAAAAGGGTGAAGTGGTGCTGATTACCGCGAAGTCGACACAGCCTCTCGACTTCGCGCCATGAGAACGGTTAAGGAACAAACATGATCGCCCGCCTCACAGGAACACTTGTCGAAGCCACCGCCGACCATGCCGTGATCGACGTGAGCGGCGTCGGCTATCTTGTGCAGGCCTCCTCGCGCACGCTGGCGGCGATTGGCGGCATTGGCAGCAATGTGATGCTGCTCACCGAGATGCAGGTCCGCGAAGACGCGATGACGCTCTTCGCCTTCGGCAACCATGGCGAGCGCGAATGGTTCCGCCTGTTGACGGGCGTGCAGGGCGTGGGCGGGCGCGTTGCGCTCTCGATCCTCTCGACGCTCAGCCCTGAAGAGCTGACCCGCGCCGTGTCGCAGCAGGACAAGGCGATGGTCGCGCGCGCCAATGGCGTTGGCCCCAAGCTTGCCGAACGCATCGTGCGCGAACTGAAGGACAAGGTGGGCGGCGTCGTGCTCGGCCCCGCAGGCAGTGCGCCTGCGTCCCTCACCGGCCACACTGCCGATGCGGTTTCCGCGCTCACCGGCCTTGGCTTCAAATCCGCCGAAGCCAATAGCGCCGTTGCCGAAGCCGAAGCCGAACTCGGCGACAACGCCACGCTCGACGCGCTGGTGCGGCTGGCGCTTAAAAAGGCCGCAAAATGACCGACGACCGCCTCATTGCCGCTTCCCGCCGCCCTGAAGACGTGGATGCTGCGCTGCGCCCCAAGTCGCTTGACGAATTTGTCGGGCAAAAGGCCGCGCGCGAGAATTTGCGCGTGTTTGTGGAGGCCGCCAGGTCACGTGGCGATGCGCTGGACCATGTGCTGTTCTTCGGCCCGCCGGGCTTGGGCAAGACGACGCTTGCCCAAATCGTGGCCAAGGAAATGGGCGTCGGCTTTCGTGCCACATCCGGGCCGGTCATCGCCAAATCGGGCGATCTTGCAGCCCTTCTGACCAATCTGGAGGATGGCGACGTTCTCTTCATCGACGAAATTCATCGCCTCAATCCGGCGGTTGAAGAAGTGCTCTACCCCGCGATGGAAGACCGCGCGCTCGACATCATGATTGGCGAAGGGCCATCCGCCCGCTCGGTGCGGATCGACCTGCCCAAGTTTACGCTTGTGGGGGCCACGACACGGCAAGGCCTGCTGACAACCCCGCTGCGAGATCGCTTCGGCATCCCCATCCGCCTGCAATTCTACAGCCATGGCGAGCTGGAGCAGGTCATCCGGCGTGCAGCGGGCCTTTTGGGGCTGGGCATTGCCGAGGATGGCGCGCACGAAATCGCCAAAAGATCACGCGGCACGCCGCGCATCGCGGGCCGCCTGCTGCGTCGCGTGCGCGATTTTGCCAATGTCGCGGGCGAAGAAATCGTCACTGCGAAGATTGCCGATGCCGCGCTCAACCGGCTCGAAGTCGACGCGCTCGGCCTTGATGCCATGGACCGACGCTATCTGACCATGATCGCCGATATTTATCGCGGCGGTCCGGTGGGCGTTGAGGCGCTGGCGGCGGGCCTTTCCGAACCGCGTGACACGATTGAGGATGTCGTGGAGCCTTATCTGCTCCAGCTGGGGCTCATTGCCCGCACCGCGCGCGGCCGCCAGTTGAACCCGCCCGGCTGGAAGCATCTGGGCCTCAATCCGCCTGCCGGATCTCAAGATGGGCTTTTCGATTCAAAGTGACATCGCTTGGGATTCATTTCCCGTTTCACTTGGTCTAAAGCCTTTCCCCATGAGCTCCTTTGATCCCGATGCGCCGACCGCAGGCCACTTTGTTGGCCGCGAACATCGTTTTCCGGTGCGCGTTTATTTTGAGGATACAGATTTTTCAGGCGTGGTTTATCACGCCAATTATCTGCGCTTCATGGAGCGGGCCCGGTCCGATATGCTGCGCGTGGCGGGCATTGGCCAGCGCGAAGCCTATGCAGCAGGCGAAGGCGTCTATGCGGTCGCCGATCTCCACATCAAATATCGCCGCCCCGCAAGGTTCGATGATGCGCTGCTGATCGTCTCGACGGTGGAACAATTGCGCGCCGCGGCCTGTGTGATTCATCAAAGAGTCATGTTGGGAGATGAACTGATGGCTGAAGCCCGCGTAACAGCGGCGTTCATCACGCCTGAAGGACGGCCCCGTCGCCAGCCCCGCGCGTGGATGGACGCTTTTGAGCAGTTGTTGCCCGCACAAACAGAAACAGAAAACGAGAAGATATGACGCCAGTAATCGCCACCCAAGCCGCCAGCCTTTCTCCGCTGGCCCTGTTCCTTCAGGCCGATATTGTGGTGAAAATCGTGATGCTCGGCCTCTTGGGAGCAAGCATCTGGACATGGTCGATCATCGTTTCGCACTGGGCGCGGATGCGCACCACGGCACGCGATACCGACGCCTTTGAGCGCGATTTCTGGAAGGCAGAAAATACCGACGCCTTCTACAAGCAGCATAAGGACAATGCGTTGCCGACGGCGCGTGTGTTTCAGGCGGCGATGTTTGAATGGCGGCGATCAACGGGCCGCACCAATATTGATCGGGACGGCACCCGCGCACGCCTTGCGACCGCCATGGGCACGGCCGTCGCCGCGGAACTCGACCGACTGGGAGATCGGCTGAACATTCTGGCGACGGTCGGCAGCGTTGCGCCTTTTGTCGGCCTGTTCGGCACCGTCTGGGGCATCATGCGCAGCTTCACCGCGATTGCGGACCAGCAGAACACCTCGCTTGCGGTGGTGGCCCCCGGCATTGCCGAGGCGCTGTTTGCAACCGCGATCGGCCTGTTCGCGGCGATCCCTGCGGTGATTGCCTATAACCGCTTTGGCCATGGCCTGAACCGGCTGGAAGCGCGCCTGACACGATTTGCCGATACCTTCCACGCAACGCTCAGCCGCGAGCTGGAGCTTTAAGCGATGGGACCGATCCAGTCCGCGCGGTCGGGCCGCAAACGCGCGCCGATGGCCGAGATCAACGTGACGCCGCTGGTCGATGTCATGCTGGTGCTGCTCATCATCTTCATGGTGACGGCGCCCTTGCTTGTGGCGGGCGTGCCCATAAACCTGCCCGACAGCCGCGCCAAAGCGCTCGATCAGGGCGACAAGCCGGTGCAAGTCTCGCTCGATGCCGATGGCAAGCTTTTCGTTGATGAGGCTGAGATTAGCGCAGCAGACCTGCCTGCGCGGCTTGCCGAGATCGCGGCCAAGGGTGGCGCACAAGGCCCGCAAGTCTATCTGCGCGCCGACCGCGGCCTTGATTATGGCGAGGTGATGCGCGTGATGGGTGAAATCAACCGTGCGGGGTTGAACCGCGTGGCGCTCGTCACCACCGAGGGCACGGAGCGCTAGCCCCGTGGATCGCGCCGATCGCACAGGACTTGGCATTGCCATTCTCGGCCATGCGCTGCTGTTTGGCGCGCTGTCGGTAAGCCTGTTGCGCCCAACAGCCAAGCTGCCCCCGCTCAACCCGCCCATTGAGGTCGAACTGATCGACGCAAAGTCGCTGGTAACGGCAGCCCCCGATGCGGTGAGGGAAGCGAGTGCGCCTCCGGCCGCACAAACGCCCGCCGCAGCAGCACCTGAACCCGTTGCCGCGCCACCGCCGCCAACGCCGGTTGCCGCCCCTCCGCCGCCCAAGCTGGTCGCTGTCGCAAAAGCCCCGCCCAAAAAGGTTGAGCCAAGGCCACTCGCCAAGACAGCCGATGCACCCAAGCCGAAAAAGGTAGAGACGCCCGCAACGCCACTGGCCAAGGCCGACGCCAAGGCGCAGGCAAAGCCCCGCCCCTCACGTCTCGGCGGCCTTGGCGCGCAGCTTTCGCAGGCCGCCAGCAGCGAAAATGCCCGCGCACCGGGCACAGGCCGCGGCACCGCAGCGCAAGGCAGCGGCACGCCCGCCACCAAGACCGCAGCCCAGCTTGAAGCGAGCTTCATTCAGGCGCTGTTCGTGAAGATCAAACGCTATTGGCGCGCGCCGACAGGGGTGGATGCGGAACTTCTGCGCACGCAGCTTGTTGTCACATTGAAGCCCGACGGGTCGGTTGGCAGCATCACCGTTGTCAGCCAGTCGGGCGACAATGAGAATAATTCCAACTTGAAAGCCCTGCACGCCGAGCGCGCTGTAAACGCCGTGCGCCGCGCTGCCCCCTTTGACCTGCCGTCCGAGCACTATGCCATCTGGCAATCGCTTGGGCCGCTGACATTCGACAAGAGGTTGAACTGATATGCGCCTTTCCTTCCCTGTCGCCCTGTTCGCGCTCGCGCTGGCCGGGCCTGCCGCTGCACAGATCACCGGCACGATCACCGATGAAACGCCCGCTGAAGGGTTTGTCGTGGCCGTCCCGCCACTTGCGACACCGGCCGATGTCGCGACCCCTGCCGGGCAAACAGGAGAGCTTGGACGCAAGGTTGCCGAGATCATCTCGAATGACCTCAATGCAACCGATGTATTCTCACCCAAAGGCCCCGCCGGGCTGCGCGCCATTGCGATGGGCGAAGTGACCGCACCCGCCTTTGGCGAATGGGCGGCGATGAATGCCGAAAATCTTGTGCACGGCTTTGTCCGCAACAACACCGACGGCACGCTGACAATCGGCTGCTATCTCTATGACGTGTCCCTCAAGTCCGAGATGGTGCGGCAGGGCTATGTCGTTGGCCCACGGGACTGGCGACGCGCGGCGCACAAATGCGCTGACGCCATTTATTCACGCCTGTCGGGTGAAAACCCGTTCTTCGACAGCCGCATCGCCTATATCGCCGAGACCGGCCCCAAGGGAAACCGCGTGAAGCGGCTGGCGATCATGGATTCGGATGGCGCGAACCACCGCTTCATCACCAACGGGCAGGCAATTGCGCTCACCCCGCGCTTCTCGCCCGATTACAAGTCGATCGTCTATGTTTCATATATCGAGCGGCGCGCACGCGTTTATGTCTATGACATCGCCAGCGGCCGCCAACGGCTCGTGACCGAAAGCCCCAACCAGACGTTCAGCCCGCGCTGGTCGCCCAATGGCAAGACGATCCTGTATTCGATGAGCGTTGGCGGCAATACCGATCTCTATTCCGTCTCCGCCGCAGGTGGCGGAACGCCGGTGCGCCTCACTGACTCGCCCGCGATTGAAACGGGCGGCAGCTATTCTCCCGATGGTTCCAAGATCGTGTTTGAAAGCGACCGCTCCGGCAAGCAGCAAATCTATGTGATGAACGCCGACGGCACCGCCCAGCAGCGCATCAGCTTTGGCAATGGCAATTACGCCACGCCGGAATGGAGCCCGCGCGGAAATCTGGTGGCCTTCACCAAGATCGGCGGCGGGGCCTTCCGCATCGGCGTGATGAGCCCCAGCGGAGGTGGCGAAAAGCTGCTGACAAATAGCTGGCAGGATGAAGCGCCCACATGGTCTCCCAATGGCCGCGTCATCCAGTTCTTCCGCACCTATCAGGGATCGGGCAAGACAAGCGTGATGCAGGTTGATGTGACCGGAGCAAAAGAGCGCCGCATCGAAACGCCCGTCGATGGGTCTGACCCTGCATGGGGTCCATTGCTGCCCTGACGTACGGGCTTGACGCCACGTCCCTTTCTGCCGATCCTGCCCTGCATACGGGGTGGAAGGCCAAACACAGGAGTTACAACATGAACAAGAAGACGGCTGCTATCCTGATGGCGACCTGCCTCATCGCCGTTGCGGGCTGCGCCAAGAAGGACAAGCCCCAGGATCTTCCGCCGCCGCCCGTGGGTGCCGAGGGCAATACAGGCGCAACCGAAACGACCGGCCCGGCACCGGGATCACAAGCGGACTTTGTGGCCAGCATTGCCAATGACCGCATCTATTTCGACACCGACAAGTCAGACATTGATGCCGAAGACCAGTCCGTGTTGGCAAGCCAGGCGGTATGGCTCAAAAAATATCCCAATGTGCGCGTGACCATTGAAGGCCATTGCGACGAGCGCGGCACACGCGACTACAATATCGCACTCGGCGCACGCCGTGCGAACGCCGCCAAGAACGCGCTCGCCGCCCTTGGCATTGACGCCGCGCGCGTCAGCACCGTGAGCTATGGCAAAGAACGGCCCGAAGCGCTTGGTTCAACCGAAGCCGATTGGGCGAAGAACCGCCGGGCCGTCTCTGTGACGGTTCAGTAAACAGGCGTTGGGGACACCCCATGACGATCAAGAAGGCCCGCCCTCCCCACAGGATGGCGGGCCTTTATTCTTGGTCGCCCCGGATACCGCCAACCCATTGCGCTGGAGAGACGCTATGACCGACCTGCTGGACCGGATAGCCGCTATCGTTGGCTCACAAGGGCTGCTGACCGGGGAGGATGTCTCCAGCCGTAGCGCGGATGCCATGGGCGTATCCATGGTTGAGGCGCACGCCATTGTCAGGCCTGCGACCACAACGGAATTGTCCGAGGTGATGAAGCTGTGTCACGCCGCAGGACAAAAGGTCGTCCCCGCGGGGGGCTATACCGGGCTTGTGCATGGCTCCACTTGCACGCCTGACGAAATCCAGATTTCGCTGGAGCGGATGCGCACTATCGAGGCCATCGACCCGATTGGCCGGACGATGACAGTTCAGGCAGGCTGTGCGGTTCAGTCGGTGCAGGAAGCCGCGAGCGAGGCTGGCCTCAAATTTGCGGTCGATTGGGGCGCACGCGGCACCGCCACCATTGGCGGCGGCATATCGACCAACGCCGGAGGCAATGCAGTCATCCGCTATGGCATGATGCGCGACAGCGTTCTGGGCATTGAAGCGGTGCTGGCCGATGGCACGATCATCTCGGCGATGAATGTGCTGTTGAAGAACAATGCCGCTTATGACGTAAAACAACTCTTCATCGGCACAGAGGGCACGCTCGGCATCGTCACACGCGCGGTGTTGAAACTTCAACCCGCGCCACTTTCCACCAGCACCGCCTTGCTTGCACTCGACAGCTTCGATGCGGTGCAGGCACTTTTCGTTCATGCTGGCAAACGGCTGGGTGCGATGCTCACCTCCTTTGAAGTGATGTGGCACAGCTTCTATGATGAAATCGCCATCCAGTCTGGCAATCATGTTCCTCCGCTACCGGGCGGTCATGGCTATTATGTTATCGTGGAAGCGAGCGGGACCGATCAGGAACGCGATGCAGAACTGTTTGAAACCGTGCTGGGCGAAGCACTGGAACAGGGCGCCGTTGATGCCGTGATCGCCTCCAGCAAGGCGCAGGCCGAGCAGATATGGGCGATCCGCGACGATGTGCGCACGCTGGCATTGCGATTGATGCCGATGATGAGCCTTGATGTCAGCCTGCCCATTATCGCGATGGACGGTTATGTCCAAAAGCTGGAGGCCGATATGCGCTCAGAGCTGGGCGATGGCGTCAAACTCGTCGTGTTTGGCCATATCGGCGACGGCAATCTGCATATCGTGCTTCGCACCGAGCCCTATACACCGGAAACCAAATATCAGATCGAACAGATCGTCTATAACGGACTTGTGCCGCACGGCGGATCCATATCGGCCGAACACGGCATCGGCCTCGACAAGCGGGGCTGGCTACACATCACGCGATCCCCTGCTGAAATCGCGCTGATGCGCACCATCAAGGCGGCAATGGACCCCACCAACATCCTCAACCCCGGAAAAGTGCTGGGCTGAGACCGTTCTTACGCGTCGAAAATGATGGCCCGATCAATGGCGCCCGCAGTGCTGACGCCACTCAGCGCCATCGCCACGCGCATATCGGTGCGCACAAGGTCCAGATAACGGCTGAGCGCGGCCTCACCGCCTGCGGCCATCGCCATCGCCCATGGTCGACCGATGAGCGCGGCGCGCGCGCCCAAAGCCAGCGCGCGGACCAGATCCTGCCCCGTGCGAATTCCGCCATCGACCAGAAGCACCGTC
Source organism: uncultured Sphingomonadaceae bacterium (assembly GCA_937873035.1). Taxonomy (GTDB): domain Bacteria; phylum Pseudomonadota; class Alphaproteobacteria; order Sphingomonadales; family Sphingomonadaceae; genus Aquisediminimonas. Next base: position 101,817 of record CALMVA010000025.1, on the reverse strand, counting down.
TCGCTCCCCACCGCATCGGCGATGCGCGGCAGCATAACGGCCGTCGACGCGACACCGTCTAGCTGCCGCCCGCCATGGTTGGAAACAACCATGCCATCAGCCCCCAGCGCAACCGCCTGCCGGGCGTCCTCAATGTCGAGAATACCTTTCAGGAGCAAATTGCCCTTCCAGACGCTGCGCAGCCACTCAATATCCTTCCATGTGACCGAGCTGTCGAACTGTGCGCCAACCCAGCGCTGGAAGTCACGCGTGTGGCTCCCGCCCTTCACATAGGCCGTGAGGTTGCCAAGGCCATGGGGCCGACCGAACAGTCCTACGTCGAACGCCCAGCGCGGGTGTAGGGCAAAATCAATCGGGCCGGAGCGCAATTTGCCCCACAGGCCAAGACCGCCCGCCATTCCATTTCGAATATCTCTATAGCGCGTGCCAAGCACATTGAGATCAATCGTGAAAGCCAGCGTCCGCACGCCCAACGCCCATGCGTTGTCGAGTATCTCCTTCACCACCGCCCGATCCTTGAGCATATAGAGCTGAAACCAGGCTGGCCGGTCAGATACCGAACCGACCTCCTCCAGCGAGCAGATGCCCACTGTGGACAAGCAGAAGGGGATGCCCGCTTTGTCTGCCGCCCGCTTGGCCTGAACCTCACCTCGCCGGGCCGTCATGCCCCCCATGCCGACCGGGGCCAGAACCAGCGGCATCTCCAGCCGCTCTCCAAACAGATCGACCGCGCAGTCCAGCCTGGTCGCATCATGCAAGACCTTCTGGGTCAATTGCACCGCTTCCCAATCCGCAGTGTTGCGCCGTAGCGTGACTTCCGCGCCAGAGCCGCCGTCAATATAATCGAACAGGAATCTTGGAAGGCGCTTTGCCGCCTTGCGCCGAAAATCACCAAAGGACGCAGGCAGCAAATCGAGCGAGCGAGCCACTAGAGCATCGCCTCAATCAGATACGGCCCCTTATGCGCAAGCGCGTGCGCCAATGCCGCGCGAAATGCCTCAGCGGTTTCAACCCGTTCCGCCGAAACCCCCATGCCTTGCGCCAGCTGCGTCCAGTTGATCGTCGGATTGCCAAGATCAAGCATCGACAACGCTTTGGGGCCAGGGTTTTGCGCACCGACGCGCGCCAACTCGATATTCAGGATGGCATAAGAGCTGTTGTTGAGAATGATCGTCGTCACGTCGAGCTTCTCGCGCGCCATCGTCCACAGCGCCTGATTGGTATACATCGCTCCACCATCGCCATGCAGTGCGATGACCTTGCGGTCCGGGCAGGCCACCGCCGCGCCGACCGCCAGGGGAAGGCCCTGCCCAATGGACCCGCCGGTCAGCTGCATCCAATCATGCGGTCTTGAGCCCGCACTCATCACATAGGCAGCACCGCCTTGAGTTGCGCCTTCATCCGAAACAATCGCGCCTTCGGGCAGAAGCTCGGCAAAGATCGCACCCAGATTGCCGCTGTTGAGCTTGCCCGGCTCGGCTGGATACGTCGTCGGCTGCTGGACAAGTGCAGGCTCTGCTGGCGCATCAAGCGCGGTTGCCAGCCCTTCCAGCGCCGCCTGCGCATCTTCGCGCATCGACGCCAGACGGACGATCGTCGCGCCCGGTGGGGAAAGCCAGCTCGGTTTGCCGGGATAAGCGAAAAACGAAACGGGCGGCTCGCATCCGACAAAGACAAGAGTCTTGAACTCGGCGAGATAAGCTTCGGCCTGCTCGCCGAAATAGGGCAGCCGCTCCACAGCGATCCGCCCCGCACCCCGCTGATGACGGGCGGCAAAGGTTTCGCAAATCAGCCGTGCCCCGGTTGCTGCGGCTATACGTCCCGCGGCCTGAAGCGCGCCATCCCGCAACGCACGCCCACCGAGAAACAGGACGGCAGGCCCCTTGCTTTCGCGCAGGGCAGCGGCGGCGGCGTCAATCGCCTCTTGCGGCGCACACGCGACCTGCGGAATGGCCAGCGGCGCAACCATGGCAGAGCCTTCGGTCCAGGCATGGTCTGCAGGCACGATGACAGTGGCGACCTTGCCGGGATAGCTCTGGGCAACCGAAAAGGCTTCGGCACCGGCCTGCGCCAGATCACGCTCCGAGCGCGAAATGCGCACCCAGTCAGACATGGGGGCCGCAACGCCGGTCACGTCCGATGTCAACGGCGCATCATAATGACGATGGTAGGTCGCATGATCGCCAACCATGTTGATGACGGGCGATCCCGCACGGCGGGCATTGTGCAGATTGGCAAGGCCGTTGCCCAGCCCCGGCCCCAGATGGAGAAGCGTAATGGCCGGTTTATCCGCCATGCGGCCATAGCCGTCCGCAGCGCCCGTCACCACGCCTTCAAAGAGGCCGAGCACGGCGCGCATCCCATGTTGGCGGTCAACCGCTGCCACAAGCTGCATTTCAGACGTGCCGGGGTTGGCGAAACACACCTCCACACCACATTCTGCCAGTGTATTGATAAAAGCTTCTGCGCCGTTCATCCCAGCAATTCCTTCCCCTCGCTCCACGCGCACCTTAAGCTATCGCGTCTTGTCTGATTGATTTTTGAGTAGCGATATTTGGCCCTATAATGGCAGCGCGCGCCGCAAAGAAAAGAGCGCGGCTTTGGCAGACCCAAAACCGCGCTCCAGATTTTCAACATCGTGGGATGTCGAATTGCCCAGCATTTCCGCCAGACGTAAAATCACGTCAACCGACGCGCGTGCCCGACAGCGGGAAGGTGCCGAAAGCGCCCGCTTTGACCGAACCGGTCACGGTGTCGCCATCGACCGTTGCGGTGCCTTCCAGCGTCATCGGCATCGGCACCGTCATCTTCATCGACCAGGTCAGCGTGTTGCCATCGACCTTGCCGTCGGTGATGTCGACCGAGCCCTGCGCGCCCGAATTGGTGCCGCTCCAGCTGTCACCATCAACATTGACCACCATCGTCGACTTCTGGTCACCCAGCGGCGATTTCACAACACATTCATAAGTTCCTGCAACGCCCATCACGTCTCTCCTTCAATAGCCTCCGGGGGAATCATTTGCCCGCGGTTGCTGACAGTTGTTCAATCGGAAGGCCGAGTTTTTCAAGCTGCGGACGCACAATTTTTGCATCACCCACCACGACCCACAAAAACTGATCGGGGTTGAGCACGGCGCGGATTGCGGCATCAAGCTGCCCACGCGTCATGCCGCGATAGCGTGACGCTAGGGAATCGTAGAAATCATCCGACCGCTTGTAGAGTGCATTGCGCTGGATGGCCCCCAGCACCGCGTCCGACGTTTCGTAGCTGCCCGGAAGCTCAAGCACGTTTCCGTTGACGATCCGGGTGCGTTCTTCATCCGTCACGCCCTTGCTCGTCAGGAATTCCTTATAATCAGCCCGAAGCGCGGCAATCGATTCGCCCGTCCGGTCCGCCTGCACGGGGGCATAGACGATATAGGGCACATCGCCTGCAACACGGTTGATCGAACCGCGCACGCCATAAGACCAGCCCCGCGTCTCGCGCAGATCCATGTTGATGCGCGAGAGGAAGCCTGCGCCCACCGCCTGGTTCGCCGTAATCAGGGTTTCAATGTCATCGGTGCCCTTTTTCGGCAGGACTTGCCCGGCCAGAATATAGGATTGCGGCGAATCCGGGCGATCCACGAGCACGATCCTCGGCTGCGCGGCGGGAACGGGACCGCCTTCCGCCTTGGTGCCTGCTGCGCCCGTCACCGGCCATTTGCCGAACTTGGCATCGAGCGTCTTCACGATCTTCGCCAGCGGCTGATCGCTCACGACGAAGATCGTCGCCTTTTCGGGCCGCAGCCATTTGTGATGGAAGCCGACCAGCTCGTCGCGCGTCACCGAGGCGACCGTCGCGGCATCGCCCGTGCCGGTAAACGACACGCCATAAGGATGCTGGTTGCCAAACAGCAGCGGCGGCAGCGTGCGCAGAGCGATGCTCTGCGGCGCTTTCAGTTCAGATTGGATACGCGCCAGTTGCTGGCTGCGCAGCCGCTCCACCTCAGCGGGCGCAAAATCAGGCTTGAGCACCACATCGGCAAGCAGCGCCAACGACGGATCGAGATTGGCCGACAACGCCGAGAGATTGACCGTGGTCCGGTCCATTGACGCGCCTGAGCCGATCGTCGCACCAAGACGCTCCTGCGCTTCCGCGATCTGGACCGACGTCATCCCGGCCGCACCTTCATCGAGCAGCGAAAGCATGAAGGACTGCGTGCCCAGCCGGTCGCGCGGGTCCGCCGCATTGCCGGCATCGAAGCTGACCGAGACTTGCGTCATCGGCACGGCATTGCGCTGGACATAGACGATCGGAACCCCGTTCGAGAGCTTGGCGCGCTCCACCGTCGGGAAGTCGAGATCGGCAATCGCGCCGACATCGGGCAGTTTCGAGCGGTCGGCAGCCGCAAGCGGGCCGGAGGCACCGGCCTGCATTTCCTCCGCACCGACACGCGCGGGCGGCGCCAGCGGCTGTTCACCCGCCTGGGGTGCACGATAATATGAGGGTGCCTGCGTTGCCCCGCCCGGCTTGACCGAACCCGATTCCTGATAGGCCTCGCGCTCGCCGGGAACCACCGTGAGCGCGTAAACCGGGCGCGTCAGCCACTTTTGCATTGCCTTGGTGACTTCGGCAGGCTTGACCTTCGACAGCGCGACCAAGTCTTTCTTATAGGCGTCGGCATCGTCGCGATACAGCTCACCCTCCGCCAGCGCGACGGCCTTGCCGCCGAAGCCGCCAACCTGCTCCAGCCCGTCGATCCGCTCGGCCACCGCGCGCGTCGCCACGCGGCGCACTTCGTCCGCCGTGGGCCCGGTCTTGATGAAGTCTGCCAGAATCTCGTCGAGCCGCTTGGCAACAAGCGCGGAATCAACGCCGGGGCGGACATCCGCCGTCACTTCAACCCAGCCGAGCTGCGCAAAATCCTGATAGCTCGCCGTCACCGCAACCGCGAGCTTCTCGCCCCGCACAAGCGCATTGTCGAGCCGCGAGCTGGCAAGGCCTCCCAGCACCGTCGCCGCCACCTTCAGGGGCACTGCATCGGTGCTGTCGATGCCGGGCACCGCCCAGTAGCGATAGTGGCGCGTCGTTGCCACATTGTCCTTCATCACTTCAGACCTGGGCGCATCAAGCGTCGGCACCGCCACCGTAAGACGTGCCTGCCTGGGGCCTGCCGGAATATCGCCAAACCACTTCTCGACGAGCGGCTTTGCCGCTTTGGCGTCGATGTCCCCTGCGAGCACCAGCACGGCGTTGTTGGGCCCGTAATGCGCACGGAACCAGTTCTTCACATCCTCAAGGCTCGCGGCATCAAGATCAGCCATCGAGCCGATGGTCGAATGGCCGTAAGGATGGTCCGCCGGCACAGTGCCCTTCAACTGCGCATATTCAACAAGGCCGTAAGGCTGGTTGTCGCCCTGACGCTTTTCATTCTGCACGACGCCAATCTGGTTGCTCAGCTTGTCTTGCGTCACGGCGCCAAGCAGATGGCCCATACGGTCGCTTTCGAGGAACAACGCGCGTTCCAGCGCGCCCTTGGGGACGGTTTCGAAATAATTGGTGCGGTCAAACCAGGTCGTGCCGTTAAAGTCGGTCGCACCCATATTCTGGAGCGGCGTGAAGAAGTCGCCATCGGCGTTTTCCGAGCCGTTGAACATCAGATGCTCAAACAGATGGGCAAAGCCCGTCTTTCCCTTGGGCTCATGCTTGGAGCCAACATCATACCACACTGAAACCGCAACCACCGGGGCCTTGCGGTCGGTGTGAACGATAACGCGCAGGCCATTGGCAAGCGTGAATTGTTCGTGCGGGATGTTGACCTGCTTAACGAGCGAAGAAACCGGTGTCGGCTTGCCGATCTGCTGGGCGACAGCGGGAGACACCATCACCGTGCTGGCAAGAAGCGCGAGAGCAAAAATACGCATGGACTGTCCTTGGGCTGGAAAATGATCGGGATGTTCTAATGCGGTGCACGGCTCGCGCAACGGGCGCGACGATCAGGCCGCGATTTTCGATGAACGACCAACGCACGCGGACGAACGACCGAAATCATCCGCTCACAAGGCCCGCTGCGATTGACGCTGCCTGCGCAATCGGCAAGGCAGCGCCATCTTTATCAAGCGGATCACTCCATGCGCGCTCTTGCCCTATTGCCTCTTCTGTCGCTCCTCCCCGTCGCCTTCTGTCGCTCCTCCCCGTCGCCGCGCTGGCGCAAACGCCGCCTGCAAACCCCATCACCGCCGATGCGGTGCGCGCGCACGTTGAGTTTCTGGCGGACGACCTGCTGGAAGGCCGCGACACCGGCTCACGCGGGCACGAGATTGCCGCGCGTTATGTCGCGACCCGCTTTGACAGCATGGGTCTCAAACCCGCCGTGAATGGCGGCTGGTTTCAGCAGGTGCCCTTTGTCGAGATCAAGCCCAATGCCGATGCGGTGCTCACGATTGGCGGCACAAGCTTTGCGCATAAGAAGGACGCTATTGTGTCCGGCGGTGGCCCCAAAGGCGGCGAGCGCGTGGAAGGCGAGGTCGTGTTTGGCGGCTTCTGCATCGACCGGCCAGAGCTTGGCCTGCGCGGGCTTTCAGGCCTGAACGTCAAGGGCAAGATCGTCGCCTGCCTGAGCGGCTTCCCCAAGGGCGTGGCCAGCGACATCGGCGCGCATCTCAATGCCGAGAAGGCGAAAGTCCTTTCACAGCGCGGCGCCATCGGGCTCATCTCGATCCGCACGCTGGAACGCGAAAAGCAGACGCCATGGGCGCGCGTCATCGAATTTGCGGACAATCGCTCGGTCCGCTGGTCCAATGCCGATGGCTCCATCTTCGACAGCTCACCCAATATCCGCGCATCGGCCACGCTTGACCGGCCTGCGGCGGAAGCACTGTTCGCGGGCACCGGGCGCACGCTTGACGACATTCTTCAACTCGCCGACCAGAAGGGTGGTCAACCCAAGGCCTTTGCCATCAAGAAGACCGCCGTCATCAGCCGCACGGCAACGCTCTCACACTTCACCAGTCCCAATGTCGTGGGGCTTCTGCCGGGGTCCGACCCCGCACTCGCCAATGAATATGTGCTGGTAATGGGCCATCTCGACCATATCGGGCTGCGCACCGACGACAAGGCGGACCGCATCAACAACGGCGCAATGGACAATGCGGTTGGCATCGCCACCATGCTGGAAGCGGCACGCGCCATGGCCGCTGCACCAGAGCGTCCCCGCCGCCCGGTGCTGTTCGCCGCCGTGACGGCTGAAGAAAAAGGCCTGCTGGGCGCAGATTATCTCTCACGCTTCCCCGTCGTTGGCAGCGGCAAAGTGGTGGGCGTCGTCAATCTCGATATGCCGATCCTGACCTATGATTTCAGCGATGTGATTGCCTTTGGCGCGGAACATTCAACGCTTGGCCCCATCGTCGCTGCGGCCACCGCCAAGGACAATGTGAAGCTCTCGCCCGACCCCATGCCCGAAGAGGGCCTCTTCACCCGGTCTGACCATTATCGGTTCGTGCAACGGGGTATCCCCTCGGTGTTTCTCGTCACGGGCCATGCAAATGGCGGGGCGGCGGCCTTTACCGACTTTTTGAAAACGCATTACCACCGCGTGTCGGACGACCTGAACCTGCCGTTTGACTGGAATTCCGGCGCAAAGTTCGCGCACATCAACACGCTGATCGCAACCGAAATCGCCAACGCCCCCGAAGCGCCCAAATGGTATTCTGACAGCTTCTTTGGCAAAGTCTTCGCGCCCGACGCGCCCAAGGCCAAGCGCCAGTGAAACGCAGCTGCATCTGCGGAACGGAATAGGCAATTTTATTGACAATTAACATGGTATCGCACAGGACCGTCTGAAGGGGGCGAAGCGCGCCCCCTTGTCATCAGATCACCTCTTCAGGGCGAACCGCGCGTGCAACTAACCCAAGGCCTTCACCGCTCTGCGCGGATGCATCCTCATGGCATGGCCACCATAGATGGCGAGCGCCGCCGCACATGGTCGCAAGTGGCCGAGGATGTGGCGCATCTCGCCGCGCTGCTGCGGTCGCTTGGGGTTGGCACGGGGGATCGGGTGGCGGTGCTCGCCACCAATAGCGACCAGTATTTTGATCTCTATTTCGCCACCTTCTGGGCGGGCGCGGTCATCGTTCCGCTCAACACCCGCCTGACCGCGCCAGAACTTGTTTTCCAGCTCGACGATGTCGGCGCGGCGCTGCTCCTGACGGGTGATGCCTTCGCCACGCAGGCTGAGGCGATTGCCACTCAGCTACCGGGTTTGAAGATTGAGCCGATGGACGAGGCGGGCGGCGGGCTCCGCCGTCGCGCCGCAGCCCTTGCCCCAATTGAAGATGCCGGGCGCGGCGATGCCGATCTTGCGGGAGTTTTCTACACTGGGGGCACCACTGGCCTGCCCAAGGGCGTGATGCTCACGCATCGCAATCTGGTGTCCGTTGCCTTCAACCTCGTGATGATGATCCGCTTTGATGCCAGCTGCATCAACCTGCACAGCGCGCCGATGTTTCATTTGGCCGACATCGGGATGTTCAGCGTCACGATGACGGGGGGCACGCACATCTTTACGCCCACCTTTGATGCAGAGTCGATCATGACGCAGGTCGCGCGCCACCGCGTGACGCACGTTTTTACCGTGCCTGCGGTGATCGACGCACTGAGCCGCGCTGACCTTGCAGCGCACGACCTCTCGTCGCTCAAGATGCTCGGCTATGGCGGATCGCCCATGCCCGTCGCAACGCTGGAGCGCGCGCAGCAGCGGCTCTCCGGCATCCAGTTCATTCAGGGCTTCGGCATGACGGAAATGCCTTCCATCACCTTTTTGCTGCCAGACCAGCACGACGCCGCATCGGGCCTTGGCAAGCTGCGATCCGCCGGTGTGCCGGGATATGGCTTTGAAGTGATGGTGGTCGACCCCGATGGCAATGAACTGCCGCGTGGCACGATGGGGGAAATCGTTGGGCGCGGCCCGTGCGTGATGGCGGGCTATTGGAACCGCCCGGATGAGACCGCCAGCGCGCTGCGCGGCGGGTGGATGCACTCGCAAGACGCGGGCTATATGGATGACGACGGCTATATCTACATCACCGACCGGATGAAGGACATGATCGTGACGGGCGCGGAAAACGTCTATTCGATCGAAGTCGAAAATGCGCTTGGTCTGCATCCTGCGGTGCGCGAATGTGCGGTGATCGGTATTCCCGACGAACGATGGGGTGAGCGCGTCCACGCGATTATTGTGCCGCTGGCGCAAGCCCCCTCAGAAAGCGACCTGCTGGACTATCTGCGGGAACGGCTCGCGCGCTACAAATGCCCAAAGACATGGGAGTTCCGAAGCGACCTCCTGCCCCGCAGCCCGGCCGGCAAAATCCTGAAGGCAGAATTGCGCGAGCCTTATTGGAGTGGCCATACCCGCGCGATTTCTGCCTGAGGGCAAGGCGCGTCAGTCAGCAGCGGGCACACTGCGCAACGCCACGCGCAATCCATCCATACGGCTCTTGCCAACGCCGCGTTCCATCTCCCGCTCCAGATCACGCAAAATCTTTTGCGCCGCTTCACGAATCCCCTCACCCGCAGGGGCGAACTGCACGCGCTGGGCACGGCGATCAGCCGGGTCAGGCTCAACCTCAACCAGCCCGCCGGCGATCATCTCTCCCAGCAACTGGCTCATCGCCTGACGCGAAACGCCAAGGTTTGCCGCAATGTGCGAGGCGCGCGTCACGCCATTGGCGATATTGGTCAGCACAAGCGATTGAGATCGGGTCACATTGGTCCAGCCGAGTGCTGCGAGTCGAGATCGCAGACCATCTTCAAACCAGTAGAAGGCGCGCATAAGATCAAGCATTAAAAGCGTATTTTCCATTGCGCTTCCATTCCTGTTTCGCACTGCCGTGGCAAGGAGATTGTCCCCTTGTCGCATCAATAATGTAAAGTTTCTTGACTATTATTTCTCACCCGCCAATATCCGGTCAGATCATATCCGGCATAAGGGAGTGGATGGAATGAGTGGAGCAGGCTTGCGGACACGCAACGGAGAAAGCTGGGCAGACTGGGCCGATGCGCTTGCTGAAAAGCTGGCGGAACGCGCGCCAGAGGCAGAGCAGCTTCGCACACTTCAGCCTGAAACCATTCAGGCCGCGCACGATGCCGGCTTTTTTGCATTGCTCGCGCCGGTCACGGCGGGCGGGCAAGGCGCAACCTTCGCTGAATTCATGGACGTCGTCCGCCGACTGAGCCGGGGCTGCGCCTCTGCTGCATGGACCTTGTCGTTCCTGTCGCTCCATGCATGGATGCTCGCCAAATTTCCGGCCGAAGCGCAGGCAGAATTCTTCAAGGATGGCAGGATGCCGCTTGCCCCCGCTCCGCTTGCGCCCACGGGCACCGCCACGCGCGTTGACGGTGGATACCGCGTCAAGGGCCGCTGGGAATGGGCCACCGCCATCAACCATGCAGACTGGATTCTGGTGAACGGCATCGACAGCGAAACGGGCGAGCCGCGCTTCTGCGCGCTGCCCATTGGCCAGACAGAGGTTGAGGATATCTGGTTCATGTCCGGCATGGCGGCGACGGGAAGCAACGCCGTGGTCGTGCGCGATATATTTGTGCCAGAGCATATGACGCTGCCTGCACGCCAAATGGCTGCGGGATCATCCCCAGGTGAGGCGCTGCACCCCGGATCAACGCTCAGCTACCCGCTGCGCGCCGGGCTGGCGATGGTCGCGGCCACGCCTGCGCTTGGCGCGGCGGAAGCGGCACTCCTCTGGTTTACCGAGCGGATGAAGACCAAGCTCCAAGCCTTTAGCGGCGGCGTGAAGCAGGGCGAGCAGCAGTCGATCCACCTGCGGCTGGGCGAGGCCACAGCCGATGTCAGCGCCGCCCGCCTCGCATGGGACAATGCCCGCGCGGTGATCGAGCGCGAAGGACCAAATGGAGCGCAGGCCTCCCTGGATGCGCAGGTTGCGCTTCGGCTGGCAGGCGCACAGATTGTCCGCCTCGCCAACAGCGCTGTCGACACGCTGGCCGCCGTTGCAGGCGCGAGCGCGAGCCATGTCAATGCGCCGCTGCAACGCCAGCTGCGCGACATTCAGGTCATGCGTGGCCATGTCATGTTTGACTGGGACCGAACCTGTGTTCTGGCTGGCAAGGTTGCGCTTGGTTTTCCAACCACGCCGGCCGATCTTATCTGAGCGACGCCATGACCATCACCAGCACGTTCAACGTCATCGATCCTGACACGTTCCGCAACGGCCATCCCCATGCCGTTTATGACGAGATGCGCGCGACCAGCCCGGTCTGGCGTCATCCGGGGTCTGACGCGCAGCCCGACTTTTGGGCACTGACCCGCTTTGAGGACATCCGCGCCGTTTCATTGGATTCGGCCAACTTCACGTCCACACTGGGCTTCCGCATCCCGACTGACAGCCATGTCGCCATGGACCCGCAGATCATTGAGGTGCTGCGCCGCTTCATGCTCGCCATGGACAATCCAGAGCATCAGGCCTTCCGCGCCATCGTCGCATCGGCTTTCATGCCTTCGGCACTGCGTCGTTTCGAGCCGCGTATCGAGGCATCCGTCAATGCGCTGATTGAGGGGCTGCGCGGACGCGATGAGGTGGACGTTATCACCGAGGTTGCGGCCATCGTGCCCATCAAGACGGTCTGTGCCGCCATGGGCGTGCCCGAAGAAGACGAATGGCGCGTATTTGAATTTACCAACGCCGTCTTCGGCATTGATGATCCAGAGCAGTCACCCTCGCTCGACATCGCCAATGACAATTATCTCGCAATCTTCGACTATGCCTGGCATCTGCTGGAACAACGCCGCCGCGACCCGCGTGACGATCTTCTGACGCTCATCGCCCATGCCCGGATCGACGATCAGCCCCTGACCGAAATCGAGCAGAAAAGCTTCTTTTCAAATATGATCTCGGCCGGGAATGAAACCACGCGCAGCTCGCTTGCGGGTGCCATATGGGGGTTGGCCGAAAACCCGGACCAGCGCCGCCTGCTCCTCAACAACCCCGACAGAATAGCAGCCGCCATCCCCGAAATCCTGCGCTGGTTCAGCCCGGTTTTCCAGATGGCGCGCACCGCTCTGAATGACGTGGTCGTGGGTGGAACGCAGATTGCAGCGGGAGAACGCGTCGCGCTTCTCTACGGTGCTGGCAATCACGATCCGGCGATCTTTGCAGACCCGCACCGCCTTGACCTGAACCGCGACAATGCGCAGCGCCATCTGTCCTTCGGCTATGGGGTGCACAACTGCCTTGGCGCGCGGCTGGCCCAGTTGCAGTTGCGCATGATCCTCTCGGCGTTCCTGTCGGCATTTCCCAATTATTCCGTCACGGTTCAGCCAAGGCTGCTGCGCTCAAACCTTGTGCAGGCGATGAAAACCCTTTCGGTCAATCTCAACGGCTAAAATTGATCGGCGATGAAAAAAAGCCCCGGAAAGCAAGCTGCTTTCCGGGGCTTTTTATATTCGGACTTCAGCCGTGCGTCAGAAAGTCTTGCGCAGGCCAAAAACGATCGTGCGCGGCTCGTTGAGCGCACCCACCTGACCCAAGCCCACCGGACTGCCGAAGGAGAAGGTCCGATAGACGTCTTTCGTCAGATTCTGGCCGTTGATGAAGAAGCTCAGACCCAGCGGCACATATTCCAGTTCCACGCGCGCGCTCACCAGATCATAGGGATGGCTCGTATTGTCACCCGGTGCAGAGGCAGGCTGGTGCAGCATCGTGCTTGAGTGCAGATACTGGCCAAAGCCAGAGAGCTTCACATCGTCCGACAGAGGCACGTTGAACCTCATGCCGAGCGTGGAGGTAAAGCGCGGCGAACGCTGCATCCGCTCGCCATTGTCGAGCTTGGCAGACGGGTTCCACGCAAAGTTGCCATAGGCCGTCAGCCCGCGTGCCAGCTGGAACTGGCCTTCAGCCTCGATGCCCGTGCTCTTGGCATCAAGCGAGCGGACCTGGAAGGCACGCGCGGTCGAGTTGTAGAAACTGTCCTGATAGTCCTTGATGTCGAGATGATAGGCCGCGAGCGACACATAAGCGCGCCCATCAAGAAAACGTCCCTTCACGCCCGCTTCAACCGTGCGCACCCGCTCGACCGGCACAAGGAAGGTTGAAGGAAATGGCGCTGCAAGTGCGGCCTGATTGACGAAGCCGGACCCCTTGTTGCCCTGCCCTGCCGAAATGTAGAGCGTTGACGATTCTGTGGGGTTGTAGCTGAGCGTTCCAGAGAAATCGAAAGTCGTGTCGCGCACACTCACGGCATGGAACGGCCCGTTGCCCACCAGCGCGACGAGGCCTGCCGGGCGACCCAGATCATCAACGAGGAATTTCTGGAAATCAGCGTTCTTCTTGTCGGTCGTCAGACGACCGCCGAGCAGAAACTGGACATCATCCGCAATGTGCCACGTCGCCTGCCCAAAGCCCGCGAAGGTATTTTCCTTCTGGTTGAAATCTTGGCGAACCGTGCCGTAAAGGCCGCCCAACACCGGGAAACCGTTATAATAGGTGTAGTAATTATAGTTGGTTTCTGAATTCAGATAAAATGCGCCGACGATGAACTCGATCGGCCGCCCGGCGGGCGACGTAAGCCGCACTTCCTGACTGAACTGGTCGAAACCCTCGTTGAACTGCGAAAAGAGGAAGACTGTGGGCGTCGAGTCCGAGTCAAAGCCGTTGACGAAGTCAAACTTTGAATAGCCGGTCGCCGAGGTCAGCGTGTAGTCCCCACCCAGATCGATATTGACTTCCAGCGCGTGATCCTGGCTCTTCTGGATGTCGTTGATGATCCCGGCCGTGCCCGCATCTTCATACTTCACATAATTGGCAAGGCCGCCGTCGACCACGCCAAGCGCCTGAAGGCCGGCGACGTTCTGATTGGCGATGAACTCAAAATTATTGCCCAGAAAATCGAGTTTGCTGAACTGCGATTTGGCGCGCACCGAAATCGTGTCGCTGGGATCCCACTCCGCCACGGCGCGGATGACGTGGCGGTCGCCTGACGGCTCGTCACGGGTTTTGCTGACGTTTTCGATATAGCCCTTTTGCTTGTCATAGAGCCCCGCGATGCGCAGCTTGAAAGTGTCGCTGGCGACAAAATCGACTGCGCCTTCAAATGCATAGCTGCCGTAATTGGCTTCAATCTGCCCCTGAACATAACCGCCGGTCTGCTCGCCCGGCCCGCGCGAGATGACGCTCACGGCGCCCACGCTCGTATTCTTGCCGAACAGCACGCCCTGGCTGCCCTTGACGACTTCGACGCGCTCGACGTCGAACAGCGCATCGCGATACTGGCGCGCGCGCGGATGGTAGATGCCATCGACAAACAGGCCGACCGACTGCTCGAACACCTGGCTGCCAGCCGAGGTGCCAACGCCGCGCAAGCTGACGCCGCTCAGACCGCCGGGCGATTCATGCATGGTGAAACCGGGGACATTGGCCGCCAGCCCCTTGATTTCCACGACACCCATATTGGCGAGCTGCTCACCGCCGACAACGTTGATGGTCGCAGGGGTCGTTTCCAGCTTGGTTTCGCGCTTTTGCGCCGTCACGACGATTTCTGCCAGGCCCTGACCTGACGTATCAGCCTCTTGTGCCTGCGCCATGCCGCTCGCGCCAAACGCGATCGCCGACACCGCCACACCCAACATAAGTTTGCGCGCGTTCATCATAGCAATCCCCTCCCTCATCCTCGGTCGTGACTGTTATCAGTCAACATAGTTGACGGATAACCCGGCCAAAATGATTGTCAATAAAATTGTCGAGATTGCCGCCTGAGATCAGACGAGTGGATGATTGAGCGGCAGGCCGAAATGCTGGCGTCCGGTCAGCTCGCGGGTTGCATCCCAATCCCAGAAGGCGTGACTGCAAACCGTGTTGAGATCGCGCCAGATGCGCTGGAGGGGCTGATCGAGATGAAAGCTGGAGGCCCCCGCCGCCGCCATCATCGCATTGCCCGTATCGCGACAATGTTTTGAAATGAACGCCGTTCGCCCCTTGGCAAGCAGTCGGTCTTCCACGCTGAACGGGCGGCTGGCGAGAATGTCTGCCGCACGCGCATAAACCGCGCGGGCCATGTCGCCCGCTGCGCCGGTTGCGATCTGCATTTCTCCCAAGGTCACATGGGTCAACTGCTGATCCTTGGCGACGACGCCGCTGAAATTGCGCACGCGCCGTTCCAGCACATCTTCCAGCGCGGCCAGCGCGCCCATCAACGTTCCCGTCAGCACGGGCAGGATCGTGCAATAGGCTGAAACGAGGAAGGGAATCGAAAAGAGCGGGTTGGCATGGATGCTGGAGCCTTGGGTCGCGCCGCGATGAAATTCGGCCGCGGTAATCGCGTGACGATCCGGCACAAAAACGTTGCGCGCGACATAATCATTGCTGCCGGTGCCTGCCATCCCTGCATAGTGCCAGTTGTCGATCACCTCGACCGACGAGGCGGGCATGAGGAAAGAGCGCGGGCCATCTTCGGCCTTTCCGCTCATCAGCACCCAGTCGGCGTGCATCACGCCCGATCCCCAACCGGCGCGGCCGCTGACATCCCATCCGCCATCGACCTTGCGCGCCACCATATCGGGCGCCGTTCCCGCGGGCAGTTGAACAAATCCGCGTGGGGCAAACAGCTCCTCCTGCGTCGCCTCCGGGAATTTGGCGACATAGATATTGTGGCTGATGTAGAAGGCTGCAATCCAGCCGGTAGATGGGCAGGCCGCCGCGAGCAGTTCCACCACCTCCATCATGGTTTCAAGCCGCGCTTCAGAGCCGCCCCAACGCTTGGGCACGAACATCTGGAGAATACCGGCCTCCGCCAGTTCGCGAATCGTTTCATCATGCGGGCGGCGAAGCTGCGCCGCCTCTGCCGCGCGCGCCTTGATTGCGGGAGCGAGCACGCGGGCGCGTTCAATGAGTTCCGCGTCGGTGACCATGTCGCCCTCCCCCCTCAGACCGAAAGACCGGCGGCGGCCAGACCTGCGCGGGCAACCTCCATGTCATGCGAATAGTGACCACCGCTCACGCCGATGCCGCCAACCAGCTGGCCATCGACCTTCACCGGATAGCCGCCACCAAATACAACAAGGCGCGGGGTGTGGACGATGCCGTGCAGCAAGGGCGCATCATCCTTGATGAAATCATGCCACTCGTGCGTCGCCATGCCGAAGGAGACAGCCGTAAACGCCTTGTCTTGCGCAATCTGGACGCTGAGCAATGCGGCATGGTCCATGCGGCGAAACTGGATGAGCGTGCCCGAAGGATCGCACAGCGCAATGCACATCGGCACGGCCATTTCCTGCGCCTTGGCAACCGCACCCTGCATCAGCGCATCGGCCAGTTCATTGGACATCACCTGCATCGTCAATGTCTTCGCCACGCCTGATCTCTCCTGGATAATTGTCAATATTTATGACATTCCACGCTCTGCGCGGGACTGTCAACCACGTGATTATTCGTAAATGTAATTGACATTATTTTTGAGCCGCGCAACGGTTGGCCGCAGATGAGGACAAGGGGCAGAGCGCCCCTGCCACGCCTGACGGAGAGGAAGAAGCTCATGAAATATCGCCACCTTCAGGTCAGCCGCGACAATGCGGTCGTCACGTGCCGGATGAGCAATCCGCCGCTTCAGGTGCTCAACAGCCGGATGCTGGGCGAACTGCACCATCTGCTCAGCGAGATTGAAGCGGATGACAGCGTTCGCGTCTTTCTCGTCACGGGCGAAAATGGCGTCTTCCTGCGCTGGATGGACCTCACAGAAATGCAGGCGCTGGCCGAAGGCAATGAAGAGGCGACAGGCGATGGTCCTTCGCGCGCCGAAGAATTGCTGGAAATCCATCGCCAGATCCCCGCGCTCGTCAGCAGTATTCATTTGCTCGCCCTGCGCATCCAGAACCTGAAAGCCGTTACCATTGCGGCCATCAACGGCATTGTCGGCGGCGGCGGGTGCGAATTCTCCCTCTCATTCGACTTCCGCTTGATGATGGACCACCCCGAAGCGACCTTCGCCCTGCCGCAAACGAGCTTTGGCCTTGTGCCCGGCGGTGGCGGCGCATGGCATTGCGTGCGCCTGCTGGGCCGCGCAAAGGCACTGGACGTGCTACTCCACGGGGAGTTCATGCCGCCCGCCCATGCGCTGGAAATCGGCCTCATTTCACGCCTCTATCCGGTAGAAAGCTATGAGGCGGATGTCGCAGCCTTCGTTGCCAATATGGCGAAGCGTGCGCCGCTCGCCTTGCGCGGCGTAAAGGTGCTGGTCGGCGCAGGCACAAGCCAGGGCCAGCTCGATTTCTTCGCCAAGGAAACCGAAGAGCTGGAAAAGGTTATTCATAGCGAAGACGTGCGCAATGCACTTGCCATGTGGCTCGGCAACCCTGATCCTGCCGCCTACAACCCGGTATTTACAGGCAAATGACCATGACGGCGCTTGATCCCTATGCAGATAAGGATGTTCACTGGCTTCTTCGCGCGCAGGCCGAAAAGCGGCCCGACGCCATCTTTCTGGCATGGGAACCGTTTGACGCCGCGCCGCGCGAATGGAGCTATGGCGCCTTTTATGCCGAAGTGCGCGCCGTCGCCGCTGGCCTTAGAGACAAAGGGCTCAACAAGGGCGATGTGCTGCTGCTTCATGCCAATAACGGCCCGGAATTTCTGTTCACCTGGTATGCCTGCGCGCTGCTGGGCATCGTCGTTGTCACCACCAATCCGCGTGCGGCGGTGGGCGAGATGGCCTATTTCATCACGCATTGCCGCGCCCGTGCGGCAATTGTGGAAAGCGGCTATCTCGGCCTGATTGCCGAAACAGGAGCCAGGCTTGATTGGATCGCCGCTATTCCCGACGCGGCGGGCACGGTGCTGCCGGAGGGCATCCTCCCCTTTTCTGCCATCACGGGCGATGGCGCCGCGCTCAAGACCGAGCCGCTTGATCCGATGACGCCGGTATCGGTGCAATATACATCTGGCACCACCTCGCGCCCCAAGGGCGTGGTGTGGACGCACGCCAATGTGCTGTGGGGCGGGCATATTGGCGCTGCGCACAACCAGATCGGCCCGGATGATTGCGCGCTTGTCTTTACCCCGCTTTGCCACACCAACGCGATGAGCTGGGGGCATTTCTGCGTGGCATGGTCGGGCGGAAAAATGGTGCTGCAACCCCGGTTCTCGGCCAGCCGCTTCTGGCCCGTGGCGCTCAAACATGGCTGCACATGGGGCAATGTCATCCCCTTTGCCATTCAGGCGCTCGTCACGCAGGATGTGCCGCCCGAACATCGCTTTCGCCACTGGGTCGCGGGCGCGGCCAATTTGGGCGGGCTGGATGCGCGCTTCAACCTCTCCATCGTCGGCGCATGGGGCATGACCGAAACCGTGACACACGGCACCTGGGGGCCGCCGCATCTGCCCGCCCCACTCCATTCCATGGGGATGCCCGCGCCCGAATATGAGTTGAAGATCGTGGGAGAAAACGGGGAACCTGTCGCCAAGGGTGAAACCGGGTTGCTGAAAATCCGCGGCAAGCGAGGGCGTGCCCTGTTTCTTGAATATCTCGACAACCCAGAAGCAACCGCTGCCAGCTTTGATGCCGAAGGCTGGTTCGATACCGGCGACCGCGTTTATCAGGTGGCGGACGGCCATCTGCGCTTTGCCGACCGCGCCAAGGATATGTTGAAGGTGGGCGCGGAAAATGTCGCCGCGTCGGAAATCGAGTCCGTGATCGCGGGCGTGCCCGGCGTGGGCGAAGCCGCCATTGTCGGCAGGCCGCACCCCATGCTGGACGAGGTGCCCGTTGCCTTCATTCGCGCGGCAGCCCCTTCAGACGCGCTCGCCGCCGCGATTATCGAGGCCTGCCGCCAGAACCTTTCGGACTTCAAGGTGCCGGTCGATGTCATCTTCATGGATGAATTTCCCCGTGCCGAACTCAACAAGGTCGCCAAAAAGGAATTGCGGGAAATCGCCAAAGCCCGCGCCTGAACGCAGATGAAAGAGGAAAAAGCATGACACACGCCACCGAACAGCACCCCGATGGGGTTCACCACATCGCCTTCATGGCCGGTGACATGAAGAAGCAGCTGGAATTTTTCACGCAGGTTCTGGGCTTTCCGCTGGTTGCCATTTTCGAGATGCATGGCGTGGAGGGCGCAGCACACGCCTTCCTCAAAATGGCGGACGACAGCCTCTTCTCGCTCGTTCACGTGCCCGGCGGAGAGAATATCCCGACAACCATGGGTGTTACCCATGCGGGTCGTGGCGAAATTCCGGCCGCGCCCGGCGTATTGCAGCACACCGCCTTTCGCGCGCCTGATGAAGCGACGCTCTATGCCATGCGGGATCGCGTCCGCAGCCATGGCATCCCGGTAATGGGGCCAATCGACCATGGCTTTTGCAAGTCCATCTACTTTGCCGGGCCGGAGAATATGACGCTGGAAGTGGCGACCAACTATCGTGTGCTCGACGCCAAGACCTGGGTTGATCCTGATATTTTGGCGAGCTTTGGCGTGACCGATGAAGAAGCCGCGCGGATGAAGAACCCCGCGCCCTATGCCGGCCCCACGCCCGTGCCACAGCCTGCTTATGATGCGGCAGTGCCGAACCTTGCCTACCCGGAAGAGCAATATCGCAAGATGCTGCTTACGCCCGATAGCGTCTATGAAGGCCTGCCACCCTATCAGCCGCCCCAGCGCGACGCCTGAACGGGCAGCCCGCCCGCCGCGTAAGGGATCAGATGATCCCCTGCGCGGCAAGCGCGTTGAGGGCGTCCGCGTCCAGCCCCAAACGCTCTCCATAGACTTCGGCATTATGTTCGCCCGGCCGATCCGGCGCGCGGCGGCGCACGGCAGATGGCGTATCCGACAATTTGGGCATCGGCGCTTGCATCCGCACCTTGCCGAAATGCGGGTGATCGACAGCGACCAGCGCCTCGCGCGCCTGAAAATGCGGGTCTGCGAGCATTTCCTTGCCCGTGAAAATCCGGCCCGCGGGCACGGACTGCGCGATCATAAGCGCCTCCAGCTCATCCACGCTAAGCGTCTGCGTCCAGCCTTCGATGAGCGCATCAAGCTCTGCCTGATGCTCCCCGCGCGCGACGTGCGTGGCATAGCGCGGGTCGGCGGCAAGTTCGGGCCGCCCCATCGCCTCGGCGAGCCGGGTGAAAATCGCATCGCCATTGCCGCCGATCATATATTCACCATCGCGGCAGCGATACACATTCGATGGCGCGATACCCGGCAGGATCGAGCCTGACCGCTGGCGAACAAGCCCCATCGCATCATATTCAGGAACAAGGCTCTCCATCACCTGAAGCACGGCCTCATAAAGTGCGGAATCGACAACCTGCCCCCGCCCCGTCTCGTCACGCGCCCGCAGCGCAGCAAGCGCGCCCATGCAACCATAGGTGGCGGCCAGCGTATCGCCGATGGAAACGCCCATCCGGCTTGGTGCGCGGTCGGGATCGCCCACAATCGCGCGCCACCCGCCCATCGCCTCGCCAATGCCGCCAAAGCCCGCGCGGCTTGAATAGGGGCCGGTCTGGCCGTAGCCACTCATCCGCACGATGATGAGACGCGGGTTGATGGCATGAAGCGCCTCTGGCCCCAGCCCCCATTTCTCCACCGTGCCCGGCTTGAAGTTTTCAATCATGATGTCTGCATCGGCCAGCAGGCGGCGGGCAAGCTCCTGCCCTTGCGCAACGCGCAGATTGGCTGTCACCGAACGCTTGTTGCGCCCGATGACCTGCCACCACAGCTTGTGCTCGCCATTGCCCCATTGGCGCATGGGATCGCCAGAGCCGGGTGGCTCGATCTTCACCACATCCGCGCCCATATCGCCCAGCAGCTGACCGCAGAACGGACCTGCGATCAACTGACCAAGCTCAACCACTTTCACGCCCTTGAGCGCACCATTATTTTCCATGGTCACGCCTGCGCCATCACCCAGTCACGCACCACTTGTGCGGCCTGCTGCTGCTGTTCAGGCTGACCGAAATAATAGTGGTTCGCACCCTTGATAACATGGTGCTCGATGTCGCACCGGCTGGCGGCCGCCATCAAGCGCCCGGCATGGCTTGGCGTGCAGGCATCATCCGCGCTGTTTTCAATCACCAGCATCGGACATTCGATCCGCGCCGCGCATTTCAGACCATCGGCCTGGGAATCGTCATAAGACCATTGCGACAACCAGGACCGCAGCGTGGTGAAGCGAGCAAGGCCGACCGGACCATCATTCACGACAAAGGGATCGCCCAGCATACAATGGTTGGGCTGGCGATCGTTGGGATCAACCAGCGGGTCCACCCAGCGCGGATCGGCCATGGTGCCCTGCACGGTGAAGCAGCGTTCATGGTTTTCAAGACCCTGCGCCTTCAGATCGGCCAGCTGCTCCTTCACCCATTTCGTAATGCGCCGGTTGCGGGCGATTTGCCGCTCGCGGAACTCGGCGACAAACTCAGCAGAAAAAGGCGGCTTCGGCCCATCGGGCGCGTAGAGGTTCCATGCCGGGTTGCGATCCCACGGGCGGCTTTCATCCTCGATTGAAGGGTCCATCCACTCGGTCAGCGTCAGGTTGCGAGAAAGGTGGGCGGCGAGCAGCATCACGCCATCCGCCGGGATGAACTTTGCAGCCGTCAGATCATAAGGATCACCCGCCGGGGTATGCGTGACGCGGGGATCCTGAGCTTCGGCCTGATAGAACATCGAGAGCGATCCGCCACCTGACCAGCCGCCCAGATAGACCTTCTTATATCCCAGCCGCTCCTTGGCATCGCGCACGCACGCGGCCAGATCCATCGCCGCCCGTTCCATGATGAGTGCCGTATCATTGCCCCGATAGCGCGGGTTGCAATAGATCGTCGGAATACCCATCCGCGCAATCGCGCCGACCAGCGGCAGATACCCCCCGCCGCCACTGGGGCGCGAAAAAATCACCACGCTGTCGCACGGCCCTTCCGGCTTCAGCAGCTGACATTCAACCGACACCTTGCCGATTTCACCGCCATAAGTGTCCTTGAAGGCGCTCTGTTCGCTGAACAGGACCAGATAGGGAATACGCTCGTATTTCAATGCACTCTCCTCAGCTTACGTGGCGGCTGCGGCGATCAATCGCTTCTGCGCCAAACTTGGCTTCTTTCTGCGCGCGGGTGCGCTTTGTCCATTCGGCAAGTTTGGCCGGGAAAGCCGCCGTTGCCTCACCCAATATCCGGTCATGCTCAGGCACGCGGTATGTCAGTTCCATCTGGATGCCATTGGGGTCATACATATAGACCGACTTGACGAAACCATGGTCAACCGGGCCAACCGCGCTGACGCCAAAGCTGTTGATGCGCTTCTGCATCGCCAGCAAATCCGCTTCGTTTGCAACCTCAAAGGCCCAGTGCAGATCAAAACTGTCCTTGCGCTCGAACGAGTCGGGGCGGGCAGACCCCGGCGCATCGAAAAAGGCCAGAAACTCACCATTGCCCATCCGCAGGAAGAGATGGAGATAGGGGTCGTGCTCGCCGGTTCCGGTCACTTCCTCCAGCACGATGCCGGTGGGATCAACAAGGCCCAGCACATCGCAGTAAAACCAGATCGTCTGCTCGGCATCGCGGCAGCGATACGCACCATGATGGACACCCATGATCGGGCGGGCTTCGGGATGAGATGTTGTCATCGCACATACTCCTTCACGCAACAATTTACCGTTCACGCGCGGACGGGAGGCCGGAATGTGCCTCCATTCCAATGGAGTCTGTCTGCGACACCATCAAAATATTGTCAAATGAATTGACGATTTACATGGGATAGGCAACAAGCAGGGCCATAGAAAAGCCGCAAGGCGGCACAGGGGAGAAAAAACGATCGCACCTCGCGGCCCAGCCCGGCCCGACGCACATAGAGTGCGCCACGCCAGATCAGCGGATCAGCCGATCATCCTTGCCAAATGCGGGAGACGCGCCCCATTCTGCCGTGAGCGCATCAATCAGCCCGTTCATACGCTTTTCACCGATGCGCCGCACCAGTTCTGCAAACATCAGCCGCACAATATGTTGCGCGTCGGTGCGCATCGCCTCCCCCACCTCTGTCAGCCCGATCAGCGATCCACGCCCATCATCGGGGTCGGGCAAGAGGACGAACAGCCCCTTTTCCCGAATGATGCCGATGGTGCGATGGATGGCCTGACGGGTCAGCCCAAGGCTTCGCGCGATTTCGGTGGGACGCCGCATCCCAAGGATGACGTGAATCATCACCATCGATTCCGGTCGGGTCAGCTCCGTCCAACCGCGCTGCCGCAACGAATGTTGCAACCCATCGTCAAACCACTCCCAGCCTTGCAGCAGCGGAATGATGAGATAGGCTGGATCAGCAATCTTCAATGGCGGCTCCATCAACGCAAACAATCTGGCCCGTCCGGGCCGGCAGTGGCAACGCTCATGCCCCGATGCGGCCTCACTGGCAATATCACACAAGAACGGAGTGCCGAAGATGCACGCTGACACAACCCCTGCAACCCGCCCTGGCATTTACCGCTGGTATGTGCTCGCCGTGCTGCTGCTGGCCTATATCAGCGCCTTTGTCGATCGCACGATCCTTGGCCTTCTGGTCGAACCGATCAAGCAAGACCTGCACGCAAGCGATGTAGAACTGAGCCTGTTGTCCGGCTTTGCCTTCGCGCTGTTCTATACGCTGCTCGGCCTGCCCTGTGGCTGGCTGGCCGACCGGGTCCAGCGCCCGCGGCTCATCTTTTTTGGTATCCTCTTCTGGAGTGCTGCAACCGCAGCGTGCGGCTTGGCCCGATCCTTTGTCCAGCTCTTCCTAGCGCGCGTGGGCGTAGGCATTGGCGAGGCGACGTTGACGCCAGCCACCTACTCGCTGTTGCCTGACTATTTTCGCCGCGAAGAACTGGGGGTGGCAACGGGCATCTATGCCTCTGGCGTGTCCATCGGCGGCGGCATCGCCATGCTGGTTGGCGGCGCGGCTGTCCACGCGCTTCAGGCCAAGGGCGATATCCTTGTTCCGCTGCTCGGCCTGTTGCGCCCATGGCAATCGGCATTTGTCGTCGTCGGGCTGGCCGGGCTGCTGGTGGCGCTGCTCATCCTGACGATCCGCGAGCCGGGACGCAGCGGCCGCACCAAGGCCGATGCGCCGGGTTTCTTGATCGTCCTGCGGTGGATTATCGAAGAGCGCCGCGCGGTTTTGCCCATTTTGTTCGGCTATTCGCTCATGGTCATCCCCAGCTATGCGCTCGTAACATGGGTGCCCGCCTTTCTGATGCGCAGCCACGGCCTTGGCCCTGGAGAAACCGGCCTCGCCATGGGTCTGATGCTGCTGATCGGCGGCACGGCGGGGATGCTCGTCGGCGGGGCAGCGTCAGACGCACTGGGTCGACGTGGCAAGCCGGAGGCGCCGCTGCGCGTCACGCTGTTCTCCATCATCGTGCAGGCGCCGCTCTTCATCTCGGCCATGCTGGTTGCCGACAAGAGCCTCAGCCTCGCGCTGCTGGCGCTCGCCATCTTCATCATCTCGTTGCATGGCGGGCTGCAAGGCGCGACCATGCAGATGATTGCCCCCGCCCCCATCCGGGGGCAGGCCGCTGCTGTCTATATGCTCTGCGCCAATCTGATCGGCCTTGGCCTTGGCCCAGTGATGACGGCGTTGCTCACAGAGCAACTGCTCGGCAGCCCTGCCCGGTTGGGAGAGGGGCTGGCGATCACCGCCTGCCTGACACTTCCGCCCGCTGCGCTGCTGGTGACACGGGCGCTTGGCCCGGCGCGCGACCTCATCCGTCGGCTGGCAACGGGGGAGACGCGGGCAGCATCAACCCCGCCAAACTGATAAAGCGCAACGGCCCCCTTGTGTGGCGATTATGCAACACTACATCCTGTGGTGAAAGGAAGGGGGAACGCCCATGAACCTCGAAAAATTCACTGACCGTGCGAAGGGTTTTCTGCAATCGGCCCAGACCGTTGCCATCCGCCTCAACCACCAGCGGATCGCGCCGGAGCATCTGTTAAAGGCGCTGCTGGAAGACAATGAAGGTATGTGTGCCGGGCTTATCAAGGCCGCAGGCGCGGATGCCGCTGCCGCGACGCGCGAAACAGATGCCGCGCTTGCAAAAATTCCCGCCGTCTCCGGCTCTGGTGCGAACCAGCCGCCCGGCCTCGACAATGATCTTGTTCGCGTGCTCGATCAGGCTGAGCAGATCGCCGCAAAGGCGGGCGACAGCTTCGTCACTGTGGAGCGGCTTTTGCTCGCCCTCACACTGTCTGGCACAACCGAAGCGGGCAAGGCGCTTGCCAAGGCAGGTCTCAAGGCGGAAACGCTCAACGCCGCGATCAACGAACTGCGCAAGGGCAAGACGGCGGATACGGCATCCGCCGAAGACCGCTATGACGCCTTGAAGAAATTCGCCCGCGATCTGACCGAGGCGGCGCGCGACGGCAAGCTTGATCCCGTGATTGGCCGCGACGAGGAGATCCGTCGCACCGTGCAGATCCTTGCGCGCCGCACCAAGAACAACCCCGTGCTGATCGGTGATCCCGGCGTCGGCAAGACCGCGATTGCCGAGGGCCTTGCGCTGCGCATCGCCAATGGCGACGTGCCCGATACGCTCAAGGACCGCACGCTGATGGCGCTCGACATGGGCGCGCTCATCGCGGGTGCCAAATATCGCGGCGAGTTTGAAGAGCGGCTGAAAGGCGTGCTCGACGAGGTGAAGGCCGCCGAAGGGCAAGTGGTGCTCTTCATCGACGAGATGCACACGCTGATTGGCGCTGGCAAAACCGATGGCGCGATGGATGCCTCTAATTTGCTCAAGCCTGCTTTGGCGCGTGGCGAACTGCACTGCATCGGCGCGACCACGCTCGATGAATATCGCAAATATGTGGAAAAGGACGCAGCCCTCCAGCGGCGCTTCCAGCCCGTCTTCGTGGGCGAGCCGACGGTGGAAGACACGATCTCGATCCTGCGTGGCCTCAAGGAAAAATACGAGCTGCACCACGGCGTGCGCATCACCGATGGCGCGCTGGTGGCGGCGGCCACGCTCTCCAATCGCTACATTACCGACCGTTTCCTGCCCGACAAGGCGATCGACCTGATGGACGAGGCTGCGAGCCGCATCCGCATGGAAGTGGAATCAAAGCCGGAAGAGATTGAAACGCTCGACCGCAAGATCATCCAGCTCAAGATCGAGCAGCTCGCGTTGGAGAAGGAAACCGACGCGGCGTCGAAGGACCGGCTGGAAACACTGAAGGGCGAGCTGGCCAATTTTGAGGAGCAATCCGCCTCGCTCACGCAGCGTTGGCAGGCCGAAAAGGATAAGATCAACGCCGAAGCACGCATCAAGGAACAGCTTGATGCCGCCCGCAGCCAGCTCGATCAGGCACAGCGTATGGGCGATCTGGCCAAGGCGGGCGAGCTTTCCTACGGCACGATCCCGGCGCTCGAAAAGCAGCTTGAAGATGCACAAGGCGCCGCGGAAGGCGCGATGCTGCGCGAGGAAGTGACGCAGGATGACATTGCCTCCATCGTCTCGCGCTGGACGGGAATTCCCGTTGACAAGATGCTGGAGGGCGAGCGCGAAAAACTG
This sequence comes from uncultured Sphingomonadaceae bacterium, assembly GCA_937873035.1. Lineage (GTDB taxonomy): Bacteria > Pseudomonadota > Alphaproteobacteria > Sphingomonadales > Sphingomonadaceae > Aquisediminimonas. The sequence continues at coordinate 75,279 of CALMVA010000025.1, read as the reverse complement.
CTCCAGATGGAGCAGGAGCTGGGCAAGCGTGTCATTGGACAGGCCGAGGCGGTAAAGGCCGTCTCCACCGCGGTCCGCCGTGCGCGGGCGGGGCTGCAAGATCCCAATCGCCCGCTCGGCAGCTTCCTGTTTCTGGGGCCGACGGGCGTCGGCAAGACCGAACTGACCAAGGCACTCGCCGGCTTCATGTTCGATGACGATACCGCAATGGTCCGCATCGATATGTCGGAGTTTATGGAGAAACACTCGGTCGCGCGGCTCATCGGTGCACCGCCGGGCTATGTCGGCTATGAAGAAGGCGGCGTGCTGACCGAAGCCGTGCGGCGCAGGCCTTATCAGGTCGTGCTGTTCGACGAGGTGGAAAAGGCGCATGGCGATGTGTTCAACGTGCTGCTGCAAGTGCTGGATGATGGCCGCCTGACTGATGGTCAGGGCCGCACGGTGGACTTTACCAACACGATCATCGTGCTCACCTCAAACCTTGGCTCGCAGTTCATCGCGGGGCTGGGCGAAGGCGAGAGCGTGGAGAGCGTCGAGCCGCAGGTGATGGACATTGTGCGCGGGCATTTCCGCCCCGAATTCCTCAACCGGCTGGACGAGATCATTCTCTTCCACCGGCTGGGCGCCGAGCATATGGGACCGATTGTGGACATTCAGGTGGGCCGCGTCGGCAAACTGCTCGCCGAACGCAAGGTGAAGCTCGACCTGACCGACGCCGCGCGCGCCTGGCTTGGGCGAGTGGGCTACGACCCCGTTTATGGGGCACGGCCCTTGAAGCGGGCGGTGCAGAAATATCTGCAAGACCCGCTCGCCGACATGATCCTGCGCGGCAACGTTCCCGACGGCACAACAGTGCACGTCGATGAGGGCGATGGTCAGCTTGAGTTGAGTTGAGGAAAGGCCCCCTCCCCATCGGCTTCGATGGGGAGGGGGCCTTGAATCAGCCGTTGGGGTTCATGCCGGAACGCGAGCGTTCGATAAGATTTTCGGCGTCACGGTTTTCCTGATCGCTCGACGCGCGCCATTCCGCATTGGTGCGGCAGATGCGTTCGCGCTTCACCAGCGAACCAGTAACTTTCAGGCTTTTGCAGCGCACCGCATTGGGATCGCTACGGTCAAGCTTTGCAGGCTTTTCTGCCATCACCGTGCCGGACGACAGCAATGCGACGGCAATCGCAGCATTAAGAATACGCACTTTTAATCTCCTGACAAAAGCCGCCAACCTACTGTCTGTTGGCGTCAGCAATCGCATAAAACTGCCTCAACAACTGCTGCTCCGCAACCGACAAATGCGGATTCCAGACATCAAGGATCAATATCACGCGCAATTGGTCGCTATTATTCCAGGCCTCATGGTCGATTGAATCGTCAAAGGCGAAGGCCTTGCCCTCTTCCCACACGCGGGTTTCACCACCCACACGGAAGGCACAGCCGGGCGGAACGATCAGCGGCAGATGGATGATCGCGCGCGTATTGGTGACGCCCGTATGCGGCGGAATGTGGCTGTGCGGTTTCAGGAGCGAAAAAAATGCCGAGGGGGCCCTGCCGGGAATGTCCGCGCGCGGGATGGCATCAATTGCGGCTGCGGTTTCAGGGCAAAGCGCACATACCGCCTCATTGCGCACGCCATATTCCCAGAGAAAACAGGCGCCCCAATCCAGCGAGTCATTGAGCGCAGTCCATTTATTCTCCGGCGTGCCGGGATCCTGACTTACATAGGGGCGAATATTGCCCTTGGCACCTTCGTAAAGCGCCAGAAACTCCCGCCGAATGGCGTCAGTGCGCGCTTCGAGTTCCGCGAACCACGGGAAGTGTTTGCGATCAAAATATTCATCTGCCGGTAGAAAGGGATAATGGATGCCCGAACATTGATTGGCGTAAATCGTTCGCCGCCCGAACTCACGGTCAAGACACGCCTGAAAGCGCCGTCTGGCGGTTTCATCCGCGTCGGCCAGCTCCGTGATCAGCCCCTGCTCGATCTTGTCGGCAAATTGCGCGCGGTGCTGTTCCACATAAGCGCGGCCATGCGCGGCGGCATCGGCGAGGCCCTGAGGAACCGTATCGAGCATTGCCACAAGCGCAACGACCTTGCTCCAGCTGTCTGACGCATTCTGGCGTTCATCGAGACGCTCTTGCAGTTCTGCCAGCCGCAGCTGCGCCATGATCTGGCGCTGATCGATGTCGATCGCCTGCTGCAAGGCGCGGCGCTCTCCCTCATCATCGCCAAGTGCGCGTTGCGCCGAGGCGATGTTCATCCTCAATGTCGGCTCGTTGGGGTCAGCCTCAACCGCCCGCTCAAAGTCACTGAGCGCCGCTTCGGCATCGCCCGATTGGAGCGCCAGCATTGCCCGCATATTGAGCGCCTGAGGCTGCGCCGGAACAAACACCAGCACCTCATCCAAAAGGCGCTTTGTCTGTGCAAGATCGCCCTGCCGTCGCGCCTCAACAGCTTGCTGGAACAACTGACCTGCCTTTTCAGCAGTCGCGGAATTTGCGGTGATGCTCATCGATGCAACGACTAGCACAACCTCTGCCGCGCACAAATGATCTGGCCGCTTGTCATGATATTGCGCCCATGCAAAGGTGAACTTTCATGACAGGGCCAGCCTCCATCGACATTGCAGTGATCGTCGCGGATGCCGAGATGCTGGCGCATCGATATGATCCCGGCCATGACGCGTTTCATTTCGTCCCGGTCTCACGGGCAGAACACGCGGCAGCCCCGTTTCTGACCGACGAATATCTGGCCGGAAAACAGCCGATCATTCTGCGGCGGGATGATGTGATGCGCGTGCGGCCGCGCCCTGCCCCCATCCATTTCATCTTTCATTCGGCATTTTGCTGTTCAACTCTGCTGGCACGGTTGTTTGACCTGCCGGGCCGATCGATGGGACTGAAAGAGCCGGTTCTGCTGAACGACATTACCGGGTGGCGGCATCAGCGCCCCGATGGCGCGAAGGTCGCTCAGGTTCTGGACGGCGCGCTTGGCCTGCTGGCGCGACCTTTCACCCCCGGCGAGGCGGTGATTGTAAAGCCGTCCAATGTGGTCAACGGCTTGATACCGGGCATTTTGACAATGCGCCCTGAAGCGCGCGCTTTGCTCATCCACGCCCCCTTGACGGACTATCTTGCGTCAATCGCGCGCAAGGGAATGTGGGGGCGGTTGTGGGTCCGCGACCTGTTTGGAAAGCTTGTGCGCGAAAACATGGTCGGGCTTGGCATCGATCCGGCAAGCTATATGTCGCTGACCGATATTCAGATTGCCGCCGTCGGCTGGCTCGCCCAGCATCAGCAGTTCACGACGCTTACGCAACGCTTTGGCGCACGCGTTGCCACGCTCAATAGCGATGCCCTCGTCGCGCGGCCCGCGGAAATATCATCTGCCCTCGCACAGCATTTCGGCGTTGCCCTGACGACCGGGGAGGCCCGTGAAATTGCGGCAGGGCCGATCTTTGGCCGCAACGCGAAAACGGGCGCTGATTTTGCCTCCGGCCAGCGATCGAGAGACGCTGCACAGGGCGCGCAGCTTCATGCAGATGAGGTGGCGAAGGTGGCCGAATGGGCGGGTGTCATTGCCGCCAATAGCGGCATCCCGATGGAGCTGCCCGCCGCATTGTAGCAGCGTTAGACTAGCGCACCATGGAGCCGCACCGCCCGGCCTGACATTCCATCACCTGCCACATCACATCCGCGCTCATTTCTGACTGACGGCACATCCGCGATGCGCTGACGCGTCATCCGCACAAAAAGAAAGGGCCGGCATTTCTGCCGACCCTTCCCACTTCACAGTCGCGTGAGCGATCAGAAGCGCAGCTTGGCTGCGATGCCGTAGCGGCGGCCCAGCGCGTCGTAGGTCGACGGATAGACGTTACCGCTGTTGTAGCTGGTGGAACCGATCGTGTTACCAACAACCTTCGGCTTGTTGTTCAGCAGGTTCTGAACGGTGAAGGTCAGGGTCACCTGATCCGACACGTGGAACCGGCTGGTCAGGTCGAAGTAGTGTTCGGCCGGGATCGAGTTGAAGTCGACCTGCTTGCCGTTGAGCGTGCCAACGAAAGCGTCACCGTCTTCATACTTCACGCCATCGATATAACGCCACAGGACCGAAAGCTCGACCAGGTCGTTGATGTCGAAGGTGTTACGAACCGAGAACTGGAACTTCGGCTGGATCGAGCCGCAGTTCACGCCATAGAGGCCGACGCAGTCACGGTTGACCGAGGTCGGGGTCGCCTGGAACTTGGACGAGTTCGTCCAGTTGCCGATGGCAGCCATCGACCAGTTCGCGAAACCAAGGTCACGCGAGTAGTTCAGGGCAACGTCAACACCGTCGGTCGAGAGGCGGCCGAGGTTCGACAGCGTCTGCGGCAGACCGGCGACAACCGAAGCTTCACCGAACAGCGCGCCCGTCGACGGATCGCGGCGGATGCTGGTGCAAGCCGGGTCAGTTGCGCTGGCCGACGTGATGTTGCCGAAGCAAGCGTCGATCACGTCATCAGGAGTCGGGTTCGTGATCGCACCCTTAATCTTGATGTTGTAGTAATCGATCGTCAGGCTGAGACGCGGAGCGGGCGTGAACACTGCACCGAGGGTGTAGCTGTTCGACGTTTCCGGGCCGATGTTCAGGTTGCCACCGCCGGTCGAGTTCACCTGGCCCGCCGGATCGTTGATGATCGAGCCGAGCTGCGAAGGCAGCGCACCCTGAGCAACGCAGACTGCACCAAGATTGGCATTGGTCGTCGGCGCAGCGCCGGCGCACGGGTCGCTGGCAAGGTTGGTGAGGCCGGTGTTCTGCGGCGAGAAGAGTTCCGCGATGTTCGGCGCACGCACGGCGTGAGCGAAGTTACCACGAATCTTGATGCCTTCAACCGGGGTCCAGCTGCCGCCGGCCTTCCAGGTCGTCGTGCTGTAGCCCGCAGCACCTGCTGCATCGACGCTGTAATCCGAATAACGGATGCCAGCTTCAAGCGTCAGATCCTGGAAGAAGGGCTTGTCCTGAACCAGCGGAAGAACGACTTCGCCGAAGGCTTCATAGACGTTGTAGCCGCCCGCGATGTTCGGCGCAGCGCCACCGGCGCCACCGAGATCGCCCGACTGCGAGAGCAGATCGGATTCCTGCGAAGCGCGATACTTGCGATATTCGCCACCGACCGCGAACGCGACCGAGTCACCCGCCCAGGGCGAGGTGAAGCCAACGTCACCGTTGATCGTGCCGCCAGCCTGAGCAAGCGAGGTCTTCGTCGAAACCTGGCTGTTTGCGCTCAGGAACGCGTTCATGGCAGGCGTGATCGAACCCTGTGCACCAAACACGTTCAGCGGAACGCAGCCGTTGGTGTCGGTCAAGCAGGTGTTGGTGTTGGTGGCGAGCAGCGCCTGACGGACGCGGCTGTTCAGCCAGTAGCCCTGCTGGGTCTGCATATTTTCCGATTCGCCATAGGCACCGAAGACATCCCAGTTGATGGAGTCGGTGATGCCGCCGCGCGCGCCGACCTTATAGTCGAAGAACGTGGTGGTGAAGTCCGAGATACGCGGACCGAATTCAACCGCGCGACGCGACAGCGTGGTCGTGACGGTGCGGTAGTTCGGGTCGGTCGGGCTGGTCGCGGTTGCGGCAGCAGCGCAGGTGGCTGCGTCGAAGCGCGGCGTGTAGCCAACACCCGGCGTGGTGTCGAAGGCGCAGAACGCGTTGCGCTGAGCCGTCGTCAGATACGGGTTGCTGAGCGGAACGACAACCGAGATGCCGAAGGCACCCGACGGCGCGATGATCGTGCTGACGGTGTTCTTCGAGAAGATGCCGCGCGTGTAGACTTCAATCGCATCGCTGACTTCATAACGACCGGCGCCATAGATGTTGAAGCGCTCGAACGGCGTCTGGAAGATGTTGTACGGGTTGAAGTTGAACGGATCGAACGCCGAGGTGGTGCGGAACGCGCCACCGGCTGCCGTCACCTGACGGTTGCCCTGAACGGCGTTACAAGCCGGCTGCTCAGCGCCGCCGCAGCCCGTGGTGATCGAGTCAGCGCCCGAAACGTTCACGTTGGTGAAACGCGAAGGAACCGACGTGCCCGAACCACCGACGCCGCCCGTGAACGAGTCGACCTGGTCGACCGAGAATGCACGGTCGCCCTGATAAACCGGGTCCGACTGCTGATAGCCAACCGCGAACACAACGTTGCCACGGCCGTCGTCGAAGTTTGCACCCAGCGTAAGGTCAGCGCGGAAGTAGTTGCCGTCGCCCTTTTCGGTGAGCTGGTTCGACAGGTTGACTTCCATGCCGGAGAAGTCCTGCTTGGTGATGAAGTTCACCACGCCGGAAATCGCGTCAGCGCCGTAGGTCGTCGAAGCGCCGCCGGTCAGAACGTCCACGCGATCGACGAGCGCGATCGGAACGTTGTTAAGGTCGAAACGGCCGTTCAGTTCAGCAGGAGCCAGACGGCTGCCGTCGAGGAGAACGATGTTGCGGTTCGAGCCGAGGCCACGAAGGTTGACGAACGACGCACCGCCGTTGCCGTTGTTCACCGCAGAACCGATCGAGGGCACGATGCCCGGAATTTCACGGAGAATGTCTTCAGCCGTGTTGTTCTGCTTGAGTTCGATCTGATCGGCGGTCGTTGCCAGAACCGGCGACGAGCGGTCGAGGTTCGGATTCGAGATGAGCGTGCCGGTGACGATGATTTCGTCAGTAGCCACATCTTCTTCAGCCGTCTGCGCGAACGCCGGAGCGGCGAGCAGCGCAAGGCCGAGAACGACCGGCGCAGCGCCAGCCTTCAGGCTTGAAAACTTTTGGATCTTTTTCACGGTCCAGTCCCTTTTCTGGATAGTGGCCGCCTCATGACGGACCACTTCGCTTTGCATCGCCAGTTCAAGGGATTTCGGCATACGAACGCAATGCGCCCACACCATCCCCTGTGCCAGCTTGAGGATGGCATTGCGCCGCGCTGCACTGCAAAGCAATCAAGAAGGCACGGGTTTGGGACGGTTAGCGACTGATTGTGTTGTTTCTGCAACACTGGCGAACAGCCCCGGTTTTGGGCAAAAACCTGACCCAATGACAATCGATGTTCAACGGAGAAGAAAAATGCGCAACATTGTTACTTTTGCAGCCGCGCAAATATGCATCTTGTGCGCATCGGCCGCTACGGCTGCCGAAAAGCCAGAACCACGGCCTGCCATTTTCCAAAAGCTTATCGATTGCCGCGGCCTGAGCGACAGCGGCCAGCGACTGGCCTGTTTCGACGCGCAGGTGGCGCTTCTTGACGAGGCCGAGGCCAAGCAGGAAGTCGTTGTGGTCGATAAAGGGCAGATCAAACAGGCCAAGAAAAGCCTCTTCGGCCTGTCTGTGGGAAAGCTGCCCTTCTTCGGAAACAAGAGCGGCGACGACTCCTCGGAAGAGGGTGACAACTATATAGACAGCAAGATTTCGGGCGTGCGAATGAGCCCTTCGGGCAAGTGGATCTTTACGCTCGAAGATGGCGCCCGCTGGAGCCAAACGGAATATGACACGATCCGGCAGCCCAAAAATGGCGATGCCATCCGCATCAAGAAAACCACGCTTGGCGGATATATGGCCAATATCAATGGCGGCCACGGCATCCGCGTGAAGCGCGAGAACTGACGCTTTCAACTGGCCCCGCGCACCCGGCTCGGCTAGAGAGACGGGCATGACCGATCCATTCGACCTGTTCGACAGCTGGTTCAAGGAAGCGCGGGCCAGCGAAATCAATGATTCAAACGCAATGGCGCTGGCAACGGTTGGGGCCGATGGCCAGCCCAGTGTGCGCATGGTGTTACTGAAAGGCCACGATGCGCACGGCTTTGTGTTCTACACCAACGGCCACAGCCGCAAGGCCGCGCAACTGCACGAAAACGGCCATGTCGCCTTGCTCTTCCACTGGAAGTCGCTGCGACGGCAAATTCGCATCGAAGGTCCGGTGTCCCCGGTAACGGCCCAAGAGGCAGACGCCTATTTCGCGTCGCGCGCGCGCGATTCCCAATTGGGAGCCTGGGCGTCGGACCAGTCCGCCCCGCTTGACCGCCGGGAGACCTTTGAAGCCCGCTTTGAAGATGTCCGCGCGCGCTATGAAGGCCATAATGTGCCGCGTCCGCCGCATTGGGGCGGCTATCGCGTGACGCCCAACCGGCTGGAGTTCTGGGAAGACCGCGACCACCGCCTGCACCATCGCCGCGTCTTCATCCGCACTGAGAGCGGCTGGGACGAAGGCCTGCTCTACCCCTGACGGCACCATAATGTCCCACGGACCGCATCATGAACGCGCCAGCCTGACGACACGCGCCGCACTTGCGAGCGTGGCGATGGCGGCGTCACTGCTCGGCCTCAAGATCTGGGCGGCGTGGGAAACAGGCTCGGTCGCCGTGCTCGGATCGCTCGCCGATACCGCGCTTGATATTCTCGCCTCGCTCGTCACGCTCTTTTCGGTGCGGCTCGCGGCGGAACCTGCCGATGACCAGCACGGCTTTGGCCATGGCAAGGCAGAGGCGCTCGCCGCGCTGTTCCAGACCTGGCTCATCATCGCTTCGGCCATCGGCATCGCATGGCAGGCAATTGCACGCATCGGCGCAGGCGTGGAGCCCGCCAATCCCGAACTCGGCATTGGCGTGTCGCTCTTTGCGATCTGCGCGACGCTGGCGCTGGTCGCCTATCAGCGCCATGTCGTGCGCCAGACCGGCTCGGTCGCGATCGCCGCAGACAGCGCACATTATACCAGCGATCTGTTGCTCAACGGCTCGGTCGTCATCGCCCTGCTGCTTGATGCCGTGCTGGGTATTCGCGGGGCAGACCCTGTATTCGGCGTCTTCATCGCGCTGTGGCTGGCCTGGCACGCCCGCGAGGTCGCCGTCCACGCGATCGACCAGCTGATGGACAAGGAATGGCCCCCCGAAAAGCGCGACCGCTTCCTGCACGTCGCCGAATCGCACCCCGAACTGCGCGGCATCCATGATTTCCGCACCCGCACCAGCGGCACCCAGGATTTCGTCCAGTTCCACGTCTGGGTCGATGCCGATATGACCGTGGCCGAAGCGCATCGTGTGATGGACGAGGTGGAAGACAAGCTGATGGCGGAGTTCCCCAACACCGAAGTCATCATCCACCCCGACCCCGACGGACACCCCGCCGAAGAACGCTAGGGCGCGCAATCATGCTGAACTTGTTTCAGGATGCCGCCCCTCCCCTTACCCCGCCGCGAACGCCGCCATGCGGGCCTGCGCGTCCCGGCTTTCGGGGAAGAAGAAGATCGGCCAGTCATGGATCATGCCGTCCAGCTCGACATAGTCGATAGCGGGCAGCAGATCCTTGAGCGCGCGGGCATCGACGACGAGGATGTCGCTGCCGCCGCCAAAGGCAAGGATCGGCGGCAGGCCTGCCCAGTCTCCGAAGATCGGGCTGACGCGTCGGTCCCTCACGCCCGCCGCGCCCGCATACATCAGCCCCGCCTCGCGGATGCCGCGAATGGTGAGGATGGCGTCATTGGGTTCGATGCCCGGCTGGTCGGGATGCATCGGGTCCACATTGAGCCAGGGGCAGATGAGAATGAGCTTTGCGGGCAGCGGCAAGGCGGCATCACGCGCAGCCATAACGGTTGCCGCCGTCAGCCCGCCGCCTGCGGAATCGCCTGCCATCAGGAAAGGCGCATCGCCCATTTTCGCGGCGAACTCCTTGTAGAAATCAAGCGCGAAAGCGGTGATGGCGGCAGCATCATGGCCGGGAGCCAGCGGATAGAGCGGCGCCACGACGCGCCAGCGATGCACGCCCGCCATTTGCGCGATGAAATCCCAATGGGCGGACGCTGCCGGGTAGATATAGCCGCCGCCATGCCAGTAGAGCACGGTCGCAGAAGGCGCGCCGTCACGCGGCGCGATGTCCCACACCGGCTGCCCCTGAAACTCGCTGCGCGTCACCGAAAGCGCGGCCTTCACCTTGGCGGAGGGTTCGCTCGGCACGCTTTGCGCCTTGGCGATGAAATCGGGCATCCGCGGGCCGCCTGCGAACATACGGCGATAAATGCCCGTCGTGCGGAGCAGAAAGCTTACGATTCGAGTTGACAGGGCAGGCATGGTGACATCCTCTTTTCACGGAGGTCATCAAATTGCCCCCTTGTTGCGAGGCGAAACCCTAAGCGTCACAGGGGCGAAAGCAAGCAGCGCTATAGGGCGGCCTCCAGCACGCCCTGGGTTTCCTCAATCCAGCCGCCACCGACAACGCGATCGCCATCATAGAGGACCGCCGCCTGCCCCGGTGCGACGCCATATTCGGCGGCGTCAAAGCGCAGCCAATCCCCTTCCATGCGCGCGGGAACGGGCCTGGCGAGCGAGCGGACCTTGGCCATCACCGGGCGGCCCTGCGCCTCACCCAGCCAATTGGGCTCCGATATGCGCGCCGCCACCACGGCCAGCGCGCGCTTGGGGCCAACGACCACGCGCTGCGTTTCAGGCTCCAGCCGGATGACATAGACGGGCTCTGCAAGGCCGCCGATTTCCAGCCCGCGCCGCTGGCCCACGGTATAATGGATCAGCCCCTTGTGACGGCCAATCTCGCGGCCTTCCATATCGACAATCGCACCATCGCTTTCCGCCTCAGGGCGGACCTTGCGGACGATGCTGGCATAATCCCCATTGGGCACGAAGCAGATGTCCTGACTGTCGGGCTTGAGCGCAACAGCAAGTCCCATTTCCTCCGCAATGGCGCGCACTTCAGGCTTGGGCATACCGCCAAGCGGAAAGCGAAGATAATCAAGCTGCTCGGACGTGGTGGCGAACAGGAAGTAGCTCTGGTCACGCGCAGGATCGAGCGCACGGTGCAATTCCGGTCCGCGCGCACCCAGCACGCGGCGGACATAATGGCCCGTTGCCAAACAATCCGCACCAAGGTCTTTGGCCAGCCGGAAAAGGTCGGTGAACTTCACCCCCATGTTGCAACGCACGCAGGGGATAGGCGTCCGCCCGCTCATATATTCATCGGCGAACTGTTCGATCACCGAATCCCGGAAGCGGCTTTCATGGTCAAACACATAATGGGCAATGCCCAGCCGATCACACACCGCGCGCGCATCGCGAATGTCTTGGCCCGCACAGCAGCTTCCCACCCGGTTGACCGCCGCGCCATGATCGTAAAGCTGAAGCGTGATGCCGATGGTTTCTGCCCCTGTGCGTGCGGCGAGCGCCGCCACGACCGAGGAATCCACCCCGCCCGACATCGCCACGACAATCCGGCGCGCCTTGGCCGGTCCTTCAAGCTGAAACAGATCGAACATGAGCGGCCACATAGTGCGTGACAGGCCGCTTTGCAGCCTGAATCGAGAATTTACCTTGGGTTCAGTCATTTATGCCAAAGCGCACGCATGGATATGAATTTTCCGCGCAGGTCTGGCCGTCAGGCAAAGGCACGGCCCAAATCGGTCGAGCTGCCAAGTCTGCTCGCCACCATTTCGGCACGACAGGCAACAACGCCAACCGCCCGTATTCAGGCGAAAACCGCATCGGTGCTTTCTGGCGCGCGCGACAATGCAACCGAATTGGATGCGATTCTCTCGCGAAACAGCGCGCGCGATTCGGCGTGTTCACCAAGTTTCAACTGCTCTGCGGCCACACTGCTTACCGGTCGTAAATGATTGTAAGCGGGAAATTTACCTTGGGACTTTAGCGATCTTTCAACGGGTCGCCCCTAAACAGGGGTCAACAAGACAGATCGGGGCGGCGCCCCGGCATTGAGGTGGTAATGATCGAGAACCAAAAAATCCGTCCTGCACAGGTCATCGGGCCGCTTGGGGAACCGTTGACGCTTGATTCGCTGCCCCCGCCGTCAACGACGCGATGGGTGGTGCGCCGCAAGGCAGAAGTTGTCGCCGCCGTCAACGGCGGGCTGTTGACCGTGGACGAAGTCTGCGAACGCTACGGCCTGACGCTGGAAGAATTTGCCGGCTGGCAGCGCGCGATCGATCGTTCGGGGATGCCGGGCCTGCGCGTCACGCGCATCCAGCATTACAAGAGCCTTTACGAGCGCCAGCAACGCTACTGATCGGCTTGTCACAGATGAAATGGGCGGCGCCAGCGGAGACACCTCACCCGCTGGCGCCGCCCTTTTTTCGTGCCTGCAAGATTGATCGCGCCCTGCCGCACCGCTAGGCGATGCCGGATGACAAACGTCTTTGCCCTGTTGCTGATCGGCGGCACGCTTGGCTGGCTGTTGACTGCGCTCACGCACAAGTTTCACGCGCATGAAGCCTTGGGCAACATCGTGGCAGGTGCGCTGGGCAGCTTTTCAGCGGGCCTCATCAGCAATGGCGGCACGCTCTACAACGGATTGAACGGCCTCTCGCTGGCGGCTGCCGGTGCGGGCGCGCTGATTGCGCTTGGGCTGACCGGCCTGATACGGCGGCGACGCTCAGGCCGGTTCTGAAAACCGCGCTTACTGCAGCTCGAAAACGGCAGACAACGTGACGCCGATTGCCTGTTCACCTGCCGAAATGCTGGTCTTGGCCTCTGCCATGTCCGCCATCGCCGCGCGCGCCATGAGCGGCATCGGCCCCGGATTGTAATCAACCGATTCGTTGATCGAAACGATGCGCTTGACTTGCAGGCCGCTTGCCTTGGCATAAAGTGCCGCCCGCGCCTGCAAGGTCTTGAGCGCCTCAAGCCGGGCCTTGTCTTGCGCGGCTTCCGGGTTTTCCACCACCAGCGACGGGCCGTTGATCTGGTTCGCGCCCTGCTTCACCAGCACGTCGAGCACCTGCCCGCTCTTGCCGATGTCACGAAAGCGGACCGACACGGTGTTGCTTGCCTGATAGCCGGTAATGACGGGCGCTTCGTTATTGGCGTAACGATATTGCGGCGAGAGGCTTACCGATGTGGTCTGAATGTCCTTTTCCGCGATCCCGGCTGCCTTCAACGCGCCGAAAACGCGCGCCATCCGCGCTGCATTGTCGCGCATCGCGGTTGATGCATCCACCGATTGCGTGACGACGCCTGCGCTGACAACCGCCATGTCGGGCACAACCTTGGTTTCTCCACGCGCCTGCAACTCAAGGCGGGTTCCGCTATTTGCAGGGGCGGCAGCAGCTTGCGCCAGCGCGGCGCTACTCGCAGTCATCGCCAGACCAGCCATAAGCGTTGCCGCGAGAATGGGTTTCATCATCTTGTTCTCCACATGATGCCGACAAAAATGAACAGGCCGACGCGCGCATCGTTGCACCGTCGGCCTGCATCCAGAATGAACGGAACGATCAGGCAGCCGGCGGGCTGCCCTGCACCTTGCGATAAATGAACAGCAGGATGATCGCGCCGACAACCGCCGCAATGAAGCCCGGCCCCTCGCCAGCGGCATACCAACCCGTAATATTGCCAAGCACACTCATGAGCAGCGCGCCTGCGATACCCAGTAGAATCGTTACAATTATACCCCCTGGGTCTTTGCCCGGCATGATCCACTTGCCGATTGCCCCGGCAAGTCCACCAATGATGATTGTCATGATCCAGCCATGACCGGCGAAAATCTCCATCACGCACTCCTCTCATCAGAGATGGCGACAGCTGGAGGCTGCCTCCATTTTGGCATCGTCGGTTGAAATTTGGACGCTGGCAACCCCAAAAAGGTCGAAGCTGCCACGCCAGCGACTTGCGGAAAATATCCGTATCGGCCAAATAGCGAGCGCGGCATGGGGATGGCGCGCCGTAAATCGCTTGTATCAGGTGACTTATTACTATAACACACCTGCAATAACCAGATCTCAGCCCTGCCTCATGGGCCGAAAGCGGATACAGATGAATCTTGAGACCAATTTTGCGCGCCACGCGGAAACCGTCGATATGTCCGATGATGAAACCGAGCTTGCAGCACGTCGCCGCAAACGGATAATCCTTATTGGCGTGGTTGCGGCCATCGTCATCGCCTTTGCCGCCTTCCGCTTTTTTGGCGGCAGCAGCGACAAGGCAGCGGCTGACGCGGCAGCAGAGGACAGCAAGCAAGTTCCACACGTCACGGTCGTCGTGCCCGGCACACGCATGGTGGAAAGCACCATCAGCGCAACCGGATCACTCGCGGCGCGGCGTGAAATGCCTGTCGGCTCGGCGGGTGAAGGCGGCATGGTCTCGCGTGTTCTTGTCGATGCAGGCGACTGGGTGGCGCAAGGCCAGGTTCTCGCCTCGATTGACCGGCAGGTGCAGGTGCAGCAGTCGGCCGCTTTGGGAGCGCAGATTCGCGTCGCGGAAGCCAATGCGCGGCTGGCGCAGAACGAGCTTGATCGCGCCAAGACGCTGGCAGATCGGGGCTTTATTTCCAAGGCCGACATTGATCGCAAGACCGCGCAGCGCGACTCCGCCTTTGCACAGTTGAACGTCGCCCGCGCGCAATATGGCGAAAACAGCGCCCGCATCGGCCGCCTCGACATTCGCGCGCCCGCTGCCGGACTGATTTTGGCACGCAATGTTGAGCCAGGCCAGGTTGTGGGCGGTGGCGGCACGGTGCTGTTCCGCATCGCCAAGGGTGGCGAGATGGAACTGCGCGCGCAGCTTGCCGAAGCTGATCTGGCCAAGCTCTCGGTCGGCAAATCGGCCAATGTGACGCCGGTTGGAACCACCACCAGCTTTACCGGCAATATCTGGCAGATGCCGCCCGTTATCGACCCGGCCTCGCGTCAGGGTCTGGTGCGCATCGCGCTTGCCTATAATCCTGCAATCCGCCCCGGCGGCTTTGCCAGCGCGTCAATCAAGTCGGGCGCGGCGCAAGTGCCGCTGCTGCCGGAATCCGCCGTCCAGAGCGATGAAAAAGGCAATTTCGCCTTCATCATCACCAAGGATAAGAAGGTGGAGCGCCGGGACGTAAAGGTCGGCGATGTCTCCGATGCGGGCATCACTATCCTGTCTGGTCTTTCAGGCAACGAGCAGGTCGTTCTGACCGCAGGCGCCTTCCTCAATCCGGGTGAGACGGTCGTTCCCATTCGCCAAAAGTCCAACTGAGGGCGGAGCCATGAATTTCAAGAACATTTCGGCCTGGTGCATTCGCAACCCGGTGCCGCCCATTGTTGTGTTCGTGGCGCTGCTGCTGATGGGAATCGTCAGCTTCAACCGCATGGATGTGAACAACAACCCGGACATTGAGTTTCCGGGTGCGCAGGTCATCATCAGCCAGCCGGGCGCCGCGCCGACCGAGCTTGAAAAGCAGGTCACGCAGATCGTGGAAGCCTCGCTCCGTTCGATCAACGGCGTCGATGAAATCAACTCGACCGTGCGCGAAGGCACGTCGATGACGTTCGTGCAGTTCCAGCTCGGCACCGACATCGACCGCGGCGTGAACGATATTCGCGATGCGCTCACCAAGGTCCGCAGCAGCCTGCCCGATGGCATTTTGGAGCCACAGGTCAACCGCGTCGACACCACGGGCGATGCGATTGCCTATATCTCGGCCGAAGCCGTCGATATGACGCTCGAACAGCTGAGCTGGTATGTCGATGATGTCGTCGTAAAGCGTCTGCAAGGCGTGTCCGGTGCGGCAGCAGTGCAGCGGTCGGGCGGCGTCAGCCGCGAAATCCGCGTCATCCTTGATCCCGCCAAACTCCAGTCGCTTGGTATTACGGCGGCGCAGGTGAACAACCAGCTTCGCCAGAGCAACATCAACGCGGCGGGCGGACGCACCGAAATTGCGGGCGCTGAACAGTCAATTCGCGTGCTCGGCAACGCCCGCGACGCCTATGATCTGGGTGAAACCAACATCGCATTGGGCAGCGGGCGCTTCGTCAAGCTGTCGAACATCGCGGAAGTCCGCGATCTTTATGGCGAACAGCGCGCGCTTTCGACGATGAATGGCCGTCAGGTGCTCAGCTTCTCGGTGCAGCGCGCCAAGGGCGCATCCGACGTGAAGGTCTATGATGCGACATGGGAAGAACTGCGCAAGATCGAGAAGGAAAATCCCAAGATCCACTTCACCGAGCTTTACACCTCGGTTGACTATACCAAGGCGCAATATCACTCCTCGCTCTCGTCGATGATCGAAGGCGCGGTGCTGGCGGTTCTGGTGGTGTGGCTCTTCCTGCGGGATCGGCGCGCGACGATTATCTCGGCGATCGCCATTCCGCTGTCGGCCATCCCGACCTTCTGGTTCATGGAACTGCTCGGCTTCAGCCTCAACCAGATCTCCATGCTGGCGCTCAGCCTCGTGGCCGGTGTGCTGGTCGATGACGCCATCGTGGAAATTGAAAACATCGTGCGCCATATGCGCATGGGCAAAACCGCCTATCAGGCCGCCATCGACGCCGCCGACGAAATCGGCCTCGCGGTTGTCGCCACCACTTTCTCCATCGTCGCCGTCTTCCTGCCGGTGGGTTTCATGCCGGGCGTATCGGGCCAGTTCTTCAAGAATTTCGGGTTCACGGTGGTTGCCGCCGTGCTGCTCAGCCTTGGCGTCGCGCGCATGATTACGCCGATGATTGCGGCCTATTTCCTCAAGGCGCATGGCGAGGAAAGCCACGGCGAAGGCAAGATGATGGACCGCTATATGGCGATCCTGCGCTGGACGCTCCACAACCGGCGCTGGGTTATGGCGGGCGGCGTTGCCTCGCTCTTGGCAACGGTTGGCATGATTAGCTGGCTGCCCTTCCAGTTCCAGCCCTCGATGGACTTCGACTATAGTCAGGTGCGCGTGGAAATGGTGCCCGGCACAACGCTCCAGCAAACAGAGCAGGTTGTCAGCCGCATCCAAAAGACACTGAAGGATGATGCGCCCGAAGTGATCGCGGCCTTTGCCGACATCACCCCCGGCCGCGCAGATGTGTATCTGCGCCTGACGCCCGATCGCAAAATGTCATCCGACGAATTTGAGAAGAGTTGGGCGCGCCGCTTTGCGCAAGTCCCGGATGCCCGCGTGACCTTCCGGTCGCAGACGGGTGGCTTCTCCGGTCGCGACATCACAATCACGCTGGGCGGCAGCGACCCCGTGGTCCTTAATGAAACGGCCCAGAAGCTTGCCGAGCAGATGAAGGGCGTGAAAGAGATCGTCGCGCCGCGCGTCGGCGGCGATATGCTGCGCCCTGAAATCACCATCAAGCCGCGCGCCGACCTTGCCGCGAGCCTTGGCGTGACGACGGCGGCACTCTCGCAGACGATTCGCATCGCAACGATTGGCGATATTGACCAGAACAGCGCCAAATTCTCGCTGTCTGACCGTCAGGTGCCGATCCGTGTTTCGCTGTCGGAAGAATCGCGTCGCAACCTCTCGACCATCGAGAACCTGCCGGTGCCAACCGCATCAGGTGGCTCGGTGCCGCTCAAAACCGTCGCCGAAATCAGCTTTGGCGCAGGCCCCACGACAATCCAGCGGTCCAACCAGAACCGCCGCATTTCGATTGGCGCCGACTATGCCGTCGATCCGGCGACCGGCAAGGCCTATGTCAACAGCCAGGCGATGAACGCAATCAACGCGCTGCCCGCGATGAAGAACCTGCCACAGGGCGTGAAGCGCCTGACGCTGGGCGATGCCAAATGGCAGGCCGAAATGGTCACCAACTTCATGATCGCGTGGATCACGGGCATCGCCTCGGTGTTTGCGGTGCTCGTGCTGCTCTACCACCGCTTCGTGCCGCCGCTGGTCAACATGGGCTCGCTGCTTCTGGCACCACTTGGCGGGATGATCGCGCTCAAGATTTCGGGCATGGCGATCTCGATGCCGGTGCTGATCGGCGTGCTGATGCTCTTTGGCATCGTCGCCAAAAACTCGATCCTGCTGATCGACTTCGCGCTCGAAGAGATGAACAAGGGCGTCGACAAGTTCACCGCGATCATGGACGCGGGCCACAAGCGCGCCCAGCCAATCGTGATGACCACGGTCGCGATGGTCGCAGGCATGATCCCGACGGCGCTTGCGCTCACGGGGGATGGCGCGTTCGCTCAGCCCATGGGCATCACGGTGATCGGCGGCCTCATCGTTTCAACCTTCCTCACGCTGCTCATCGTGCCTGCGATGTTCAGCCTCGCGGTCGGCTTTGAAGCGCGCGTCGGGCCATGGCTGAGCCATCACCTGACGACGCGTGGCCATGCGCATGAGGCTGGAGAAGCCCCTCGCCTGTTGCCGCGTGGAGCCTGGAAGCGCCTGCGCAATCGCA
This sequence comes from uncultured Sphingomonadaceae bacterium, assembly GCA_937873035.1. Lineage (GTDB taxonomy): Bacteria > Pseudomonadota > Alphaproteobacteria > Sphingomonadales > Sphingomonadaceae > Aquisediminimonas. The sequence goes on along the minus strand of CALMVA010000025.1, from coordinate 57,175 downwards.
TCACCCGCAAGGGGCCGGAGCCGGAACCGGCAGAGTGACGCTATAGCCGCCCCGCGTCGAAACCTGTTCGCACGCACCGCGTCTGGCCTCTTGCCGCCGCCGGGCGACGCACGGAGCATGAAGTTTTTGGCAACGGCTATGCTGGTGCTGATGGCTGGCACCTATGGGGCGACGCGTTTCATCGGCCCCATCCACCCCGCCATCGGCTTTCTGAAAGCCTTTGCGGAGGCCGCGATGGTGGGCGGATTGGCAGACTGGTTTGCCGTCACCGCGCTGTTCCGTCACCCGCTCGGTCTGCCGATTCCGCACACGGCCATCATCCCGCGCAACAAGGATCGCATCGGCGACACTCTGGCGCGGTTCCTCAAGGATAATTTCCTGACCCCCGCTGTCGTCGCGCGACGGATGCGAACGCTCGATGTGGCGGGTGCCGCCGGCAAGTTTCTCGCCAGCCCGGATCGCGGCGGCACCGGCCGCCTGCGCGACGGCGCATCCCGGCTTCTTGCCGACCTGCTCGAAAGCCTTGATGATGATCGGCTGGGGGGCATGGCGAAATCAGCAATTGCAGAGCGGTTGCGCAAACTGGATGCCGCCCCCCTGCTCGGCCAGTCGTTTGACGCCGCAATGCGCGAGGGGCGGCACGTGCCGCTGCTCGATGGCATCATCAACCGCACCAGCCTTGTCATCGCCTCAAATGAGGAAATCATCCGCCAGATGGTCCATGAGCGCGCCGGGCGCATCCTGCGCTGGACGGGGCTGGACGAGAATGTGGCCGATGCCGTCATCAGCGGCCTCAACAAGCTCATTTTCGACATGGCCGATGATCCTGAGCACCCCTTGCGCCTGCGGATCAATGAGATGCTGGAAGATCTCGCTTACGATCTCCAGCACAGCGAAACGATGCAGGCGCGGGTCAACGGCCTGAAAGACGAACTGGTTGCCAACCCGGCGATGCAAGCCTGGATCGACAGCCTGTGGCAGCAGGGCCGTGCCGCATTGCTCAAGGCCGCACGCGACCCTGATCGCGCGATGGCGGGGCGGCTGGGCGATATGCTGAGTCAGCTTGGGCAAACGCTCCAGCAGGACGAGCGCCTCAAGACCATGATAAACCGTTTCGCGCGTCGCGCAGCTGTGGGGGCCGCCGCCAGCTATGGCGATGGCATCGTGAAGCTCGTTTCAGAAACGATCCAGAGCTGGGACGTGCAGAAAGTCACCGATCGCATCGAAAATGCCGTCGGGCGCGATCTGCAATATATCCGCATCAACGGCACACTCGTTGGCGGGCTGGTTGGCCTCACCATCCATGCGCTGGAAATCTGGGTTTAACCGTCGCTGTTGCGCTCGATGTCCGCACCCACCGCTGACAGCTTTTCCTCAAGCCGCTCATAACCGCGATCCAGGTGATAGACGCGCGCCACCTGTGTTTCGCCTTCGGCCACCAGCCCTGCGATGATGAGGCTCATCGAGGCGCGCAGATCGGTTGCCATGACCGGCGCACCGACAAGGCGATGCACACCCCGCACAACCGCCGTGCGACCCTTGACCTGAATGTCCGCACCCATGCGGGCGAGTTCCGGCACGTGCATATAGCGGTTCTCGAAAATCGTTTCCGTGAGCACACTCGCACCATCGGCCTTGAGCAGCATCGCCATGAACTGCGCCTGCATATCGGTGGCAAAACCAGGGAATGGCGCGGTCGACAGCGTGAGCGGCTTGAGCTTGCCATCTGACGAGACAGTGATGCCGCCCTTGCGCTCAACAACTTCGACGCCCGTTTCACGCAGTGCCGCAAGCGTGGCGTGCATATCATCGGGGTTCGCGCCATCGAGATCGACAGAGCCGCCCGCAATCCCCACGGCACAGGCATAGCTGCCCGCCTCGATGCGATCCGGCATCACGGCGTAGGTCGCACCGTGAAGGCGCTCGACACCCTCGACGACAAGCTTTTCAGTGCCGATGCCTTCGATATGCGCACCCATTGCGACGAGCAACTTGCAGAGATCGACAATCTCCGGCTCGCGCGCCGCATTTTCCAGGATGCAGGTGCCCTTGGCGCGCACTGCGGCCATCAGCGCATTTTCCGTAGCGCCAACCGACACGACCGGGAAGATCATCGTGCCGCCGGGCAGACGCCCACCCTTGGCGCGCGCCGTCACATAGCCCGCCGTCGTCTCGATTTCCGCGCCAAAAGCTTCCAGCGCCTTCAGGTGAAGATCAATGGGGCGGTTGCCGATGGCGCATCCGCCGGGGAGAGACACCGTTGCCTCGCCAGCGCGCGCCAGTAGTGGCCCCAACACAAGGATCGACGCGCGCATTTTCCGCACGATGTCATAAGGGGCCATCGTCGCTGTGACTTTGCCCGCGCGCAGCGTCATGACGCGACCGAAATCTTCAGGCCGCGCGCCTTCGATCATCGTCGAACAGCCGAGCTGGTTCAGCAAGTGGCCAAAGCTGTCCACGTCCGCCAGACGCGGCAGGTTGCGCAGCGTCAGCGGCTCATCGGTCAAAAGCGCGCACGGCATGAGCGTCAGCGCGGAGTTCTTTGCCCCGGAAATCGGTATGCGGCCATTGAGGCGATTGCCGCCGCGAATAAGAATTCTGTCCATCGCCCGGCTTGTAACGCAAGCGCAACCAAGGGCAAGGCCCCCGCATTGCTATGCTGCCGAAGCGGGCATCCGACGGTAGACGTTAACGCGGCCATTCGCGCCGTCGCTCTCCGCAAACTTCTGAAAACCCAGCTTTTCCGCCACGCGATGCGAGGCGACATTACCGGGGTCGATAATGCAGCGGACTTCGCTTGCCAGCGCCTTATCCGCCCAATCGAAAATCGCGGCCATGGCCTCGGTCGCAAAACCCTTGCCCCATGCATCGGGCACAAAGGCCCAGCCCGCCTCCGGCAAGCCGCCAAGCTCCGATATGCCACGCTCAAACTGGGCCAGCCCGCCATTGCCGAGAAACTGCCCGGTCGCGCGATCGACAAAGGCCCAATAGCCGTAGCCGAACAAGGGCCACAGCCCCGCGCCTTGGGTGAACTTGACCCAGCTTTCCTGACGAGTTCGTGGCTTTCCACCGATGAAGGCGGTCATTTCAGGGTCCGCCCATGCGGCGGCATAATCCTCCCAATGCGCCATCGAAAGCGCCGTCAGGATCATCCGGTCGGTGGTTAAAGTGGGCGCGTCTGTCATGCACCCACCCTAACGGATCAGGCCGCCGCCGTCACCGGGAGACGCGCATCTTCATATTCGCTGTCCACCGACGCGATCAGGTAGCGGTCATCATGGTTCCACGGGTGGAAGCCCGGCAGGAAATAGGTCGCCCAAGGGAAGAACAGCTTGCGCAACGCACCCGGCGCACCCAGCAGGAACCACAACACCCGCGCCTTTGCTGAAAAGCCGGTAATGCCATCTTGCGCCAGCAGATTGAGCATCCCCTGATAACGCTTGGTCCAGAAATTCTTGGAGACGACGAGCATCATCAGGCTTTTGACCTTCCAGCGCTTATAGCGTGTCCAGTCCTTGGTCGCATGGAGCCAGGTGTCATAGGCAACACCCTTATGCTCGATTTCCTCGATGGCGTGCCACTTCCACATATCGACCTGCTCCTTATCTGCCCCCTTGAAGGCGTTACGGTCGGTCAGAAACTGCGAGGCGAGAATCGCGGTGTAATGTTCCAGTGCCATGGTAACACACAGGTTCAAAATTTGCGGACGATCCTTGGTCATCGCCAGCGCCTCGCCCACCTGCTGTTCCAGCTCGGCAAGATCATAGCCCGCATCCGCGACGCGCTTGTTGAATGACACGTGCTCGCGCGTGTGCATCACTTCCTGCTGCACAAAGGCGCGGATCTCGCGCTCCAGCTTTTCCGGCGCGCCATCACGAAAAGCCTTTACGCTCTCGATGAAGAAGGCCTCGCCCTTGGGGAAAGTGATCGACAGCGCATTGTAGAAAGCCGTTGCAATCGGGTCTCCACCCGCCCACCAACGGCCTTGCTTGCTGTTACGCCCGAAACGCCGGTCGCGCGGCGTGATGGTGAGGTCAGTCGGGGTCTTGAGGGTCGTTGCAGTCATGGGCGCGAATCTCCTGTCTTGAACGCGGAAATATGGATTACTTACATCTATGTCAATAGTGCGCAAACGCCTGTCCCCCGAAGAAAGCCGCTCAGCCGCGCTCGAAGCTGCGAGCGCGATCCTGATCGAGGCCGGGCCACAGGCCGTGACGTTGAAGGCCGTCGCTGCGCGCATGGGACGCACGCACGCCAATCTGCTCCATCATTTCGGGTCGGCCGCGGGCCTCCAGATGGCGCTGGCGGCGCACCTTACCGGATCGGTGTGCGATTCGATTGCCGAGGTCATCCTCCAGAACCGTGACAGCGAGCCAGACCCCAAGCGCGTGGTCGACATGGTGTTCGACACATTCGACACCAAGGGTGCCGGGCCGCTCGCCACCTGGATGATTCTCTCCGGCAATGAAAATGCGCTCGACCCCGTGGTCGATGCGATTCACGATCTGATCGACGAGATTGGCGAAGGCCATGCCGACAAGTCGATGCACGAAGATACGCTCGCCATCGTGCTGCTCGCGATGGGCGATGCGCTGCTGGGTGAGCCGCTCGCAAAGTCGCTGGGCCTGCCGCGCGAGGCGGCACGCGACATCGCCGCCAAGCTGCTCATGGCCTCGCCCCGGCTGGCCCCGCGCTTCAAGGGCGAAGAGGCGAACTGACCGTATCGGTGCTTGTTTCTGCACCAAAGCTTTCCATTTTCGCGGTTTCGCCTAAAGCGCGTTCGGTTCTGACAGACTCAAAACCGCGCTCCAGTTTTTGTTTTCCGCGATTTCCGAGCCGTTCGGTGTTTCCACCTCACTCGAAATCGCTCTAAAGGGAAGCCATGCATTTTCTCGACCAAGCCAAGATCTTCATCCGTTCGGGTGCCGGCGGCCCCGGCGCGGTGTCGTTCCGGCGTGAAAAATTTATCGAATATGGCGGCCCTGATGGCGGCAATGGCGGCAAGGGTGGCGACATCGTGTTTGAAGCCGTTGAAGGGCTGAACACGCTTATCGACTTTCGCTACACACAACACTTCAAGGCGCAGCGCGGCCACAACGGCGCCGGCTCCAACCGCACGGGCGCCGGCGGAGAAGACCTTGTCATCAAGGTGCCCATCGGCACGCAGATATTGTCTGAAGACAGGGAGCACGTGCTTGCCGACTTTACCGAGCCGGGCAAGCACGTCGTCTTCCTGCGCGGCGGCGATGGCGGGCGCGGCAATGCCAGCTACAAGACATCCACCAACCGCGCGCCCCGCCAGCATGGCATGGGCTGGCCCGCCGAAGAAATGTGGGTGTGGTTACGCCTGAAGCTGCTGGCCGATGCCGGCCTGCTTGGCCTGCCCAATGCGGGCAAATCAACTTTCATCAATGCCGTTACCAACGCCAAGGCAAAGGTAGGCGCCTACCCCTTCACCACAACGCGTCCGCAACTCGGTGTCGTCAGCCACAAAAGCCGCGAATTTGTCGTGGCCGACATTCCGGGGCTTATTGAAGGGGCCGCCGAAGGTGCGGGCATTGGTGACCGCTTCCTCGGCCATATCGAGCGTTGTCGCGTGTTGCTGCATCTTGTGGACGCCACGGGCGAAGACCCGGTGGGTGCCTACAAGATCGTCCGCAAGGAACTGAAGAAATACGGCGCGGACCTCATCGAGAAGCCCGAAGTGATCGGCCTCAACAAGATCGACGCGATGGACCCCAAAGAGGTCAAGAAACTCGCCACCAAGCTCAAGCGCGCCAGCAAGGCCGATGTCTTGCTGCTGTCTGGCGCGAGTGGGGAAGGCATCCCCGAAGTGCTCGACCGGCTGATCGAAGCCATTGGCCCCGCCACCAAGGAAGCAGCCGCCCAGCAGGAAGAGGATAAGGGGTGGTCTCCTCTCTGACGCCGCAGACCAGCCCGCGCATCGTCGTCAAGATCGGCTCGTCGCTGCTGGTTGATCCGGCGGGCGTCGTCCGGCGGGACTGGCTGGAAACCGTGGTCGACGACGTTGCCACGCGGCGCGCAGCGGGCCAGCAGGTCATCATCGTCTCTTCCGGTGCGATTGCGCTTGGCGCGCGCCGACTTGCGCTTCCCAAGGGCGGACGCGCCAGCCTTGAAGATGCCCAAGCCGCCGCCGCCACGGGCCAGATTGCCTTGTCGCAATGCTGGGCGGAACTGCTCGACGCCAAGGGCATGACGGCGGCGCAAATCCTCGTCACGCTCGACGATCTTGAGGACCGCCGCCGCTATCTGAACGCTGCCGCCACGCTGGAACGGCTGATGGGCCTTGGCGTCGTGCCCGTCATCAACGAGAATGATTCAGTCGCCACCGCCGAAATCCGCTTTGGCGACAATGACCGGCTGGCCGCGCGCATCGCGCAGGCGGCCTCGGCACAGGGCGTCGTCCTGCTTTCCGACGTGGACGGGCTTTATACCGCCGACCCTTCCAAAGACCCCAAGGCAGAACGTATTCCTGTCGTCCGCCGCATCGATGCGCGGATCAGGGGCATGGCCAAGGCGGAAAGCTCATCAGGCATGGGATCGGGCGGCATGGCCTCCAAGATCGAAGCCGCGCGCATCGCCAATGCAGCAGGCGCTGCGCTTGTGATCGTCTCTGGCCTGCACAATCACCCGCTGGCCCGGCTCGCCGATACCGACTGCGGCACCATCTTCACCGGAGAAGGCGCACGCCCTGCCAAAAAGGCATGGCTTGCCGGACGTCTGACCTCCAAGGGCCGCATCCACATTGATGCGGGTGCTGCCACCGCGCTCGCAAAGGGCGCAAGCCTGCTGCCTGCGGGTGCCCGCAGCGTCGATGGCAAATTTGCGCGTGGCGATGTCGTTGAAGTCGTGGATGCCGAAGGCCATGTCGTTGCGCATGGGCTGGCCGAATATGATGTTGAGGAAGCCGCGCGGATCTGCGGCAAACGCAGTGAACTGTTGGCCGATATTCTGGGCTATGCACCGCGCGCCGCGATGGTCCACCGCGACCATATGGTTCTGCTGTGAGCAAAGCCACCCTCGCCGTTACCGGGGCGACGGGCTTTGTCGGATCGACGCTGCTGAGAGCCGCCACCGAGGCAGGCCACAAGGTCCGCGCGCTCACCCGGCGTCCGCAAGCCCCTGCCCCCGGCATTGATTGGGTCGAAGGCGCGCTCGACCAGCCGGACAGCCTCAGGAAACTCGCCCAAGGCGCAGAAACCATCATCCATGTTGCAGGCGTCGTCAACGCACCGACGCGCGCGGGCTTTGTCGCGGGGAACATCCACGGCACGCAGGCGATGGTGGATGCGGCAAAGGCAGCGGGCGTAAACCGCTTCGTCCATGTCTCCTCGCTCGCTGCGCGCGCGCCGGAGTTATCGGTCTATGGATGGTCCAAGGCGGGCGCAGAAGACGCGGTTGCCGCCAGTGGCCTTGATTGGGCGATGGTGCGCCCGCCCGCCATTTACGGCCCCGGCGACATGGAGATGCTCGACATCTTCAAGATGGCCAAAACCGGCGTGATGCTGATGCCGCCTGCCGGGCATATGTCCGTTATCCACGCAGCAGACCTGTCACGCCTTCTCCTCGCCCTGTCCGCTCCGGGTGCCGCATCGAGCGCGATCCTCGAAGCCGATGATGCCCGACCGGACGGCTGGACTCACAAGGAGTTTGCGCACGCCGTGGCGGATGCCATGGGGCGGCGCGCGTTCATCATTTCAACCCCGCGCCCCATCCTCAAGCTTGGCACCGCGATTGACAGCCTCCTGCGTGGCGACCGGGCAAAGCTGACGCCGGATCGCGTCAATTATTTCTGCCACCCCGACTGGCGCGTGACGCCACAAAAGCGCCCGCTCTCCAGCCTCTGGACGCCACAAATCGACACGCGCGAGGGCTTGAAGGAAACCGCCCTCGCCTATCGCACAGCAGGATTGCTATAGGTTGACTGAAGTTCACCAGTTCGCGAGGTAATGACATGAAGGGTTTTGTCGACAATATCGAACGGCTCACGGAAACGAATGATGATTTCCGGCGCGTGCTTTACACCGGACACAATCTCCAGCTGGTCCTGATGGCGATCCAGCCCGGTGACGAGATCGGCGAGGAAGTGCATGACGATCGCGACCAATTCTTCCGCATTGAAGGCGGCGAAGGCGAGGTCTGGATTGATGGCATCTGCCACAAGGTGAGCGCGGACGATGGCGTGATCGTGCCACAGGGTGCCCGCCACAACGTGATAAGCACCGGCAAGGAGCCGCTGCGCCTCTACACCATCTATGGACCGCCAGAGCACATCGACGGAACCATCCACAAAACCTGCGCCGATGCAAACGCAGCGCATGAGCATTTTGACGGCCGGACAACGGAATAGCCGCAGACGGAAGGGAGACTGCATTTCGCCTCATGGTCGGGCGCGAGCATGGGTTGGGGATCACCTGCGCCACCCGCGATGACAAGCTTGGGTCCGCATACCTCGCCATGGTCAAACTCGCTTGCATCAGGCTAGGCCTGCGACATTATGAGGTCACGACCTAAATCGATTTCTCCGATCATTGTGACAATTTTAATCGTATTGATCGATCTCAAGTGATGCTGTTCAAGCTGGGGCATCGGTGGCGCATACTCCGCCCTGATTTCATTTGCGGGAGGTGGACATGACAGACGCGACTTCAACGACCGGGAAGTGCCCGGTCATGCATGGTGGCAACACCAGGACTGATATGTCGGTCACCGAGTGGTGGCCAAACACGCTCAACCTCGACATCCTGCACCAGCATGATGCCAAGACCAATCCGCTGGGCAAGGACTTCGACTACCGCGAAACGGTGAAAACGCTCGATTTCGAGGCGCTCAAGGCCGATATGCGGGCGCTGATGACCGACAGCAAAGACTGGTGGCCGGCGGACTGGGGCCACTATGGCGGTCTGATGATCCGTATGTCCTGGCACGCGGCCGGCAGCTATCGCTCGGCGGATGGCCGCGGCGGCGGTGGGAGCGGCAACCAGCGGTTTGCTCCCCTCAATTCCTGGCCGGACAATGTCAGCCTCGACAAGGCCCGGCGCCTACTGTGGCCGATCAAGAAGAAATACGGCAACAAGGTGAGCTGGGCCGATCTCATCGTGCTTGCCGGCACAATCGCCTACGAGACCATGGGGCTCAAGACCTTCGGCTTCGGCTTTGGCCGCGAGGACATCTGGCAGCCGGAGAAGGACGTCTATTGGGGCTCGGAAAAGGAATGGCTAACCAAGGACCGCTATGCCAGCACTGATGAAACGTCGCTCGAAAATCCGCTGGCCGCAGTCCAGATGGGCCTCATCTACGTCAATCCCGAAGGCGTCGATGGCCAGCCCGATCCGCTGAAGACCGCGCAGGCCGTGCGCGAAACCTTCGCGCGCATGGGGATGAACGACGAGGAGACCGTCGCGCTCACCGCCGGCGGCCACACCGTCGGCAAGGCCCACGGCAACGGCGATGCCAGTAGACTCGGCCCCGAACCGGAGGCCGCGCCGGTCGAACAGCAGGGCTTCGGCTGGGCCAACCCTGGTGGCAAGGGCGCGGGCCGCGACGCGATCACCAGCGGTATCGAGGGTGCGTGGACCACACATCCCACCCGCTGGGACGGTGGCTATTTCCAGCTTTTGCTCGGCTACGACTGGTGGCCCCAAAAGAGCCCGGCCGGAGCCTCGCAGTGGGAACCGATCGGCATCAGGGACGAGGATAAGCCAGCCGATGTCGAAGACCCTTCGATCCGCTGCACCCCGATCATGACCGATGCTGATATGGCGATGCGGTTCGATCCCGCCTATCGGGCAATCGCCGAACGGTTCCACCAGGATCAGGCCTACTTCTCGGAAGTGTTCGCCCGCGCCTGGTTCAAGCTCACGCATCGCGACATGGGACCGAAGGCGCGTTACGTTGGACCTGATGTGCCTGCGGAAGACCTGATCTGGCAGGACCCGGTTCCTGCTGGCCGCAAGGACTATGATGTTGCCGCGCTCAAGGCGAGGATCGCGGGCAGTGGGCTGTCTGTTGCCGATATGGTCACGACCGCCTGGAACAGTGCACGCACTTTCCGTGGTTCGGACAAGCGCGGCGGCGCCAACGGCGCACGTATCCGTCTTGCGCCGCAGAAGGACTGGGAAGGCAATGAACCGGCCCGGCTGGCCCATGTGCTGGCTATCCTTGAACCCATCGCTGCGGAGGCGGGTGCGAGCATGGCCGATACGATCGTGCTGGCCGGCAATCTCGGTGTCGAACAGGCGGGAAAGGCGGCGGGCTACGAGATCGACGTTCCCTTCACGCCGGGCCGGGGCGATGCCAGCACGGCGATGACCGATGCCGAGAGCTTCGCGCCGCTCGAACCCATCCACGACGGCTATCGCAACTGGCTGAAGCAGAACTACGCAGTGTCACCTGCCGAACTGATGCTCGATCGCACCCAGCTGATGGGGCTGACCGCACCGGAAATGACCGTGCTGGTCGGCGGCCTGCGTGTGCTGGGCGCCAATCACGGCGGCACGAAGCACGGCGTGCTCACCGACCGGGAAGGTGCGCTGACCACCGACTTTTTCGTGAACCTCACCGAGATGGCCTACAAGTGGGTGCCGATCGGACAGGGGCTTTACGATATTCGGGATCGCAGCACCGGTGTGGTCCGGTGGACGGCCACCGAACTGGATCTCACATTCGGGTCGAACTCGGTGCTGCGCGCCTATGCGGAAGTCTACGCGCAGGATGATGCTGGCGAGAAATTCGTCCATGACTTTGTCACGGCGTGGGTCAAGGTAATGGACGCTGATCGTTTCGATCGAACCTGACCGGAGTTGAGGACAGGTAAGCCATTCGCGGCTCCCTCGCGCTGGCTTACCTGTCAAACTGGTCATGGATGCAATGCAAGGAGACGACGAGATGAAGGGTTTCATCGACACCATCGAGCGGCTGACCGAGGCGAACGCGGCGAACGGGCATTTCGATGGCCGCACGACCAACTAGCATGAAACTTCGCACCCGCGGTTGCAGGCTGTTCTTGCTCTCCTTGCTGGCATTGGCCCTCGCAAGGGAGCCGGTCCATGCCGCCGCCCCACCTCCTTCACCGGGCGATGCCGCCATGGCCGAACGCGGGCGCATGATCTTCATACGCTGCGCGGCGTGTCATTCGCTTGGCGCCAGCGCGTCAGTCAGGACCGGCCCGCGCCTCGACGGGATCATCGGTCGCCGCGTGGCGAGCGTCGCCGGTTTTCCTTATACGGCCCGCTTGCGGGAGCAGAGTTTCGTCTGGACACAAAAGCGGCTGGAACAATGGCTGCGCAAACCACAGGCGCAATTCCCCGGTATGTGCGTTCCATTTGCCGGACTGCCCGACCGCAACGATCGCGATGCGCTGCTCAGCTATCTCCACAGATCGGGCGGCTAACCGCCATGCTCTTCGTTGTTTGGCATTTTGACGCAACCGCCCGCTATTGAGTGGCAAATTCGATCATTGTGACAAGCATTTCCAGTTGGGAGGAGAATGGCCGGGCGCGCTATCCACGTCGGCGCCCAACAATGTCCGGGCAGAACAGCAGGAGGGATATAACCCATGAATATCCGTATCATAGCCGTTTCCGCCTTGATGGCGGCCAGTTCACCTATGGCGTTCATCGGCACCGCATGGGCCGATACAGCGACGCCTGCCGCAAAGGAATGGTGGCCGAAGGATCTTGACCTTTCGGCGCTGCGCCAGAACGAGGCACAATCCAACCCTTATGGCCCCGATTTCAATTATGCGCGCGAGTTTGCGTCACTCGATCTCGATGCCGTCAAGGCCGACATCCGCAAAGCGCTGCACAGCTCGCAGCCGTGGTGGCCGGCAGACTATGGCAACTATGGCCCGTTTTTCATCCGCATGGCCTGGCACAGCGCCGGCACGTATCGCACCGGCGACGGGCGCGGCGGATCAGACGGTGGCGAACAGCGCTTCGAGCCACTGAACTCATGGCCCGACAATGTCAGCCTCGACAAGGCCCGCCGCCTCGTCTGGCCGATCAAGCAGAAATACGGTCGCAAGCTTTCCTGGGGCGATCTGATGGTGCTTTCCGGCAACGTCGCCATGGAAGACATGGGCTTCAAGACCTTGGGTTTCGCCGGTGGCCGTGTCGATGCCTGGCAGCCGGATCTCGTGTTCTGGGGTCCTGAAACGAAGATGCTGATGGACCAGCGCCGCGATGCCAGTGGCAACCTCAAGGGTCCGCTGGCCGCCACGCAGATGGGCCTGATCTACGTCAACCCCGAAGGTCCGGGTGGCGTTCCCGATCCGCTGGCTGCCGCCGCCGACATCCGCCGCGCCTTTGGTGCCATGGCGATGACCGATGAGGAAACCGCCGCGCTGATCGCCGGCGGACACACTTTCGGCAAGGCGCATGGCGCACACAAGCCCGAAGAATGCGTTGCCGGCGATCCGGGTGCCGCTCCGGTCGAGAGCCAAGGCCTGGGCTGGGTCAACAAATGCGGCAAGGGCAATGCTGAAGATACCGTCTCCAGCGGCCTTGAAGGCGCGTGGTCGGCCAACCCCGTTGCTTTTACCACCCAGTATCTCGACAATCTCTATGGTTTCGAATGGGTGAAGACCAAGAGCCCGGCCGGGGCCACGCAGTGGATTCCCAAGGATCCCGCCGCCGCCAGTCTGGTGCCCGACGCACATCGCCCCGACGTTCGCCATGCGCCGATCATGTTCACCACCGACATCGCGATGCGTGAGGATCCGGGCTTCCGCAAGGTCACCCAAGCCTGGCAGAAGAACCCGCAGGCCTTCGCCGACGCCTTTGCCCGCGCCTGGTTCAAGCTGACCCACCGCGACATGGGGCCGCAGGCCCGCTATCTGGGCAAGGACGTCCCGACGGCAACGTTCACCTGGCAGGATCCCCTGCCAAAGGCCGATGGCGCGATAATCGACGGCAGCGATGTTGCAGCCCTGAAGGCGGACATCGCCGGTTCCGGCCTTGGCAATGCGGAACTGGTGCGCACGGCATGGGCATCTGCCTCGACCTTCCGCGCAACCGATATGCGCGGCGGGGCCAATGGCGCGCGCATCCGGCTTGCACCCCAGAAAAACTGGGCGGTCAACAATCCGGCAGAACTGACGAAGGTCCTTGGTCGGCTTGAAACCATCCGTGCCAGCTTCAACAAGCGCGCCACCGGCGGAAGGACGGTCAGCCTCGCCGATCTCATCGTGCTGGGCGGCAATGTCGGGATCGAGCAGGCTGCCAAGGCTGCTGGTCAGGCTGTGACAGTGCCGTTCAAGCCGGGTCGGGTCGACGCCACGCAGGCGCAAACCGACGTGACCTCGGTCAACCACCTCCAGCCCAAGGCAGACGGGTTCCGCAACTACTATACGGCCAATGCCGAACTCGGTCCTGCCGAAGCCCTGGTCGACAAGGCGGATATGCTGAATCTCACCGTGCCCGAAATGACGGTGCTGGTGGGTGGCCTGCGCACCCTTGGCGCCAACGCCGACGGCTCGACCGCAGGCGTCTTCACAAGCCGTCCGGGTGCGCTTTCCAACGACTTCTTCGTCAACCTGCTGTCGATGGACACGGTGTGGTCAAAGTCGGCCAGCACTCCGGGTCTCTATGAAGGCAAGGACCGCACCAGCGGCGCGGCGAAGTGGACAGCAACTCCGGTAGACCTGATCTTCGGCTCGAATTCGGAGTTGCGCGCCGTTGCTGAAGTCTACGCGTCGGACGACGCCAGCGGCAAGTTCCTGGCCGACTTTGTGGCGGCCTGGACCAAGGTGATGGAAGCAGATCGCTTCTGATTTTTCGTTGATCCTGGAGCGGGGAGCGTGATTGACACATCATGCTCCCCGCTTTGGCATTGCGCGCGTCTTGGGACGGATCGCCAGTCGGCCTGCTCAATCGCGAGGCGCACGTTCGGGCCGGAGATTATTCGCCTGACTGAAAGGAGATCGTGGCCAGAACCGCAATCGGCGGTCATGGCAGCGGGGTCTCCGGTTTGCCTTCAACGCCATCGGTATCCGCGCCAATCCGCCCCGGAAAGATACCGGCCAGTGCCATCGCCCGCCCCAGACTGGAAATGCTGACGATGAGGTCGCCGACAGCCTCCTCTTCAACCAGCAGGTCGAGCGTGCCGCGCACCGGAATGCGCCCATTGTCTCCGCTTGCCGATACGAGCGCAATGATGATCGCTTCATGTTCGGAGACGTGGTTGCACTGCAGGGCGCAGAACTGGAAGTTCTCCAGCCCGTGCCGGCTGAACAGCGCCATCATGCGAAGAAAAGCCTGGAGGCCGTGCACCATGTTACATTTGCTGAACGCACGCGCAATAGCACTCGCCGGGCACTGGCGTTCACAGACTGCCTTGACCCAGCTCCGCGTCGACCAGACGAGGAGGCGCCCGCCATGGTCAAGACTGGTGACCGGGCGGTCCAGATAATCATACATGGCAGGCTCCTCTCGCGTTTGTTGATATTCAAAGACGGCGGGTGTTGTCCCCGATCAGCTTGCGGGCGTCCGTGATGGCCTTAGCCGTCGTCGTGCGTTTGGCCTGAATGTCGTCGGCCAGTTGCATCAGCCGGGCGCTGATGACCGTGCCGGTCTCGGCCTCCTCCTGTATGCCGATGCCGCCCTTTTCATTGGCGACCCGGTCCCATTCAACGCGGACTGCCGCCCAATAGTCCTTCGTTGCGGCCCAATAGTCGTCGGCGGCCCTCACATTGTAGCCGTCGAACTTGGTGTAGGTGTTGAGGACATATTCCTGGACAATGGGGACCAGCTGGCCGTCCTTCGGCCCCATCTTGGTGTTGTCCTGCCAGTGAATCCAACCGTCGGGTCCAGTCTGGTGCCGGTTGATCGACAGGTAGCGATCATAGACGGGATGGCGCACGGCATCGCGCCGGGCGAGCGGCCGCCAGGTCCAGTTGGAGCGCCAGCGGCGCACGCCGCCCTGGGTCTCGAACTGGCCCCAGCCGCCATAGCGCGGACTGTCATCGACCTGCCAGACCGTCTGCGACCAGCGGCCGGTGCGCATTTTTTCGGGCACGTCCTCCCATTTCCAGGTGTTGGTGTCCGAATAGACGAGGACGCGGACGGGCTCGTATACCCAGTCCTGCCGCCAGTGCTTGATAACCATGTCCTTGCCCTCGTGCTGGACCACGAGCAGATGCTGGAGCACGATCTTGTGGCCCGTGTCCTCAATCACCCGGACCACTTCGTTGCCGCCCGAAATCTTGCGATCAAGCGGTGTGTAGGCCGGGTCCCAGCGGGTCGATTCCTGCATATCGAAGCGGACCTTGAAGTTGCCCGCCATGGCAAGGATGTCGGCGCGGTCCTGCTGGAAGCTGGCGGCGGCCTGTTCAGCCGCGATCGGCGGATGGGCCAGCGCGGGGCTGACAGCGCAGGTGAGCGCCAGAAGGCTTGCGCCAAGGATAGTCTTGAAGCGTGTCATAGGATGCCCCTCCCTGTTGAATCAGAAGCGGTAGCTGAGCGAGACGCTCACGTTGCGACCGGGCTGCGTGTACGCGTCGGTTACGGTCGAGGTGGCGGACAAGCCGCGCACATCGCTCCACCAGGCGTATTTCTTGTCGAGAATGTTGAAGATGCCCGCGCGCAGCGTCAGGCCATCGATAACCTTGGCGTAGCCGGTCAGATCGAGGATGGCGAAGGCATCGGGCCGATAGCTGCCAACAGCGGCGCGGCTCTCTTCCTTTTGCGCGGAATGAGTGAGGGTAAGTTGTCCGCCAAAGCGGTCGGCGCGGTCACGATAGCCGATCCCGACAACGAGTTTGAACGGATCGATCGTGGCAAGTGGCGTCGAGACCCCGCTGCGAACACTGTCGCCCTTCGCATAGGAAATGGCGAGCTGGCCCGTCAGGCCATTGCCGGCAGCAAGGTCGAGCTTGCCTTCGACACCCTCGATTTTCGCCTTGGCGAGGTTGATATACTGATAGATGATCGGATCGGCGACCGATCCCGTGCCGCGAATGACTTCCTGGCTGATGAAATTGCCGAATCGCCCCGAAAAGCCCGTCACGCTCGCGACGATTTGCTCGCTGGTCAGCCGGATACCGCCCTCGATGGTCTTGCTGGTCTCAGGCTTGAGGTCCGAATTAGTGATCGTCCGGTAAGCCCCGAACGGCGAAGTCAGGTTCTCGAAGAACTGGTTGACCTGACTTGGCGCGGGCGCCTTGAAGCCATGCGCATAGTTGGCGAACAGGCTGAGCAGCGGCGTCAGTTTCACCACCGCGCCGATCTTGGGCGACAAGTGCGACCCGCTTTGCTTCGCCGCCGCGAAAGTTGGTAGCAGCGGATCATCCTTGGGGCTGAGGCTGAAATGATCGAAGCGGATCGCGGGATAGAGCTGCACCCGCCCATCGGCGATCTCGATCCGGTCGGAGAGATAACCGCCGACCAGCGTAAAATCGGTGACCGGGAAGGCGCGGGTCGGGAACACGTCGGGCGCGGTCGGCACCGTGCCGCTGCGCAGACCTTCCTGCCGCGTCACCGACGCATCGGCTCCCCAGGCAAGCTGATGACGGATCGAGCCGGTCGCAAAGTCGGACCGGAAATCCGCTGCGCCGCCGATCACACGGTTCTTGAACACATTGAGCCGGGTCCGGTCGAGGGCGGCATTGCGATCTTCAGCAGTAAACTGACGGTTTTCGCCATCCTGCCAGTAGCCGGTAAGCTGGATGAAATCGATCGCACCTGCGGCCTCCTGTTTCCAGTCGAGCGCAAGGCGGCTGCGTTTGGTCGTGTCACGGGCCTTGAGCGCCAGCACGCTGGTTACAGCAGAAGCAATCGGGGCAACGCCGCTCAACACATTGGTATCGACCAGTCCTTTTTGATACTCGCCCGTGAGCCGCAGACGGCTCGAAGGGCCAGTTTCAAGCGCGATCTTGCCGAGCAGCGCATCGGACCGCGTATCTTGCGGATTGGGCGTGGTGCGCGTCGAATTAGGCGCATCGTTCGTGCCCTGATTGCCAAGTTCGTGGCCGTCGCGGCGGGTATAGGCGAGCATCGCCGAGAGCGCGCCGCTGCGGCCTGCGACAATGGCTGTTTCGCTGAACTCATTGTCGGCGGAATCGTAGCTTGCCCGCACACGCCCGCCGATTTGGGCATCGCCCTTGAGCAGATCGGCAGGATCGCTGGTCACGAAGCTTATCGCGCCAGCCAGACCGTCACTGCCATAGAGCGCCGAGGCGGGGCCCCGCAGGATTTCGACCGATTTGACCAGGCCGAGATCGACATAGTTGCCACGACCTGCCGATTGCGCACCGAATTCGAAACCATCAGGAACCCGCACGCCATCCACCTGAATGAGGACACGGTTGCCTTCGAGGCCGCGGATATTGAAGCCCTCCGCTCCGGCGCGACCGGTGGCGCCCAGCGCGGCACCGAACCGGCTCGGCCCTTGCCGCACACTGATACCGGGCTCGAAACGGACGAGATCCTTGATGTCCGAGACCATCTCGTCAGCCATCTGCTCGTCGGTCTTGACCGAAACGACAACCGGCACATCCTGCATCTTTACCGGCGTGCGCGTTGCGGTCACCACGATCTGGTTCAGCCGGTCGAGCCAGTAATAGCCGTCATTGTCCTGCGCCCGTGCAGGCGCCGCCAGCATGGCAAGGGCTAGCGCCAGCGACGCGCAGGCCGGACGCGAGTGACGCCATGCCGCCTGATCGGCAGGCCTTTGCCAGTGCGAACAGCCCTTTGATACCGAATTGCCAACACGCCCGATTGTCCCCATTTCTACTTCCCTCAATTGCATATGCGAATCATTATCATTCGCAAGTTTTTGCAGATGGCGAGTCGAACGGTCAAGCATGAATTTTGGAAGGCGGAAAAATGCGGCAGGAGATCACCGCCTGGCCCGTCATGTCGAAACAGGAACGGAACCACATTGCTCCGCAGCTTGCCAAACGGCTTCAGAGCATGAAGCCGACTCTTGGGAATGTTATTCGCCGACTGCTGCTCGACTGGCGCAACATCCTTATTGCGTCGCACTCGCAATAATGCGACTATCACCTCGAAGATGTGGAGATTCGGATGATCGTCTGCAGTTGCAATTTCATTCGCGAACAGCAAATCCGCGAGGCCGCGCGGGGCGGCGCACTGGATGTCGTCGAGGTCTATGAAGCCCTTGGATGCGTCCCGAATTGCTGCCAATGCCTGCCATTTGCGGAGCAGATCATCGAAGATGAGGTCTGCGCAGCGGCATAGGCGCCCGATAATCCTCAAGACCCGCTGACATCCGGTTGCCGGATGGCTATAGTGTCTCGTGCACGCAAGCAGGAGACAAGAAATGAAGGGCGACACCAGGGTTATCGGCCTGCTTAACGAGGCGCTCAAGAACGAGCTGACCGCCATCAACCAGTATTTCCTGCATTATCGGATGCTCAAGCACTGGGGCATCGAGCGCCTTGCCAAGTTCGAATATGGCGAATCGATCGACGAGATGAAGCACGCTGATCGCATTGCGGATCGCATCCTTTTCCTCGACGGCCTTCCCAACTTTCAGGATTTGGGTCGCTTGCGTCTTGGCGAAACGGTCGAGGAAATCCTCAAAGCAGATCTCGACCTTGAAATGGACGCAATTCCACAACTCAAGGGCGCGATCGCCCATTGCGAGCAGGTTAGCGACTATGTGACGCGCGACCTTTTCAAGGAAATCCTTGAAAGCGAGGAGGAGCATATTGATACGATCGAGCGTCAATTCGATATGATTGCCCGCATGGGAATCGAAAATTACATCCAGCTTCAGTCGAAACCTGCCGAGGAGGCGTGACGCCCCTTGGCTCTGGAAAATGGGCCGGAGCGTCTCCAGTCGCCTCCGGCCAATGGCCAGACAGCGCCCTGTTCAGAAATCCAGCCCCAGGGCCGGAAATGAGTGAAAGCCTATTTCGCTGCCGCCATCCTCAAATGCAGACCCGCGCGCTGCGACCCGGCTTTCGTCACCCGGTAAATCCGCGTGCCCGAAAGATTTCCCGACCACGACGCAGAACGAGCAGCTTTTGCAGCGTCACCGGATGGAAGAACGCCTCAACAGCCATGCCATTTTCGGTCTGGGCATAGACTTCGTAACAATCGCCTTCGACCTGCGCCTTCTGGATCGTCCAGCCTTCGAGCCACGCCGCCTTTTTGAGCGCGGACATCGGTTTCCAGCCCTGCTGCGGACCGGAGTTGCAGCGAACATTGCCATCGGCCAGGACTGGTGCCGCGACAAACAATGCCGAAGTAGCTGCAATCGCTGAAATTATGGTCTTGCGTAGAGCCGTCATGTCATTCTCCATGAGTGTCGTCGAAATTTGGCCACGAACCTTAGCAACCACACCGCTATAAGTGGCGCTGCATGAACCGCGGCTTTCAGCCAACTGGGTTCGAGCAGGAACCAGTGCACAAAGGCAATAAGCGCAGCCCCGTAAACAATACGCTGGACCGACTTCCAGTGCCTGCCAAGTTGGCGCACGGCACCGTTCCAACTCGTTGCCGCTGCCGGGATCATCAGCGCAAACGCCAGCCAGCCAGTCCAGATGCCAGGAAGCCCCAGTTCATCGGCCATCGCCGCCAGTGTTTGCATATCGAACACGTAGAAGGCCAGATGCAGCAGGGCATAGCAAAACGCGGCCACCCCCAGATTTCTGCGGATTGCGAGCCATGCCCGCAGGATGCGGTTGCTGCCGAAATACGCGATCAATGGACCGGGTAGCAGCGCCAGTATCATCAGGCGCACGGCCATGTCGCCACTCGGTTCAAGAAGATCCATGGTCAGCGTATCGCCGGTGATCCACTCGCGCAGCATGACAAATGCCGGCAGCGCGAGAAGAAACCACAGGAGCAGTCGTTTGGGTCGGAACAGACTCATGCGCGCCCTCGCTTTCTAGAAACCGAGAAGGAGGTTGAGCCGCAGGCGATTGGACCACTGGTCCATCGCACCGCGCAGCACCGCTGAGTGCTGGGGATGGAAACGATAATAAGTGGCGTTCAGCCTGACATTGGGCCGCAGCACGTAATCTGTCGCAATGCCATGCTGCACATAGTCGGTCGAAAGCGTGATGTTGTCGTGCGAGAAGGCGGCAAGAACAGCATCGGCATCGGTCTTCATGTAGGTATAGCCAAATTGCCAGTCGCCCGGTGTGCTTGTCCGCCCCATGCTGGCAAGCAAGGCCAGCCCGCCTCCCTCGTGCGCAATCGCGCCATTATTGTGCACGAAATTTGCGGTGATCGTCAGCGGCCAGCGCGCTGCAAGACCAACCCAGCGAACCGACCCCAGAATGTCGATGATGTTGAAATCGGACAGATAGCCACCCTGCGCGTTGCGCAGATTGCCGCCGAAATCGCCATTGTCTCCCCCGGCAAGGCTGCGCAGGCGATAATCATACCATGCACCCGAAAGCTGCACCGTCCAGTCCTTGCCCGGATGCAGATCGAGCCCGGCCTGTGCGCCGATCATCGTGCTGTCCGCCATCGCCGCATTTTCATCGATAACGAAATAGAGGCCGCGCGCCGTGATGCTCGCTTGCCCTCCCAGCCGCACATCATATTTTGCCGAAACGCCCTGCGGGTTGACGTCATCGTCCCAGACCATTTCGGTCTTGCGGAAAGTCTGCGGGATTTTGCCTGCCGTCAGTTCCAGCTGGCCAAATTTCGCGCGAACATAGGCCTGATCGAGCGCGACATTGAGATCATCGTCAAAATTGGAGAGAGTGATGTCCGAGGTGTTGGGATCGTCCGGGTCGCCAGTCACAAGCCGCGCGCCGACCGAAAAGATCTTGTTCACGTCATAGGTGGCGCCAAGCCGCAGGCGCACCACGCCCCGACTGCGCGATGGTGAGATCGCTGACCAGTTGTGCTCATAGCGCACCCGCATATCGCCGGTGACGTCAAGGCCCTTGATGCCCGATTGCGGCTCTGCGGAAGGCGCGGCGACCACGGCGGGAAGCGTGGCGGCGCCATTGGCTGACCGGGTGCTCAACTGCCCTTCAAGCTCGGCGATGCGGCGATTTTGCTCGGCGACGATCTTTTCAAGCGCGGCCAGCCGATCGTCCGCCGTTTGTGCTTGCGCACTCGCCGACGTCAGGGCGCTCGCACCCAGCAGCAGCCCAGCACTGCGAAGAAAGAAAAGACGCATCGAGACTGCGTCCTAAACCTGTGCCCAGCGGCGCAGCAGATTATGGTAGATGTGGGTGAGCCGATCGATGTCGGGATCGTCTTTGGGCTTTCCTACCGCCAGTGCCTGGATCGACTGATCGAGATCGAACAGCAGCGTGCGGGCAGGCTCGTCCGGCACCGCACTCTGCATCCAGATGAACGAGGCGAGGCGTTGCCCGCGTGTGACCGGGGTCACCTGGTGCAAGCTGCTCGACGGATAGAGCACCATGTCGCCTGCGGCGAGCTTGACCGCCTGCGCGCCGAACTGCCCTTCGATCAGGAGTTCACCACCCTCATATTCGTCAGGGTCAGCCAGAAACACGGTCGCGGATATGTCAGTGCGCACGGTGATTCCAGCCTCGGCGACGCGCATGATCGCGGCATCGACATGGTTCCCGTAATGGCCGCCATTCTGGTAGAGATTGAATTTCGGCGGGTATATCTTCTCAGGCAGCGCCGCCGACAGGAAGAGCGGATTAGCGCCAAGTCTGTGCAGCAGAGCATTACCCAATTCGATCGCCAGCGGATCAAGCTCAGCAAGCTGCAGGTTCTGCTTGACCGCGATCGAGCGGGTGCCCGCCGTCTGCGCGCCATCAACCCAGTCAGCGACGGCCAGTTTCTCGCGGAAGCGGGCCACCTCCTCCTGGCTGAGCAGGTTTTCGATGACGATCAGCATGAGCGGTCCCCAAATGAAGATGGTGCAGGTGCAAGCGCGCCCGGCGCGATGTCGGCGATGGTCGGGGTTCCTGCGAGCGCCATGGTGAGTTCGAGTTCGTCGCGCAAGAGTTTCAGTATATGCGCGATGCCAAGGCTCCCCGCGACGGCCAGCGCGTGCATCTGGGGTCGGCCGATCATGACCGCATTGGCGCCGAGCGCGATCGCCTTGAACACGTCGCTGCCGGTGCGCACGCCGCCATCAATCAGAATAGCAGGCTCCGGTCCAACGGCATCGCGGATTGCAGGCAGGACGATGAGTGGCGCCGGTGCGCAGTCGAGCGCGCGGCCGCCATGGTTTGAAAGCGCAATGCCGTCGACACCCATGGCGAGAAGTGCCCTTGCGTCGTCGGGGTGGCTGACGCCCTTGGCGACGATCGGAAGCGGAGTGACGCCACGCAGCCACTCCAGATCGTCCCGGCGCGGCGCATGGCGCATCATCCCCTGGAAGATCAGACTTTGCTCGTCACGAACGTGGAGTGGCGCTGGCGGCGCATTGTCACGCAGATGGACCGCCTCAATACCGTTCGGAATGACAAAATCCGCCTTTTGCGCCGCCAGACTGGTCGGCTGAACAGGCGTATCGAGTGTCACGACGATGGCGCGATACCCCGCGGCCTCGGCACGGCGCACCAGACGCAGCGTATCCTTGCGGTCCGGCTGAAAATAGAGCTGGAACCAGAGCGGTGAAGGTGCGGCGCGCGCGATGTCTTCCATCGGCACCGACGCCATGGTGCTCACCACCATAAGTGTATCAAGCGCTCCCCTCACGGTCGCGATCTCACCCTGCGGATGAACGAGATGATGGAAACCTACGGGCGCGAGCAGGATTGGGTGATGCAGGTCGAGACCAAGCAAGTGCGTTGCGGTCGAGCCTCTCGTCATGTCGACAAGAACGCGGTTGTAGATCGAATGGTCCGAGAACGCGGCCTGATTGCCGCGCAGTGCCTGCCCGGTGCCGCTGCCACCTTCAAGCCAAGCCTCGACGGGCGGCGCGATAAATTCAACCGCAAGCCGGGCATAGTCAGCCAGCGACAGGAGGTCGGGCGGCAATGTCTGCAACTTGGGCTTCATGGCTGTCATTCAAGAAACATGGTATCCGGGCGAGACGTGCGCCTCGCCCGGAGCCTTTATCAGAACTTGGCGCTAAGAGTGCCGGTAATCTGTCGGGCATCTCCCTTGTAGAGGAAGAAACCGGCCCGATAGACGGCGGTGTGATAGTCTTCGTTCGTGACATTATTCACGTTGACCCGAAGGTCGATACGGTTGTTGAACTTATACTCGAAGAATATGTCGCCAACCGTAAAGGCCGGAATCGGCTGGCTGTAGGTATAGCCCGTGGACGTCTGCGTGAAAGCGGCCGCCGTGTCCGGCTGACCGCCATACATACCGCTCTTGTGCTTGACGGCGGCGCCCATCGCAAACTTGTCAGTCACCTGATAGCGGGTCTGGACCGAAGCCTGGAAGTCGGCGAAGTTCGAGATGGTCTTGCCGATATTGGTCGCCCCCAGCGCCAGCTGCGTCGCATTGAAGCCGACATTTGCCGATTTCAGGACTCTGGCGTTCATGAAGGTGAGACCGCCCTGGACCGACCATTGATCGGTGATGTTGCCAGCCATTTCAACTTCAAGCCCGCGCACCCGGATCTTGCCGCTGTTGAAGGTGCCGACCGAATCATAGTTGGCCCCTTCCATCACACCCGACTTGGTGATCTGGAACAGCGACGTGGTCAGCAGCAGGCGCTCTTCCAGCAGGTTGAATTTGGTGCCCAGTTCAAGGTTGAGCGAGCGCTCCGGCTTCGCCCCGGCGGCGCCGCCCTGATAGAGCACAAGGCCGCCATAACCTGAGCTCGTGCCCGTATCGGATTCACCGCCGTTGATGTCGGCGGCACTCGCCACGGTGAAATAGGCCATCGCATTGCCGACCTTGTAGGTCAGGCCGGCATGGCCGTTCCACAGCGTGTCGGAATAGGTTGCAACGTTGGTGGTCCCGCCAGAGAAATTCTGGGCAAGGCCCGTCTGGCCATTCCACTGGCTGAGCGTGTATTTGAAGTGGTCGAGACGGCCGCCGAGAAACAGTGTCAGGCTGGACGTCAGATCCACCGTATCCATCGCCGTTGCCGACACCGTCTCAACTTCCCATTTGCGCGTGGCATAGGGCGACGCGGTCCAGACGCGCTGGGCGAGGTTGTTGATATTGGCAACCGCAACGCCGTTGGCATCGGTGATGCAGAACTGGTCGTTGGCGCCCGCACCCGCGGCGATACGGCAGTTGAACGCGCCCTGCGCCGTCGCACGGGTGAAGTTGCCGCTATCCACCTTGTGGCGGGTATATTCGCCGCCAAGGATCAGCTCGTTGCGACCGCCGAGGAAATCGCTGTTGAAGTGCAGGTTGGCCTGATTGGCAATGTAGCGCACCTCCTGCCAACCATGATGGCCGCCATCGAGCGTGCTCGTCGCATAGACGCCAGCGGCATTACCGCTTGACGTGGTCCGCCCGGCAACGCCCGTCGTCACATAGCTGTTGTCCGATGCGCCATAGCGGAAAATGTTGGTGAAATAGACATCAGGCGAGAATTCGTAGCGCAAACGCCCGGTAAAGGTATCGACCTTCGATTTCAGGAAGTCTTCCTTCTGGGCGTAAGACGGCACGTCGAACGGACGGCGGATGCCGGTTGAGGCGTCGGTCAGAAGGTAGCCGCCAAGATCGGGATTGTCCTTGGCGCGCAGGCCATAATAATCGAGAACGATGCTGAGATTGTCAGTCGGCTTGAACAGGGCTGAAACCGCACCGCCCTTGCGCTCACGATCGGCCGGCGCGCGATCGGGCACATTCTGGTATGCGTAGAGCAGGTTGGCCCGCACGGCGATCTGTTCGTTCGCCACAAGGTTGATGTCGCCGGTTGCGCGCACGAAATGATCGCTGCCCAGCCCCACAGACGCCTTGCCAAAATCATAATCGGTCGAGGCTGCCTTGGTGATCGCGTTGATCGCGCCGCCTGACGTGCCGCGGCCTGCGAACGAGGAGTTGGGCCCCTTCGAGATTTCAATCTGCTCGACCGCGAAGCTCTCGCGGATCGTCATGCCCGGATCGCGCAGACCATCGACAAACACGTCGCTCTTCGCTTCCTGACCACGAATGACATAGCGGTCGCCAAAGGCGTTACCATTTTCACCGGTGCCGACCGTGATGCCGGGCTGGGCTGCCAGGATCGACTTGAGATCGGTATAGCCGGAATCGAGAATCTGCGACTGAGTTAGCACCGAAATCGTCTGCGGCGTCTCGGCGATCGGGCGTGTGTGACGCTCGTCGCCCGAAATGCGTGCCTTGTAGGGAGCACCTTTCTGCGAATAGGGGCTGACATCGGCGGTGCGATCCTCGATCTTGAGCGTATCGAGCTGGACCTCCTGCTCCTCGCTTTGCGCGGGCTGGCTCTGCGCCGATGCCTGGCTTGCCATGAGCGCCGCGGAGAGGCTGATCGCGGCTACCGCACCTTGCCGCAGGCTCGCCGGTCGCAAAACCCCCTGTTTCCCCTTGTTCATCCGTCGAGTTCCTTTCGTCAATTGGTCCGAAGTGTGTAATCAATGGGCAGCGAAAAGGTCACGCTGTCGCGCTGCATGGATGCGGGCATACGCGGGAGCGGGGCCACACGCTGGAGAAGTTGCAGGGTCGCATTGTCGAGAAGCTCGTGCCCGCTGCCGCGCCGGATCAAGACGTTCGAGACATTGCCATTGCGATCAACCGTGAAGCGCACGGTGACGATGCCTTCCTGGCGCGCTCGCTTGGCCTCTACAGGGAAGGTTTTGCGCCGGTTGAGATACGCGCTGATCAACGAAAAATAATCGACTTCCGCCTTTTTCGCGCGTGGATCGTTGCCGGGCACAGGGCTGGTTCCAGTGCCAGCGCCCGTGGGCGATGTGACGACCGGGTTGACGGCCGCTGGCGCGCTTGCTGACGCCGGCTGTCGCGCGGGTTGCGGCGGCGTTTGCGGTGGTAGTGTCACCGGGTCTTTCGGCAAGGGTGCGCGCACCGGCGGCACATCGATTGGCGGCGTGACAATCCTCGGCGGCACATAGTCGGGCTGAGGCTGCGCAACCGGTTGCTGCGCCGAAGCGGCGGGCGCTGGCGCGGCGGCTTCGGGAAGCTCGATGAGCACCACCGGTTCGGGAACGGGTGGTTCAGGAGCGCGCGACCACGCCAGCACCAAGGCGGCTACACCCACATGGGCGCAGAACGCGGCTGCGCCGGCCAACGTCCAGTTGCGCCTTTCGTCAGGGGAAAGGCTCAGGCTCGTCACTTTGCAGGGCCTTCGGCACCGACCAGTGCAACATGAAGATAACCAGCGCTGCGCAGCGCGTTCATCCCCCGCATGATCGTCTCATAGGTGATCGTTTTGTCGGCGCGCAGGAACACCCGCTGTTCTCGGTCGCCGCGCGTCGCGGTCTCGATCGCGCTGCCGATTTCCGCTTCGGATACAGTGCGATCATTGACCACCATGCGCCCATCCGCCTGGATCGAAAGGAACACCGGCTTGTCGGGCTTGGGCGCGGGGGCAGCGTTCGAGACGGGAAGATCGACCTTCACATCAACTGTCGCCAACGGTGCCGCCACCATGAAGATGATCAACAGCACCAGCATCACGTCAATGAACGGCGTGACATTGATGTCGTGGTTGACCGGCAGATCATCGCTACCATCGGAGATATGGATCGCCATGGCTCAGTCCTTACCGAGCGCAATGGTGCCGCGGCTGAGGTCGCGGGAGACGAGTCGCAGAATTGCAGCGGACGTGTCCGCCACCAGCGCGCGGTGCGCGGCGATCTGGCGACTGAAATGGTTGTAGATCACTACAGCGGGGATCGCCGCGACAAGCCCAAAGGCTGTGGCGAGCAGTGCTTCGGCGATGCCGGGCGCCACCACGGCAAGGTTCGTCGTCTGCTTCTCGGCAATGCCGATGAAACTGTTCATGATGCCCCAGACCGTGCCGAACAGACCGACGAACGGTGCGGTCGCGCCGATAGTGGCGAGAATATTGACGCCGCGCGTCATGCGCCGCGCCTCGGCCGCCTCGTGGCGTTCGAGCCGGGAAACCACGCGCTCCTTGACGCCGTCGGGATCGTTCAAAGCATCGGCGGAGAGCCTGAGTTCGGCCTGCGCCTCGCCGATCAGCGGACAGTTGGCGACCGCCGGCAGCGACTTCGCATCACCCAGCGACTGCAGACCGATCACCGCGTCATGGACGGCCTTTTGTGTTTCGGTTGCCTTGCGCAGTTCCAGCGCCTTGGCGACAAACACCGTCCAGGTGACGAATGACGCAATGAGCAGGCCGATCATGACCAGCTTCACGATCCAGTCGGCTTGAAGGAACATACTGCCCACCGAGAGATGCGACGGGACCGAAGGTTCCGCCGCGCTGGCGGAGCTGCACCCGCCTAAGGCCAGAACGAGACCGGCCATCGCGAACGCGGGCGCGCAGTGCTTGATAGAAATCGACTTCACATAACCCCCTGCGCGATCCCGCGGCCTCGAATCATTTGCGTGCGCCCTATAAACATGAGCAGCCCCTTAATGCAAATGCTTCGCAAGAACATATTTGATCCAGATCAATTTTGCTGCGAATGCGTCAGATTCCGTTAGCCTGGCCGCGCAGGACTCCATCGTTCGCCCATTGAGTGAGCAGCGCACTGTGAAAGGTGCGATAGGTCCGGGAAAAGCCGATTTTCTCGACGCCCGCCTTAGAGTCGCCGACCACAAGCCCGGTCGGGGATAGCCAAGTCCTTGCGGGTCACGAATTCGGGATCGGACAAAGCCCCAAGAAAGGCCATGAGACTGGTCAGGTCCGAGGGCTCATAGCCCCTCCCGTGACGAGCGATGGCCGCATCGAGAGTCCGCGCCGAGCCATCGTGCCACCAAGGACCTGTCAGGGCGACATTGCGCAGTGACGGCGTGCGGAAGCGACCGCGATCATCCTCTGCCCCTGTTTTCTCGAACAGGCCCTGATCGCTTGCGGTCTTATCTATTGGGCCAAGCCGGTGCGCCCGAAGATCGGTGAACAACTGGCCGGCGTGACACGAAGCACAGTCGCGCGCGAACAAGGCGCCCCCGGCGCGGGCAGGTTCCGATAGCGTGCCGCGATCATAGGCGCTGCCGTAAGACACCAGCGTCCGTTCGAAACTCGCCAGCGCCTTGGCGACATTGGCGAAGTCGATCCTGCCCTCGCTTTCGGGAAAGGCCCGCCGGAACATCGTGCGATAACAGGAGTCTCTGGCAAATCGATCCGGGATCGCGGCTTCGCGTCCTGCCATGCCCATTTCGACCGGGTGACTTCCGAAAACAGGCGTGGTCGCTTGGGTTTCGAGCGTGGTCGCCGCTGGGTCCGCGAAGGTCAGCGGTGTCATCCAGGCGACGTTTGCAAGGCCGGGGACATTGCGGCGTCCCGGCTCGCCGGTCACGCCGGGATGGGTCTGGTTGCCATCGGCGAAAGCGTGCTTTTGCTCATGGCACGTCGCGCACGACATGGTGCCATCGGCCGAAAGGTCGGCATCGTAGAACAGGCGTCGCCCCAATTCGACCTTGGCGGCGGTCATGGTGTTGTTCGATGGGACCTCCGGCTCGGAGACTTTCTCTGGCAACGACCATTGCCAGAGCGGCGCCGCCGCAACCAGCAGCGCGACCGCAGCCAGCGAACCGATAGATAGAAGGTATCGACGCACGAGATCAGGGCAAGCGCGCGACAAGAACCGTCGTCTGCGGCGCGCCATTGGCCGCAATTTGCAGCGTGTAGCGCCCCGCCGTCAGGGGGAAGTCGACCATCTTGCGAATGCCGGTGCAATCCGGGCCATGGCCATGCGCGCTGGAGGTCACAGCCCGACGACCGTGAACGAGGTCGATCCACCCCGCCGAGCCGAGAGCAACGCGGTAGGTGCCAGCTTCGCGCACGTCGATCCTGACGAGGCCGCCGAAACCCACCGATCCACCGGGCTTCTCAGGGCGGAGCGGATAGCGGACCTGTGAGGTTTGCAGCAGCGTCAGGCGTGCTGCCTGCCCGATTGCCAGGCGCGCGCGGCCAGTGCGACCTTCATTGTTTGCCGCTGCGAGGGGCGCCGGATTAGCCCAAGGCGCAAGCGCGCCTGTGGGTGTAACGAACGCAGCGCAAACCGCCGGAGCCATTTCCTGGGCCGTGAGGGGCGCGGCGACGAGAGCCGTAAACCCCAGTGCTCCCACAGCCGCAGCCAGTGAAATTTTCTCGATCATGCTTGCCCCTGACGTCACTACCTATATTTACATGAATATAGCGAGTCACGCCTCGCGACAACCAATATCAAGGGGCATCCCATGCGTCTGTTCACTCTCCTCGCTGCTGCGAGCAGCCTTGCCCTGGTTGCTTTGACGCCGACGGGGGCTTGGGCCGATGAAGCGCCTTCGGCGAATGACGATGGCACGTTCACCCTTGGTCAGATCGTGGTGACCGCACAGAAGCCGAAGGGAATCGAAGTCAGCGGCGAAACGCTGACAGCCGATGCGATATACGCCTTCAACCGTCCGACGCTCGATGATGCGGTGAATATCATGCCCGGCGTCGCCGCCTCAAACAGCGGCGGATCTCGCAATGAACGCTTGATCTTCGTCCGCGGGTTCGACCGGTTTCAGGTTCCGGTCTCGATTGACGGCATCCGGGTCTATCTGCCCGCCGATAACCGGCTTGACTATGGACGCTTCCTCACTCCCGACATTGCCGAAGTGCAGGTCGCCAAGGGCTATGCCTCGGTGCTGGACGGACCTGGGGCCATGGGTGGCGCGATCAACCTTGTGACAGCCAAGCCCACCCGCGCGCTCGAAGGGGAAGTGCGCGGCACGCTTAACCTTGGGCGGGAAGGCAAGTATGCGGGTTACACCACCCATGGTCGGCTGGGGACCGCGCACGACAAATGGTATGCGCAAGCTTCCTTCGCCCGCAACTTCCAGGACCATTGGGACCTTGCCGGAGGCTACACGCCAATCGTCGGTTCAGCCGAAGATGGTGGGCATCGCGACTTTTCCCGCACGGCTGACTGGCGGCTCAATCTGAAGGTTGGCCTCACGCCCAATGCAACCGACGAATACTCAATCAACTACACCCGGCAGGAAGGTGAAAAGAACGCGCCGCTCCACGTCACCGACAGCGTGAGCAGCCAGCGCAACTGGTCCTGGCCCTACTGGAACATCGACATCATCTATTTCCTGTCGAGCACGGCCCTGGGTGACCGGGCCGCGCTGAAGACCCGGCTTTACTACAACACCTTCGATAACCTCCTGCAGTCGTTCAACGATCGCACCCAGACCACCCAGTCCCTGGGCCGCGCGTTCAACTCCTACTATGCCGACAAGGCCTGGGGCGGTTCGGCCGAACTCGGCATCGATGTCAGCAGTGCAGACCGGCTCACGATCATCGCCCATTACCGCCGCGACAAGCATATCGAATGGCAGCAGAGCTTCCCCTCCGGGGCGACCGAGCCGCCGCAGACCAATATCGAGGACACCTATAGCATCGCTGCCGAAAACCGGTTCGTATTTACGCCGGTGCTGAGCCTGACGCTGGGGGCGAGCTTTGATTGGCGAGACCTGAAGAAGGCCGAAGAATATGGCACACCGCCCGCTGGCGGCGCGGCAGCGATCTTCAGCTATCCGCTCCAGAACTCCGACGCCTTCAATGCGCAAGGTCAGCTGGTCTGGACACCGGACGCCGACACGCGCGTCAATGCCAGCATTTCGTCGCGTGCGCGCTTCCCGACCATCTTCGAGCGGTTCAGCACGCAATTCGGCACAGCGGCGTCAAATCCCGGCCTCAGGGCTGAGCGCGCGATCAATTATGAACTCGGCGTCAGCCGTCAGATCGGCGCGCTCAATGTCGAGGGCGCAGTTTTCTATAGCGACATCAAGAATGCCATCGTCTCGGTCAGGCCAGCAGGCTTCCCGCCCAACTCCACGCAGCGCCAGAATCTCGGCAATACCGAATATTATGGCGCGGAGGTCTCGATCAGCGCCAAGGTCGGTGCGACCTTCGATCTGGGGGCCAACTACACCTATATCCATCGCAGCTTCGACATCACGGGCGCAGCACCGGGAACCACAGTGCCAGTTTTTGCGCTGACGGGCGTGCCCACCCACAAAGTCTTCATCTATGCCGACTGGCACCCGCTAAAGGGGCTTCGCATCCTGCCGAGCCTCGACATCGCCTCGGATCGCATGACCTCGACCACGGCGGCGACGCCGGTCTATTACGAGACTGGTAGATACGTCGTGGCCAACTTCCGGGTGGATTATGCGGTTACCGAGCAGATCGAACTGGGGGTGGGCGCGCGCAACCTGTTCGACGACAATTATGTCCTGACCGATGGCTTTCCTGAACCGGGTCGCAGTTTCTTCGTCAGTGCGCGGGCGAAATTCTGACCAGTGGCGCAGTGTGGCGCCCCGGCCGCGCCCAGAAACTCAAAATCGACGCCGAGATGTACAAGTGGCGTCACCTCATCGAAAACTTCTTCTGCAAGCTTGAGGCGTTCAAACGCATCGCCATACGCGCGTGCAAAACAGACCACAGCTTTTCCGCCATGATCTATCTCGCAGCAGCCGTCATCAACTCACGATGAATCCCCACAACCTCTAGCCAGTGCTGTGGCCCCAAGCCAATCGGTGGACGCCAAGCGGACACCAGTACAACGAGTTGCCCAGAGGCGCCTTTTGCGTCTCGGAAAACTCATCGATTTTCTTTGAAAAAACTGGAGCGGGCGAAGGGATTCGAACCCTCGACCCCAACCTTGGCAAAATGCCGGATTACATCCGCCAAGAGCACCCCAGAGCGCGCTACTGAACTCTATCTCTCTGAATGCAGGCCAAAATTCTGGAGAGGAACTACGCCAGAGCAACCCGTTTGTGGCCGGTCATTTCTTTCCGCCCGCTTACATTGTGCGTACATTGCCAAGGACTCCGGCTTGTGTAAGCAAAATGTCCAAAAGGACAAGCCGGCATGGCCAAGCTCACCAAGACTGCGATCGACGCGCTCGCGATCCCTGCGACAGGACAGGCTTTCCTCTGGGATTCAGATCTGCGTGGATTTGGCGTCCGCGTCATCCCGTCAGGTCTCAAAGCCTTCGTCGTCCAATACCAGAACGAGGAAGGGCGCAGCCGAAGGATCGTGATCGGACGGTATGGCGTGCTCACCGTGGAGCAGGCGCGCAAGCAGGCGATCCTGAAGTTGGCGGCGGTCGTCGGCGGTGCCGACCCGGCCGAGGAGCGGGCGCAGTCCAGGGCGGCCATCACCATCCGCGAAGTCTGCAATTGGTATCTTGAGAACGCTGAAGCCGGGATGATCCTCGGGAAAGGCCACGTTCTTGGCGTAGAGCGCTTCGATAAAGGTGTCGGCGTGGCGGACTGGCAGCGCCTTGAACGATGCGGCCTTGATCAAAGTCAGAATGAGGCCACCTTCGGCGGCACAACCGTGCCAGCCTTCGGCTTGGTAGTGGTCCAGGGTAGCTAACTCGACCGGCTTGTAGGCATCCGACCGATGGAAGCGCCAGTCCTTCCCGGCGCCGTCCAAATGGACCACTTCATGCTCGATGCCGAAGCGTTGTGCCTGCTTTTCGAAGCGGCTGCTCTTCGTGGTGGAAGCCTTGGAACCCTTCCGCGATTTCGGTTGCTGGAGCTTTGCCAATTTCCTCGCCACCCCGACCTGAGGATCGAGCGTCAGCGCCTGGTCGTAGGCATTAATCGCAGCATCCAGCTCCCCGGCCTGTTCGTGCATTTCTCCGCGAATTCTGAGCACTCGCGCCTGCTTCCAGCCTTCGCCAGAAGCCAAGGCAACATCGAGCCCAGCGAAGATGGCGGCTCGCAAGTCAGGTGAAGGATCTTGGTCCAACGACCCTGCAACCGAACGAATGACGTCTATGTCGCCGATCGCGATCCTGCTGCGCTGCAACCCTTCGCGGTCGAGCATTTCGCCATCGAAGCCATATCCTACGCGCTCATTGTCCTGACCGACCAAGACGACACTCCGGTTGGCAGAATCGATCTCGTAGGAATTGGTCCAACCGGTCTCCTGCATCCAACTCGCGATCTCTTGCCCCGCCTCGAGATCGAACAGAAAATGGCGATTGCTGTCTGGGCTGCCGGGAGCATGGAGTGTCTGGCAGACTCCAAAACGGCCGTCGCTTGAGATCCCGCTGGACCCCAGGTTCGCCGAAAACTCGCGCTCGAGGAGCTTCTGTCCGTCGGCACGGAAGGCACAAAGGCGGCCATTCAATCCATCACCGAATATCCAATCGCTGAGGATGAACGTGCCGTTGTCGGCAACATGGCCATCCTGCGGCCGCTCGAGACGCCCCGTAGCCAATGTCGCGCCACCACCGCTCAACAGAGTCCATATCCCGTTCCCCTCATACCGATGACCGCCAGTTGAGCCCTCGGGGTTTCTGTCCAGCCAAATGAGGTGAAACCTGCCATTTGACGATGCGGCGTGGGGACCAAAGAAGTCGAGTGCAGGGATTCTGACCAGGCCATGGGAATAGGGTTCGATTTCCAGCGGACTGGCGAACCCAGGCTGCGCCGACGTCTTGTCGCTCGGACCATCGCCGCCGAACAAGCGTTGGAAGAACCCCCTCATGTGGCCGCGTTCAAAGAGTTCTGCAATTCGGCAATCGCCTCCACGACCGCATCAAAGGGCGGCGGCTCGCCGAATATCATGGTGCTCATGGCGCGATAGTCCTGGCGCAAGGCATCCGTCATCTCCCCCTCGGGGCAGAAGGCAAATGTCGGGACCTGCGCGGTGGCCAGGTCGAAGTCCGGGCGATTGAAGAACATGCGGGCATGGGCGACGCAGTCTTCGCCAAGCGCGCGGTTCGCCAGTGCCGCTTGGCCGATCTCCGATTGGAGCAGGCGGAACAGGTCGTAATAGTGGCGAGAAATGCGCTGACCGTCGCCGCGCAGCTGCCCTCGGATTTCGAACCATCGCCTCAGGCCATGCAGGATGACGACCTTGTCCCAGAAGGTTCGTTCGGCATCGACAACAGTAATACCCGGGACGGCGAGGTCGAGGTCGACGGCGTCAGCATCGACATAGGGCACGATGGTTCGAACCGAATTGGGATCGAGCGCCGACTTTGCACCTGATTCGATCTTCACCGACTTGGCGATGTAGGCGTCCTCGGGGGTGATGCTGGGATATACCAGAAGCAAGGTCTGGGCATCCCGGGCGTCGACCTCGACCCGAACTGACTGCGCTTCGAGGCCTGTGCGCGTGCAGGTATCGGCGCAGATTTGCGCGAGGCGCGCCTTCAATGGTCCGTTGATATGTGCTTCGCAGGCGGCCTTGATTGAATCAAGCGCAGCGTCCCGCTTCTTGCGGCTCAGTGCAGCCAATTCCGCGATGGTCGCGGGCACGCCGAGATCATCGCGGAAGACTGTAACGTCGATGTCTTCCGAAAACCGCTCGATCAACCCGAACCCCTTCGACAGCGAAGTTCCGCCCTTGAACAGCAGGCGGGGTCCGTCTTCGATCCCGTTGAACAGCGCATCAAGGGTCCAGCAGACCCAGAAATCCTTTTCGACGTTTTGCGGGGTCGTGCCGAGCCGCTGCGCAGTTGCTGTGTAAAGACCCGTGCGGGTGGCCGTGTCTGCGCGCAGCACTTCATCGAAGGCGAAGTTCATTCGCTGGGCGCTTCCGAGACGAGCGGACGGAGCAGTTCCTGCATCCATGCCGGGAGCGTTGGCAGCCCCTCGGCAAGGTCAGCGCGCAAAGCTGCGCCGTGGGTGGGATTGCCGAGAAGGCTGGCGAGGCGCTGACGCCATTGCCCGTCATCATCCGATGTCATCGTATCACGCAGCCAGTGCAGCGCCTGGACGATCCTCATGGCCGGGCGTCCTGCCCAATAGAGCTTGCTCGCCGCGGTCATCTTGAACTCGATCGTGAGATTACCGAGCTTGATCGACTTGGGCCGCGCTTCGCTGTGCACGACGATCTTCGCCGGTACAGCATTGGTGAAGCCGAGATCGTTTGCAGCAGTCATTCCGTCGACCAGGACGCGGATCTGATCACGCCGCGCAACGGCGTCGATGACCGCGCGTGGATCGGGGGCATTGTCCTGCCGGGTCAGGCTGTTGAACTGCGGTTTGTCATAAAGTCCGCGATCGATCCGGCGCAGCTCGCCCCATTTGACCAAACGCTGGAGGGTCTTGTCGACCGCATCACGGCCGGCAAGGTCGAGGAAGTCGGTCGGTGTCCAGACAGTGTTCGCCGCCGCTCGGCTTACACGATCGAGAATTTGCGCTTTCAGTCCTGGCGGGATTTTGTCCATGTCCGAAATATGTAGCATAACTTCGGACACGATCAAAATCGCTATTGTCCGAAAAATGTAGACGGATTTCGGACGGGGTGGTGACGAAAACCGTCTACCCCGGCCCAAGCAGATCAAACAGCTTATGGATGAAAGGGAACGTAAGGCTCGGCCTTCTCATTGAAGAACCGGGACGCCACCGCTGGCCCATTCGTAAGGGCCAGTTCCTTCGCCACATTTGGCAGCTCTGCCTTCGCCCGCTTCACGTCGTCCAAACCGATCGGACCATCGGGCAGCAGTGGAGCATTCAAGCGAATGAGCCGATCACGGCCAATGAGTAGCCCAGCTTGCCCCAGCGCATTCTGACTGGAGAGATGCATCGCTGACGAAACGATATCGCGCCAATGCCACAAGCCTCCACGCAGGACCTGTGCATCCGAAATCGTCATTTCGGCGTCACCGCATCCCAGCGACAGGATATCGATCTGATCGCGATCGAGGTCGTTGCAACTGAGCGCATCGACCAGTGCGACCATCACCGGATTGTTTGCCCACACGCCTCCGTCTGCGAACCGTCGCTGCCCATCCCTATAAATCGAGAAATAGGTGGCCGAAGCTCCAATGGGTCGGTGTCACCGGCGCATCGGCGCCGGGCAGGATCAGCGCCAGACGCTCGGAATCGTTGCGGCTCGCTTCGACATGGATGAGTGCGCTTTCGACGACGCGGGTCCGACTGCGTTCCGAACGCCCGCGCACGGATCGGGCGAGATCGCCAAGCGAGAGAAACCGTTCGTCATCGGGCCGCGAAAACCACTCTGACGAAACCCGACCGATCCGCTGACCGCATGAGACATCGACCTTGTACCCGCCACTCACATCGCGGCGGGCATCGAGAACCTGCATATTCATGGTGAGACCTCCATGACGGGCGGCCGGGAGCCTCTCTCTCGACCCTAATCCCGTCACGGCGAAGCCGGCCATCCTCTCACTCTCACCTGTTCGGGCTGTGTGTCGCGCGAGCGGCCAGCGAGAATGCCAAAGCAAGAAACCGCACCCTGAAAAGAGGCGGCGATCGATGACATGCTCTTGCAGGCGGAAAGGCGGGGCTTGTCGGCTTTCCAGGCCTGCACATGAAATCTTGGCCGCCGGTTCAGAGTGCACGCGGGGCCTTCTTCATTAAACACCGCGCCCTCAGGAGCAGGCCGACAGGCCTGCGGGGCGGAGCGCGTCATCAGCCCCGCTCCGCTTATCGGGGCGTTGCGGGGTGTCCCCGCATGAAGGGGTAGCCGTAGACAGCGCAGCGGCAGCGGCTCAGGGGAAGGCTTTCCCCCCCTACCGGAAACCGACAAACCATTTTGGCAGAATCGCTATGGATGCGGACGCCACCCATCGTGTAAGTGCAGGCGATGTTTATCGAGCGCCGCATCAACCAGTCCAATGGAAACGTCGAACTCTGGAAGTGCCAGTGGGAGAATGCCGAAGGGCAAGCGGCGAAAAAGGTCTATCTGTCCAAAATCTGCGACGAGCAACCAATCGACAAGGATGCCGAAGGTGGATTGAAGGAAGAGGCCGCGATTTGTTGGTCATACGGTCGCACCTTGGGCAACATTGCAGTTACTTCTCCGGCACTGCTAGGCTATTTTCCAGCCAAGGCAGGCAATGATGCGCAGTTGCCGTGCGATTTTACGCATGCCGGGAAATTTCGCCACGGAGCTGAGCGGTTGTGGTGCAGGACCCATCAGACGCATTGGGGCATCAAAGCCGACATCGAAGCGCTGGAGATCCACGGCGAAATGCGCTGTGCGAATTACCAGCAGGTGATGAACTATGTCGTTTCGCCGTTGACGGTGAATGTTACGCAGCATGCAGAAGTCGGGATCTGGTGCTCGATGCCTGCTGCGATCTCGACTTTGCCGATCAAACCACGCCCACCGAAGATTCATGTTCATGTACGCGATGACATTGCCGGAAAGAAGACGATTGATCGCGATTTCAGCGCGATCTCGACCCTGTACAACAGTGGCCTTGGGCTTTTTCACAATCAGGAAATTACGCGCGTCAACATCACGCCGCCAGCTGCTTTTGATTTCGTTCGCGCCATGGAAGCCAATCAGGAAATGAGCTGCATAAGCTGCAGCACATGCGGGTACCCGCATCTCGATCTGGCGGATTTCGCAGATACACCCCACCGAAAGCACTTCTGCGGAAATTGCGGCCGCGACAGCACCTGGAGCAAGGAGCCAATTATTTCGACTCCGCTTAAGCCGCTGCATGACAGCTTTGCCCGCACGTTGAAGTACGAAACGCCCGAACGTTCGCTGAATCTTGACGACTATGCCGGCTGTGACTTTGCAGTCTGGGCATCCACGCCTGCGATTGTCTGGACGGCAGAGCGCCCGCAGGAGTTCGGCATCCACGTCCATGTTCAAGGCAAGGAAGGCCGACTTGTGGACGATACCTTCGGCGAGGTGATCTTTCAAGGCGCGCCGCTGGAAAGAGCTGAACTGATTAGCGCCATGATGGCGAGGACAATCGTCTGAATGGCAGGGCAAGCCTCAGATCCCAGCGCAGGCCGAGCAATGAGATCACTGGTCAATCCGGCATGGATGAGTTTTGATCAATGAAGGTCGTCGAGCGGCTCATCAATCGGTCAGAGGAGGTCGTCTACCGGGAACTGGGCCGCATCGCGGATGACAATGGCCTGCGGGTGCTATCCAAGACCCGAATGTCAGACGTCATAGACAAAGGCGGTAAACACCTGACCCAGAGGGTGTTCGACTATTTTACCCGCGCGCATTTTGATTTTGTCATTCTCGACTCAGCTTTCCGACCGCTAATGGTGGTCGAATATGATGGACCGATGCATGCCGATGCCCGGCAGTTGGAACGCGACCGTATAAAGAACGGCCTGTGCCGCGACGCGGGCCTTGGAATGTTGAGAATCAACGATCGCCATGTCACCAAGCTTTATCGCGGCATGACGGTCCTGCGCTGGATTGTCGAAGTCACGGAACTGGCGAAGGATTTCGAGACGGCGCAGGCTAACGGCCAAATCCCTTGGGACGAGCCGTTCGATCCGGCGTGCTTTGCATCAACGGGGAAAACCTCGTTTCCTTATTGGCTGTCGGCGCCGGCGACCCGTGCGATTCATGCTTTTGACAAGCAGTTGGGGGCTGATGCGAAATTCGGGTGGGCATCGTTTTCCGGGCGTGATGCTGACGACACTGCTGGCCGGCTCTCGTACCTGTGGTTCAACGGACAAGTTCTTTGGGCAGTCACCGCAGTTCGCCGACAGGACCTCGATTTCCCGCACTACGATCTTCTGAGCGAAATCGATGGATGTGAACTTGGCGAGCGGTTGGCGGCGTACCAGTGCGGGCAACTGCGGCCATCAAGTTCCAGCGAATTCAGAAGAGTCTTCGACCGTTTCCGTACCCGATACGATCCGCACCCTTCGCACAGCATGGGCGAGTCTCCGCTAGACTTTGTGTGGGATCCCATGTCGGGCATTAAGATGCGCTGACCTGCATTTGGCGCTGGGCCGAGGCCTTGGCGCGAGGCCCTGGAACAGTCTCCAGCGGGTGCAGGTGCCGTTTCAGATTGGAGGCGTGTGTTTGCTCATGGCTGAAGTGCTGCCCGACATAGACATCGGCGTGCGGGGTGAAGCGACCGAGTTTCTGGAGCAGATGGCCGAGCTCGGCAAGAACTCCGGCAAATTCAAGATTGATCGACACAGGATTCATCCCGGGCCACACCGATACGACATCGTGAACTTCCGATTGACCGTCGAGTGCATTCACGAGGATCATGGCTTCCAACTGATCGCCTACGAAGACCGACCAGGTCGGGTGAGTGTCGAGCTGCAGGCTGCACGATGGTCGCCAGATCCGCCGACCAAGGCGATTTATGTCGAGGCAGCTCAGGGTTTGGTTGGCGACCTCCTCAGGCAGTACAATCGACAGTTCGGCGCGCGCTATCGCCTTCGGGTGGGCGTGCGCCAAGCCAAGGCCTTTGCGATGAGCGAGCGCACGACGACGTTGCTCAAGCGCTTTGCCATGCTCGCGAACACGTCGTCGCTCCACTTCTACGACTGGCAGCGCTTCTATGCTCTGGTTCGCGAAAGCCGGCAGGAAATCCCCGATTATCTGTTTAGGTCCCATCTGACAAAGGCGGGGTTCTCATCGCAGCGGGCGGCGGAACTGGCCGAAATTTACACGCATCTGTGGGCGTTCAAGAAATTGCGGTGAACGATCTCGCTCAAATGGACGCGAACCGATTAGTCCGGACAGTGGTTTCGGGCTTCCGTCAGATTCCTGTGCCGATTGCATCACGGTGTGGAATGAACTGGCTAGGCATCGTCCTTTATGTTACAAAACCTCTGATAATAATAATTTCAATCATAGGATTTGTAACGTGACTAGGCAGAAGAGCACCCAACGCGAACTGCTGCGCGCGCAACTAGCAGGACAGACCATCCTGCGCGCGCAGAATCTGCGCCAGCACGGAATCGCTGGCGCTACGATACAGCGCGCGCTCGGCGATGGCGAGCTGGTTCGTATCGGCCGGGGGCTCTATCAACGCCCCGACGCCGAATTCGATGGCAACCTCACTCTCGCCGAAGTAGCGAAGCGCATTCCCAAGGGCGTGATTGCGATGGTTTCCGCACTCGCCTGGCATGGCCTCACCGACCAGATGCCCCGCAAGACCTGGGTTGCAATCGGCGCCCACGACTGGTCACCCGTCCCGGGTTATCCGCCCTTGCGGGTCGTGCGCTTTGCCGACAAATATCTGACCCAAGGCGTCGAGCATCACACAATCTCCGGCGTCGATGTAGCGATATATTCGGTGCCCAAAACCCTTGCCGATCTGTTCCGTAACGGCCGTCTGGTAGACCGTTCGGTGGCGGTCGAAGGGTTGCGCACAGCGGTCGAGCAACGCAAAGCCAGTCCTTCCGCGATTGCCGAGGCAGCACGAACCGGGGGAGCCTGGAAAATCATGCGGCCATATCTCGAGGCACTGACCTTCAATGGCTGAGAAGGTCAAAAACGTGGCGGCTTCGGTCAAGGACCGCCTGCTCAATCTCGCGCGCCGGCAAGGCCGCGGGTTCGATGTGCTGCTCGTGCGTTTCGCGCTGGAGCGGCTGCTTTTTCGCCTGTCGCAATCCCCTCATCGCGACAATTACGTGCTCAAGGGAGGCATGCTCGTCACCCAGTGGCTCGATCATGACAACCGCGAAACCCGCGACATCGATTTCCTCGGTTTCGGTCCCGACGACGAGGCTGCGATCAAGGCGATTTTCGCCGAGATCATGAGGATCGAGGTCGGAGATGGTCTCGTCTTCGATATTGATGCCCTTGCCGCAAGCGCGATCCGCGAAGAAATGGAATATGGTGGCATTCGCCTGAAGACTTGCGCCTATCTTGAGCGGACTCGTATTCCGGTGACGCTGGACATCGGGTTCGGCGACGCGCTCGCCGACGCCACGCAGATGATCGACTATCCCTCACTGCTCGGCATGGAACAGCCCAACATCCGCAGCTATCCACCCGAAGCGGTGATTGCGGAGAAATTCCAGGCCGTCGTGGCACTGGGTCTGGCCAACGGGCGGATGAAGGACTTCTATGACCTATGGGCCGTGCCGAAGTCGCTACCAATCGAGGAAGCGGCGCTCGATGCCGCGATCTCAGCAACCTTCGGGCGGCGGGAGACACCGATACCGCATGACCGCCCGGTCGGCCTCTCGGCAGCGATGGCGGAGGATGCCGCGGCCCAACAGCGCTGGAAGGCTTATATGGCATCACTTGAGCTGCCGCCTGTCGAACTAGCGCAGGTCATCGATGAGATCTGGGCGAACCTCGAACCCAGTTGCACGCGGCTCATAAGGGCCTGAGCGATGCATCCCGGCGGAATTGCAGACAAGGTTGGCAATCGGTACGAAGCCCTGTGGCTGATCCGTCATTTGCTGGAGCTGATCGATGGCCGCACTCAAGCGATCACGATCGAGCCGGTCGGCGATGCCGGAATCGGTGTCGAATTCGCAGTCGAACGGGGCAATGGTACACAATGGCACCAGGCAAAGCGTCAGACCAGTAGCAGTTGG
Organism: uncultured Sphingomonadaceae bacterium; assembly: GCA_937873035.1. Taxonomy (GTDB): domain Bacteria; phylum Pseudomonadota; class Alphaproteobacteria; order Sphingomonadales; family Sphingomonadaceae; genus Aquisediminimonas. The sequence goes on along the minus strand of CALMVA010000025.1, from coordinate 15,911 downwards.
ACGATCTCCCGGCTTGCAAACGAAGGCGTGTTGGCGACATTTCAGCGCAAACTCGCTGCGTCGGAGAAGAATAGCTGCGTCTTCGTCTCAACTGACCCCGCGAAACCGATCCGGCTGCTCAAGGACAAACAGCCGACAGCCGCCGATCCCGACGCTTTCGAGCGCACGTTGTCCGAAGCCGAGCAGACCGAATGGCAGAAATTGCAGCAGAGCCTTGGCCTGAACAAATCAGAGAGCTTTGCCTGGCTGGAGCGGTGCGACTTCCTCACCTACCCCGAGCGCGAATTGGGAGCCGCGATCGCGGCAGAATGCGACCGCTGGTTTGCAGGCGACCCCGAGGCCGTGATCGACACCCTTCGGCGCTGGATCGAGGACGACCACAACTTCAACCGGCCGCTGCGCCGCAAAGACCTGCTCGATACGCTCAGCGCGAAGACAATTACCCTTAAGCAATACGAAATTGACCGGACGATTCCGGGCAAGATCGATGCCGCCAATCGTCACTACGATGAGAGCTATCGGCCCATCGGCGCAGCACTGTTCGATATTGATCGCGCCGAAGTCGATGTACTCACCGCCGCGCTCGCCGATCCGAAAGGTCCAAAGGTCATTGCGCTCGCCGGACCGGCTGGGTCGGGAAAGTCGGTAATTGTCCGCAAGGCCTTGGAGCGAATCGATCCCGATCGTCCTGCCCTGGTATTCCGGATCGATCAGGTCGGCGGCATCGCCTCACTCGCGGCACTTGGCGAGGCGACGATCGAGGTCAGCGACAGCCCCGCCGTGGTTCTGGAGCAATTGGCCGGACGGGCGGTGCTCTTTATCGACCAGGCGGACGCGGTCAGCGAGATGTCCGGGCGCGCGGCGACGGTTCGCAATGTGTTGCTGCGGATGCTTCGTCAGGCTCGGTTCTATCCAGACTTGCAGGTCGTCTTCAGCTGCCGCTCGTTCGACCTCGACAACGATCATGAGTTCCGGGCGATAGCGCGCGCGCCGCATGCACTGCGGATCGACGTCGGCCCGCTGCGTTGGACCGAAGATGTACTGCCGGTATTGGCGAAGCTAGGCATTGGCACACAAGGCGCGGGCACCAAACTGCAGGCGCTGCTTTGCCAACCGATCGGCCTGGCGCTCGTCGCCGACCTCGCTGCAACCGCGCCGCTCGAACTCGCGCACGTCGAACATATCGGACAACTCTACGATGCCTTGCTCGCGATGCGCGATGCCGAGCTGCGCAAGATCGCACAGCCTGGGTGGAGCCTTTACGAAGCGCTGACTGCGCTCGCGGAGGCGATGAACCAGCGCGAGCAGCTCGCAGCCCCGGTCGCAGTCCTCGATCGTTTCCCGGGCGCCGTCCAGCATCTGCAACAGGGCGGTTTGATTGTTGTCCAGGGCCAGCGCGTGTCGCTGATGCATGAGACCTTGTTCGACTACCTTCACGCCCGCGCCTTTGTCTCTGACGGCAAGGGCCTGCAGCAATTCCTGCTTAGCTCGGAACAGACGCTGTTCCGGCGCACGCAGGTCAGGCAGATCCTTGCAATGGAGCGTGACCTCGACCGCAAGACTTATCTTGCCGACCTCGCGTTCATTCTAGACGACAAACGGGTCAGGTCTCACGTCCGTGACCTGGTGCTGCGGTGGCTTAGCACGCTGCCAGATCCCAGTGCAGAGGAGTGGCGTCTGGTAGAAGCAAGCGGGCGCGGCGATAGCAATTTGCCCCGCCATGTTAGCCGAGTGATCTACGGCGGACCTAGTTGGGTGCGCTTGCTTGCGCAGCTCGGAATTCTCGATGCTTGGTTTGCCTCGGACGACGATGAAGACCTGTATTGGGCGCTTCGCGCGGTCGAAATCACTGCCAACGGCGCCAACGCCCAAACGGCAGAGATCCTGAATAGATTTCTCGAATTGCGGCCTGAAAAGGCAGCGGTTCTGTTGCGCTGTTTCGCCTGGTTTCAGCCGGAAAGGCCATTGGCAGCCGTGGCCGACGTGCTGATCAAGGCCCTCTCCCTCTGTAGCAAGGAGGAGTTCGAAGCGATCGACCAAGGGCCATTCACGATTGCCGACGGATGGGTCAAGAACGCGGCCGAGGATGCAGCCAGGATATATGCTGCAACTTTCGCGACCTGGTATCGACTGAACCCGGAGGGAACTCCTTTCCGGGATGATCATTCGAGCCTCAATCGCGAATTTCACCACCTCAATGAGTTGTTCGAGGCCAATCCGTTTGCAGCCCTCAGCGCGATCCTGCCTGCAATGCGTATCGCGATGGAACGGACTGAACTGGAAAAGGACCATCCCAAGGAGGATGGAATCTGGGCCTGGCGATGGATGGATCGAGGCGAAGGCCCCCACCTTGTCGAGTTCATCGATATCGTTCGCGGCGGATTGACTCGGTTGGCCAGTATCTCGCCGGAACTGGTCCCGGGGCTTCTGGATATCCTCGATCCCGTGCGACACATGACCGCGCTTCACCTTGTTCTCGAAGCGGTATCGGCCAACGCATTGCTTGCTCCGCTACTGGTGGTGCAGATCGACAATCCCGGGCTGTTCAAGGCCGGCTGGCATCATGCCGAAGCCTATTCGGCAGGCAAGGCGATGGCGACTTGCTGGCCGCAGCTGACGGTAATCCAGCGCGGTGTTCTCGAAGGTCGAATGATGAGTCTGTGGCCGGAACTGGACCATGCTGGATGGTGTATCCGCCAGTTCAAAGCACCCGAGGAAGAAAATGGCTGGCCTATCGAGCAGATGAAGGACTGGGCTCGCTACGCGCTGCGTGATTCAGGCATGCGTCAATGGTCGACATTTCGCCAACTCGCGGACGTTGACCTGTCGCCGCCAGCCCGCCGCCGCAGCCAAGAACTAGACCGCAAATTCGTTGGGAGGAGGCCGGAGGAGCCTGACGGAATCCGGTCATCGGTTTCGCGTTCGCCGATCTCGACCGAGCAGGCCAAACAGATGAACGACAAGGCCTGGCGCACAGCGTTCGCCACGGACTGGTCGGAACGGCGGCGATGGCGCGATGCCTACTTCGGCGACGCGAGCGATCTTGCAAGGGTGGTGCAAGAGGAAGCAAAGGCGGATGCCAATCGGTTTCTCGCTCTGTATTGGACCCTGCCGTGCGGCACGCCCGAACCGTTCATGCGCGCGATCCTCTGCGGCGTTGCAGAGACCGGCCTTGATACGGCGGCACTCGATGACCTGATCGTGCGCTTGCGCGTGGGTGAACCTTGGCAGGCCGACGACCGCACGCTGCTATGGCTTATCGGGCAGCGATCGGGTGAAGAAATCGGCCCGGAAGCGCTGGCGGAACTGTGCCGAATCGCGCGCGAGGGCAATTTCGCCAAGGCGGGCGAGATGAGCCACAATAAGAAGGACAAGCCTGAGCCACTGTTCCGGGTCGCGTTGGAACAAGGGCACTATCTTGCCTGGCAGGGCCGCCAAACGCCGCGCGGCGATGCGCTCCACAAGCTCGGATCGCTCGCGTGGAACGGCCGGGCGATCTTCGAAGCCAACTGCGATGCGGTCGACATACTCCTGGGCAAAGATCTGCCCGATTGGCTGATCGCCTCAGCCATGTTGTTTGTGCGATCCGCGATCAAGCATGAACCGTCTACGGCGGCGCGATGGATGGAGGCGATTGCCAAAAGCACACCGATTACGTTGGCATCCGAATACGGTCGGCAGTCACTGGTCGCACTTGACGCCGTTGCACCGGAGCAGGGTCGCGCCGTGCTGCTAGCGCTACTTCACGGGGACGATCCCGGGATGAGCGCGCTTGCCGCCGCTTTGATCGTCGCGCGCAGCTTCGATATGGCTGATTGGGATCACGAGCGAGCACAGATACTTTCCGGCCCCGATGAGTGGCGCGCTGGCGGGGCACAAGTCGTTGTGGAGGAGATCAAAGAGGACTGTGATGAGCCGCAACTTTGCGAACTGATCGTAAAGTTTTTCGACGATCCCGCGGAGCTCGTGCGTGACAGGGCTGCGGATGTATTTCGGCGGATCAGCACCGCAGCTATGGGGCGCTATGCCGACCTCTATCAGGCTTTCCTCTCCTCACCGTATTTTGAGGGCGAGAGGACCTACTTCATGCACCGGCTCGAAGAGGCCCCAGCCGAACTCGACGAGTTCGTCCTCGAATTGCTCGAACTGGCAGTTTCGAAGCTACCCAAGGCTGGCACCGCACGAGGTTCTATCGGCTATCGCCTGTGGGAACCACTCATGCGAATCTATGCATCGCATGATGGCGACCCTGCAATGCGCAAGCGTTGTCTCGACTTGGTCGACCAACTGGTCGCCAATGATATCGGTGGAAGCGACAAACTAAGCGAAGCCACCCGGTAGGGGTCCTGAGCGCCAGAATCCCTGCACTACGCCAATGTTTTCATCTTTGGCCGATTACAGCCCAAAAATTGGAGACAATATGGAGACAATGGCGGTGTCGGAGGTACCTTGCCTCCAGAAATTCAAGGGCCGCCCGTCGGCTAAATCATTGATTTTCTGGGAGAAAACTGGAGCGGGCGAAGGGATTCGAACCCTCGACCCCAACCTTGGCAATTTTGAAATTTCCTTACGCCGTAACGCGATATGACACGATATTCGCGTATATTCAACATGTTATGGATAATCACTTTCGCCGCACTATCCGATTTCCGCCGTCTAAACGCCCTTTTCTGCTTACGTATTGCTTACTTTTGGTCTAGAAGTGATCCGCGTAAGCAAGCGGTAGACGCTGGATCGAGACGGACATGGCAAAACTCACCAAGAAGGCGATCGACGCCCTGCCGATCCCCCCGAAGGGACAAACCTTCCACTGGGATACTGAAACTCGGGGCTTTGGAATCCGCGTTGGCGCATCGGGGGCGAAAACCTTCGTTATCCAGTATCGCAACGTCGATGAGCGCTCTCGCCGGGTCAAGCTCGGCCGGTATGGCATCTTCACTGTCGAGCAAGCCCGCGATCTGGCCAAGATCAAGCTGGGTGAAGTTGCGGCGGGCGGCGATCCAGCCGAGGCAGTGGTCCAGGCTCGCAAAGATGTCACCGTTGCGGAGCTATGCGATTGGTATCTGGAAGAGGCTCGCGCAGGCCGCATTCTTGGGCGACGCAACAGACCCATCAAGGCCTCGACTCTCAACATGGATGAGAGCCGGATCAAGTCACACATCAAACCGTTGGTCGGTCAGCGCAAAGCGCGCCATCTGAAGGTGGCTGACGTCGAGGCAATGCAGGCCGACGTCGTAAATGGAAAAACGGCCAAACCGCGCACTGGTGGTCGCGGCGGCGTCAGCACTGGCGGCGCAGGCGTTGCCCCCCGCGTGGTGAGTACGCTTCAAAGCGTGCTGGGCCATGCGAAGCACAAGGGACTACTGAAGGAGCACCCTACCAAGGGCGCCCGTAAACTCGCGACCAACAAAAAGAAGCGTCGTTTGAGTGTTACCGAGATCGAAGATCTGGGGGCGGCCATGGTGGTGGCGGAGCGTCATGGCGAAAACCCGGTAGGGATTGCCATCATCAAGCTGCTGCTGCTGACCGGCTTCCGGCGCCAGGAGGGGCAGGCAATGCGCCGCGACTGGCTGAACGCCGGAGGAGGTTATGTGGCGTTTCCCGACACCAAAGGGGACGCTCAACTTCGAGCGATCGGCGCTCCCGCGATCTCGTTGATACTGGAGCAGCCCACGGTCGCCAACAATCCCTACGTATTTCCATCTGCGGGAACCGATGGTCCGATCACAACGGCCCGGGATTGTCTCGGTCGTTTGTGTGCCATCGCAAAAATCGCCAACGCTACCCCGCATACGCTGCGGCATACATTCGGCAGCGTCGCGGGTGACCTTGGCTTTTCCGAACTGACGATAGCCGCCATGCTTGGGCATGCCGCACAGACGGTGACGCAAGGCTATATCCACGTCGATGAGGCGCTCAGACTGGCAGTGGCGCGGACATCCGAAGAGATTGCAGCCATATTAAATCGCGGTGCAATGCGACTTAAATAGGTCCACGCCACATTGCTAACGAGCAGGATTCTCAGAATTCTTGGCGAGATGAGTGATCTTTCGCGCGACAAACCAACTGATCGGTATTGCTAGTACGAAGCCCGCCAGCGCGGAGATCAGAATTGCCCGGCCTCCTGTGTAGCCCGCGCTCAAAGCCGCAGTTACAAAGATACCCATGATCGTAGTGCTGATCATGAAGTGGAGGATAAATGTCAGTCGTCCCTGCATCACCAATCTCCAATATTAGATTACCCTTATGGACTTGGGCGACCCCTGCATTGATCTAACGCAAGGGGAGAGATTGTCGGCTCGCATAAGTAAAATGCGGGGGCGGCCGTGTGATCAGGGTCTGCTCGCTGCAAACTGATCGTAGGCTTCAACAGCCTGCGCCGCGTACATAAGGCTCGGTCCAGCACCCATGTAGAGTGCCATACCCATGGTCTCCATAATTTCCTCCCGTGTTGCACCCTGCTTGACTGCCGCCTGGGAGTGAAAGGCGACGCATCCATCGCATCGAATGGCGACAGAGATTGCCAGTGCAATGAGCTCCTTGGTTTTCGTATCGAGAACACCGTCTTCAGTTGCCGCCTTGGCCATGGCCGAGAATGCCTTCATGACCTCGGGCGTGCCAAGCCGAACTTCCTTGATGGCTCCTGACAGTTCGCCTGCCATTGACGGCCAATCCTTGTGCATTGCTGTTCTCCTTGATGATATCGTCCCCTTAGGACTGGAATGCCATCCAGTTGCGGTAGAGCATGTAGACAGCGACGATGGCGACCAGCGCGGCGAACAGGGTATTTAGTCGCCCTTTAGATGCCGACAGCTTGCGCGCCGCCGCAGCGCCAAGCATCGATCCGACGACCCCGCCGCATATGAAGCTTGTTGCAAGCGGCCAGTCGAGCAGGCCGGACAATGCATAGTTCGCCGCAGTCGTCAGCCCGAAGGCGGCAACCGCGATCAGCGAAGTACCGATAGCCCGGTAGATCGGCATCGCTGTCGAGGCGACCAGCGCAGGCACGATCAGGAACCCGCCTCCGATCCCGAAAAAGCCCGACAGCGTGCCCGTGCCAATGCCGAAGGTGATTACCTTCGGCAAGTTCTCCCGGTTGCACTGGACGCCTTCTATACCCGATGCGCCCCGACCACGGTACATTGCGACAGCCACTACCAGCATCAAAAGGGCGAATAAGAATAGTAGTTTCTGGCCATCGAAGGCCTTTCCAAGCGTCGAGCCACCGAGCGCGCCGATAACGCCGGCAATTGCGAACGAACCACCGCAGCGCCAATTGACGTTTTTCTCGCGTGCATGGTTCCACAACCCAGCAAGCGCGTTCGCAGCGACTGCAAGCGCACTGGTCCCAATCGCCAGATGCGGACTTTTGACACCGACCACGTAGACCATCAGTGGCACTGCGAGGATGGAACCGCCCCCGCCTACGAGGCCAAGGGTAAAGCCGATCAGGACCCCGCTCAGGCCGCCCAAAACATATTGGAGTTCACTGAACATAGGCGGCCCTCCCGCTTAGAGCAGGTTCAACGGTAACTTGAGATAACTGACGCCATTGGCCTCCGGTTCGGGTAAATGTCCGGCACGGATATTGACCTGGATCGAAGGCAGGATCAGCCGAGGCATTCCGAGTGTCTGATCACGCGCCTCGCGCATGGCAACGAAGGCGTCCTCGTCGATACCGTCCCGGACGTGGACGTTATCCTCCCGCTCGGCACCGATGGTCGTTTCCCAGACAAAGTTATCGCGACCAGGAGCCTTGTAGTCATGACACAGGAACACGCGCGTCGCATCGGGCAAGGCCATAAGGCGACGTATCGAATGGAAAAGTGTGCGGGCATCACCACCGGGAAAGTCTGCCCGGGCAGAGCCATAGTCGGGCATGAATAATGTATCGCCGACGAAGACCGCGTCGCCGATGACATAGGCCAGACAGGCCGGTGTGTGGCCTGGAACGTGAAGCGCAATCGCGGGCAAATTGCCGATGCGGAATGTCTCGCCATCATCCATCAGGCGGTCGAATTGCGATCCGTCGCGTGCGAAGCTGGCGGGCTCGTTGAATACGCCGGCAAAGACGTTCTGGACGGTGACTATGTCGCGCCCGATCACGACCTTTCCACCGAGATACTTCTTGAGATAGGGGGCGTCCGAGAGATGATCCGCATGCGCGTGGGTTTCAAGCAGCCAGTCGACCGTCAGGTTCTGCTCGCGCACATAAGCGATGACCGCGTCGGCAGAGGCATGGCTGGTCCGGCCAGAAGCCTGGTCGAAGTCCATCACCGAATCGATGATGGCGGCGCGGCGCGTCACGGGATCGTGAACGACGTGGCTTGCTGTGAAGGTAGGTTCGTCGAAAAAGGTGCGAACTATCGGCCTTTCGGAGGTGCGACGCGCTGCATCGATCTGGGCGGTGGCCTGGTTGATCGCAGTGTCGGTCATGGCGCGATGTTCCCGGTAAGGGCATTGAGCCGCCAGGCGGCGACCGTCTGCATCCCTTCTGCTTGAAGCATCGCAGTCTCAGCCTCAATTGCTTCGCGTTCGGCGTCCAGTACGGCAAGGGTGGGCTTGGCACCAACGCGCGCTTCCAACTGCGTGCCGCGCAGGGCTTCGGCCGCTGCGTCACGCCGTGCCCGAGAAGCATCGGTCATACGGCGCGCGGTGGCCAACCCCTGCCACGAATCGATGACCATGCCTTCGAGCGTCTGTTCGGCTTGGCGCAGCCGCGCCTCGCTTGCATCGAGATCTGCATCAGCCGCGCGCGTCTGCGATGACACCCGACCGCCGGCCCACAAAGTCCAGCGTCCGCGCACGCCGACTGCGACAGAATCGGCCTTATATCCCGGGAAGAACTGATCACGCACATGTGCCGCTTCAGCGAAGGCGCCAATGGTAGGCATTCCCTCTGCCTTGGCTGAGCTAACACCGGCGCGAGCAACATCGACGCCTGCCTTTGCCTGACGCAGTGCCGGATTGTTCTGACGCGCCATGTCGAGAGCTTCGTCGAGAGTGGGCGGAACTGGCGGCAAGTCAGGCAGAGGCGCAAGATCGCCCGCAGGCTTGCCTGTCAGTCGCTGATAAGCGGCTTCGGCCGAAGCGCGCCTGCCCTGCGCCTGGGCAAGGCCGGCATCGGCCTCTGCTTTACGCGCTCGGGCCTGGGCCAATTCCGAGCTGGCGATTTCGCCCGCACGAAAGCGCAGTCCTGCCTGTCGCTCGGTCTCGGCGAGTTCGCTTGCAAGTTGCCCGTAGCGCGCTTCCAGCTTTCGGGAGGTCAGCACTTCGGTATAGGTGCTAACCGCGAGCACGATCGTTTGCAGACGGGCCTGTTCGGCACCGAAGCGCGCCACGTCGGCCCCGCCGCGTGCCTGATCGATGGCTGAAGACACGCGCCCGCCGGCATAGATTGGTATTTCGGCGGTGGCCTGCAGTGCCAGAGGGGAGACATTGTCGGCGGTAATGCGGAAGAACCCGCCGTTGTCGATCCGGCCTGCGCCGTAGGACCCTTCCACTTTCAGCAGCGGATTGCTCTCTGCACGCGCGCGATCCAGTCGAGCTTTCGCCGCCGCCTCACCGGCACTTGCCTCAACCAACGTGGGGGCGTTGGCCAGGGCGTCGGTGATGGCGGCGGCGAGGTCCTGCGCCATCGCCGGGGGGGCGGCGATGACGCAGGATAGCGGCAGCAGACTGAGGCTCAGGAGTGATGTCTTCAGGCAGGACATGGCATACTCACTTCAGGCGCGACCTATCAGTTGAACGATGCGCCAGGCTTCACGCCCAGCTTTTTGAAGATCATTGCCGCAGGGCAAAAACCAGTGAAACTGGCCTGAAACATGTTCGCTCCGGCAAATGCGGTCAGCCAGAGGAAGGCGGGGTTCACCCAATGGGCGAGCGCCAGACTGCCCAAGACTACCAGCCCGGCAAAACGGAATACGGCGGAATCAATCGTCATCACCTGATCTCCTTACTTGAAACGCAACTTGCGAATGCCCAGCGCATGCATCGCCAGCTTTTCGTAGAAGGGCTCACTGGTTCCCCGACGAACCTTGTGCAGGAAGTATTTTTCGAAACCGATCTTGGCGAGGTGGACCCACTTGCCGCTGGATGACCAATTGAGGTTGCGCGGCGGGATCTGCGGCTGCGCAACGAACGCGACGCCACCGTCGCCGAAATCAGCAAGGCACACGGCATTCCAGGTCGCTTCCTCGACCGGCTCTTTGCCGGCCAGTTCAAGCGCCAGGTTGTGTGCGATCGCGGTGACCATCGATTCTATCATGAACCCGGTCTTGGGCACGCCCACCGGCACCGGGGTCGGTCCGATCGGCGGAATGGCTACGCAGACGCCGAGCGAATAGATATTCTTGAATGTCGGGTTGCGCTGGTGTTTGTCGGCAAGGATGAAGCCGCGCGGGTTGGTAAGCCCTTCAATGCCATGCACTGCCCCCACGCCGCGGAACGCAGGCAGGATCATCGAATAACCGAACGGCAGATCATGGCTGGCCTTGACCGAACCATTGTCGGCCACTTCCTCGACGTGCATTGAGCCCTGCTCCACCTTGGTGATGCGGGCATTGGTGATCCATTTGATGTGGCGGTCGCGTAGTTCGCTTTCGAGCAGGGTCTTGGTGTCGCCGACCCCATCGAGCCCAAGATGACCGATATAGGGCTCTGGACTGATGTAGGTCATCGGCACGCGGTCGCGGATCTTTCGGCGACGCAATTCCGTGTCGAGAATTAGCGCGAATTCGTAGGCCGGCCCGTAGCATGAAGCTCCCTGCGCCGCACCGATCACGATAGGCTTGGGATCCTCACAGAAGCGGTCAAAAGCGTCGGCTGCATGTGCAGCGTGATCGGTGCGGCAAACCGACTGGGTAAAGCCATCAGGGCCAAGTCCCTCGACCTCGTCAAACGCCAGTTCCGGACCGGTCGCAATCACCAGATAGTCATAGTGGAGCGAGGTGCCGTCGTTGAGCTCGACCCGATTCTCCGCCGGGTGGACGCGCTTTGCACCGATCGCAGTAAAGCCAATGCCCTTCTTGCTCATGATTGGAGGTAGATGGACTTTGATTGCCTCCGGTTCACGCCAGCGCACCGCAACCCAAGGGTTGGAGGGGACAAACCAGTAATCCTCCTGGTCATTGACCACCATGACCTCCGCCTTGCCCTTCACGGCATCGCGAATTTCATAGGCGGCAATCGTTCCACCTAGCCCAGCACCGAGGACGATAATTTGCGGCAACGACATTGCGTCTTCTCCCTTAGCCCGGCGGGGTATCTGACCCGCGCGGCGATCACTTCGCTAGACCGGATCGTTTCTCCAACGATCTGCATCGGACTTGACTTATATAAGGAAAATGCGATATGAGCAAGTGGTAATCTAGTGTTAGGCGCTGCAGTCATGTCGTGCGGTGCCATGATCGGGAAAGGCAGAGACCATGGTTTTCGGTTTCGGAAAGGGAAAGAAGCGCATGCAGCACCGGGAAATCAGCGCATCAGAGCTCAACGCAATGGTTCGTGCGGGCGAAGCGCTCGTCGTCGATGTCAGGGAAACGGATGAGTTTGCGGCCGGTCACATTCCGGGCGCGGTGAACATGCCTTTGTCCACATTCCAACCATCAAAGTTACCCGAATCGGAAGGCAAGACCTTGGTACTCAACTGCCTCGGCGGCAAACGTTCTGCGATGGCGCTCGACAAGTGCGGAATAGCTCAAGCCGCGGTCGACACGCACCTCGCGGGTGGCTTCGGTGCGTGGCAGTCAGCCGGCCTGCCGATTGAACGATAAGACAAGTCAGTGAGGAACAGGACGATGCGGGGATATCTGATGGCCTTTGCTGCGGTAAGCACAGTGGTGCTTGGCCTGCCGCTCGCCGGGTGTAGCAGCAGCGACGATACCAGACAGGCCGCCAAGGCTCCGGAAGGTCCGCGTCTTGTCCTTGCCGCTCAGGATACGACGAACTGGCAGGACGTGAGCGCCGAGATCGCCACCGTCGACCAGGCACAGGTGCTCGCGCGTATACCCGGCATCCTCACCACCCTTTCCGTCAAGGAAGGCGACATGGTGTCAAAAGGACAGGTGATCGGGCGCATCGTCGACAGCCAGCTCGGCTATCAGGCCGGAGCCTATGGTGCTCAAGCGGCGGCGGCGCAGGCGCAAGCCGGGCAAGCCGCGGCAGAGTTTCAGCGTGTGAAGTTTCTCCACGACAATGGGGTCTATGCCAAAGCCAGGCTGGAGCAGGCGCAGGCAGCAGCCAGTGCGGCACAGGCGCAGGTTCGTGCCGCTCAGGCCCAGCAAGCCGCAGTCGGTGCGGTCGCGGGACAGGGTTCGGTGATTGCACCTGCAACCGGACGTGTCTTGCGGGCCGATGTCCCGGCGGGGTCGCCAGTCGCGCCTGGAATGGCCATTGCCGTCATCACCGCAGGTCCGACCATCGTCCGTCTCGAAATGCCTGAGTCGCTGGCCGGCAAGGTTCAGGCTGGTTCGCGGGTGACCGCTACCGGACTTGAACCAGGCCGGGTGATCAAGGTCTATCCGTCGGTCAATGCGGGCAAGGTCATGGCCGATGTCGATATGCCTGGAATAGACAACAACCTGATCGGCAGACGTGTCGCAGCCCGAGTCGAAACCGGCTTGCGCAAGGCGCTTTTGGTGCCCGCTGCCTTTGTCACCACCCGCTACGGCATCGATTACGTCACATTGCTGACAAAGGATGGCAGCGCGACGCAGGTCCCGGTCCAGACCACGCCGTCAAGAGAAGTAGGGAAGCTTGAAATCCTGTCGGGCGCGAACCCGGGCGATACGCTGATCGGCAATTCGGGCACTGGAGCCGCCGGCAAATGAAACTCGGTCTTTCTGGCAAGCTGACCCGCGCGACGATCCAATCGCCGCTCACTCCGTTGTTTCTGCTTGCGGCGATGATCGTCGGCCTGATCGCCACGATCACGATTCCGCGTGAGGAAGAGCCGCAGATCAAGGTGCCGATGGTCGACATCATGGTGCAGGCGCCGGGCCTATCGGCCTCGCAGGCGGTAGAACTCGTGGCCAAGCCGCTCGAGACAATCGTCAAGAGCGTGGATGGGGTGGAGCACGTCTATACCCAGGCGCAGGACAACGGCGCGATGGTAACGGCGCGCTTCCTTGTCGGGTCAAATCCGGAAGATGCCGCGATCCGGATCAACGAAAAGATCGAAGCGAACAAGACCCGCATTCCGGTCGGCATACCGGCGCCGCAGGTCACGGTGCGTGGGATCAACGACGTGCCCATCGTGGTCTTGACGCTTACTCCAAAGCCGGGCGTACCCGGCCGATGGGATGATCAGTCACTGGCCGAACTGGCGGGCAAGCTCCGGACAGAGATTGCCAAGGTCGATGATGTGGGGCTGACTTTCATCACGGGTGGCCAGCGCATGGCACTGCGGGTGGTTCCAGACCCTGCAAAACTGGCGCTGTACCGAGTGCCTCTGGGCAACCTGATCGAGGCGGTCACCCAGGCCAACCGTGCCTTTCCCGCAGGTACAGTGCGCGAAGGCGGGCAGGCTGCATTGGTGGTGGCCGGGCAGACGCTGAAGGACGCGCAGGAGCTTCAGACCCTGACTGTGCGCTCAGTGGGCGGCGCGCCGGTTCTGTTATCGGATGTGGCGCGCGTCGAGCAGGCCCCGACGCAGGATCAGGCGCGCGCATGGCGCTGGGCGAAGAGCGCGAACGGCATGTGGGACATGGCACCCGCGGTCAGCCTGGCCATCGCCAAGCGCGCCGGGGCTAATGCCGTTACCGTCTCGGAAAATGTGGTTGAACGGGTGGAGACCCTCAAGGGCTCGCTGATCCCGGCGGGTGTCGAGGTCGCGGTGACCCGCAACTATGGCGAGAGCGCCAACGAGAAGGCCAACGAGCTGATTTTCCACCTCGCGCTGGCAACCGTGTCGATCGTGGTGCTGATCGGCTTTGCCATCGGCTGGCGCGAAGCAGGCGTCACCGCGATCGTCATTCCGACCACGATCATGCTGACGATGTTCGCCTCGAACGTCATGGGCTTCACCATCAACCGGGTCAGCCTGTTTGCATTGATCTTCTCGATCGGCATCCTGGTTGATGATGCCATCGTGATGATCGAGAATATCGCACGCCACTGGGCTATGCCGGATGTCGGGATCGAAGGCGGTCGAAGCCGGATCGATGCGGCGGTAGAGGCGGTCGCTGAAGTCGGCAATCCCACGATCATTGCCACACTCACGGTGGTTGCCGCACTACTTCCGATGCTCTTCGTTTCGGGCCTCATGGGCCCCTACATGGCCCCGATCCCGATTAACGCTTCGGCAGCCATGATCTTTTCGTTCTTCGTCGCGGTGATCATCGCGCCGTGGCTGATGATCCGCTTTGCCCGCCAGACGCTCGCCCACGGCCATGACGAGCACGGCGGCAAGCTCGGTGCGCTCTACAAGCGTTACGCCTCGCAAGTCATTGCCACACCACAGAGTGCAAAACGCTTTTTGATCGCGGTCGGCATCGCAACGCTCGTCGCCTGCTCGATGTTCTATTTCAAGGCCGTCACCGTCAAGCTGCTGCCCTTCGACAACAAGAGTGAAGTGCAGCTGGTGGCCGACCTGCCGGAGGGCACCAGCCTTGAGCAGACGGCGCGGGTGCTCGAACAGGCGTCGGCCGTGGCGCGGACCGTTCCCGAAGTGATCTCGATGGAAGCCTATGCGGGCACCTCTGCCCCGTTCAACTTCAATGGACTGGTGCGGCATTACTTTCTGCGTAACCAGCCCGAGATGGGCGACCTCATGGTCACGCTGCTTCCCAAGGGTGATCGTTCACGCTCGAGCCACGACATTGCCGTTGCCTTGCGCGAAAAACTGAAAGCAGTGCCTCTGCCCGCCGGCGGCTCGCTCAAGGTCGTGGAAACTCCGCCTGGTCCGCCAGTACTCGCGACACTCTTGGCGGAGGTCTACGGGCCCGATGAGGCAACCCGCCAGAAAACGGCCACTCAGCTAGAGCAGATCTTCCGCTCGGTGCCCTACATCGTCGATGTCGACAACAGCTTTGGCCAGTCGCGGCCCACGCTCAAGCTCATCCCCGATCGGGCCAAGCTCGATCATTACGGGCTCTCTGAACGACAACTGTTCGACAGCATCGGCGCATTGATGGGCAGTCAAGTCGTTGGGTATGCGCCCAGGACTACTTCGGGTGGAAGTGATCGCGATCCGTTGCCGATTGAACTGGCGCTCGACCAATCGCAACGCTCGTGGTCGGCCGCGCTCGCGGCAACCCCGGTAGCGGTTGGACCAACCGGGCAACTGGTCGAACTCGGTGAACTGGTCAGTGCGCAAATGGCGCCAGGCGAGCAGGCGATTTTCCGCCGCGACGGACGCGGGGCAACCATGGTCACGGCCGAACTCGCAGGCCGTTATGAAGCGCCGATCTACGGCATGCTTGCGGTCGACGATGCAATCGACAGTTTCGACTGGAAGGCTCACGGCTTGCAAAGACCGGAAATCATCCTGCACGGCCAACCCGAGGACGAAAGCAAGGCCTCAATCCTCTGGGACGGCGAATGGGAGATCACCTGGGTCACCTTCCGCGACATGGGCGGTGCATTCATGGTTGCCCTCCTTGGCATCTATGTCCTGGTAGTCGGGCAATTTCGCAGCTTCACCATTCCCTTGGTGATCCTGACCCCGATACCGCTGACGCTGGTCGGTATCGTCCTGGGCCACCTGCTGTTCCGCGCTCCGTTTACGGCGACCTCGATGATCGGGTTCATTGCGCTCGCGGGCATTATCGTGCGCAATTCAATCCTGCTGGTGGATTTCATCCGGCACACCCGCAGCCCTGACAAGTCGTTGCGAGACACCCTGCTTGAAGCCGGTATGATCCGCTTCAAGCCGATCGTGCTTACGGCTGCGGCCGCAATGATCGGAGCGG
>CALMVA010000024.1 GCA_937873035.1 uncultured Sphingomonadaceae bacterium | reverse complement strand
GGATAGTCGAGCGCGCGGCAGGCATCGCCCATGCCGTTCAGGCAGCCGACGATCTGCGCCATGATTTCGGGGCGCTGCGGGTTGGCGAAATTGAGGCAGTTGGTAATGGCAAGCGGCGTCGCACCAACGGCCGAGATGTTGCGATAGGTTTCCGCCACGGCCTGCTTGCCGCCCTCATAGGGGTCTGCATAGCAATAGCGCGGGGTGCAATCGGTGCTGATCGCCAGCGCCTTATCGGTGCCGTGGATGCGCACCACGGCGGAGTCGCCGCCCGGTGCCTGCACCGTGTCTGCACCCACCTTGTTGTCATATTGCTCCCAGATCCAGCGGCGGCTGGCGATGTCGGGGCTGCCCATCAGGCGGACAAGGTCTGCACCGATGTCTGTGCTTTCGGCCACGTCGCCAAGCGCGGGGACTTTTGCCCAGGCCTTATATTCTTCCGGGCTGATATAGGGGCGCTCATATTCAGGCGCTTCATCGGCCAGCGGTGCGAGCGGAATATCCGCCACCGTCTCGCCGTTGAACTTCAGCACCATATGGCCGGTTTCGGTCACATGGCCGATCACGGCAAAGTCCAGCTCCCATTTGTGGAAGATGGCTTCGGCCATTGCCTCGCGGCCGGGCTTCAGCACCATGAGCATCCGCTCCTGGCTTTCCGAGAGCATCATTTCATAGGGCGTCATGCCGGTTTCGCGGCAGGGCACCTTGTTCATGTCCAGCTCGATGCCGACGCCGCCCTTCGACGCCATTTCAACCGAGGATGAGGTGAGGCCGGCAGCGCCCATGTCCTGAATGGCGACGATCGCGTCAGAGGCCATGAGTTCAAGGCAGGCTTCGATCAGCAGCTTTTCGGTAAAGGGGTCGCCCACCTGCACCGTGGGGCGTTTTTCTTCGGAATCCTCGGTGAAGTCCGCGCTCGCCATCGTCGCGCCGTGGATGCCGTCGCGCCCGGTTTTGGAGCCGACATAAACGATCGGGTTGCCCACGCCGGAGGCCGCGCAATAGAAGATCTTGTCGGTATCGGCGATGCCCACCGTCATCGCATTGACGAGGATGTTGCCATCATAGGCCGGGTGGAAGTTCACTTCGCCGCCCACCGTTGGCACGCCCACGCAATTGCCATAGCCGCCAATGCCGCGCACCACGCCTGAAATCAGGTGGCGCATCCGGGGATGGTCCGGGCGGCCAAAGCGCAGCGCGTTCATGTTCGCAACGGGGCGCGCGCCCATGGTGAAGACGTCGCGCAGGATGCCGCCCACGCCCGTCGCAGCGCCCTGATAGGGCTCGATATAGCTGGGGTGGTTGTGGCTCTCCATCTTGAAGATGGCCGCCTGCCCATCACCAATGTCGATGACGCCCGCATTTTCACCGGGGCCGCAGATCACCCAGGGCGCCGTTGTCGGCAGCTTTTTCAGGTGAACGCGCGACGATTTATAGGAGCAATGCTCCGACCACATCACAGAAAAAATGCCAAGCTCGGTGAGATTGGGCTCGCGGCCCATCGCGTGCAGGACGCGCTCATATTCTTCCGGGGAAAAGCCGTGTTCGGCGACGATTTCGGGCGTGATCTGGGACATGGCCGGGCCTTAGCGGCATCCAGCGATTCCGCCTAGCCCTGATTCGTCCCTTCCTTCTGCGTCATGGGACCGGGTGCCTTGCGCTCTCTACCGGGGAGACCCCAGCCTTCGCTGGGGTGACGGAATGAAATATTGGCCTGTTTTCGCTTCTCCGTCATGCCAGCGCAGGCTGGCATCTCATCTGCGCCAAAGATGCCAGCGCGCGCTGGAGTGGCGGGGTAATGGAAACTCAAAGATCGAAGGTCACGCCCTGCGCCAGCGGCAGTGCCGTGCCATAGTTCAGCGTGCTCGTCTGGCGGCGCATATAGGCCTTCCAGCTGTCCGAACCCGATTCGCGCCCGCCGCCGGTTTCCTTCTCACCACCAAAAGCGCCGCCAATCTCTGCGCCCGATGTGCCGATATTGACGTTGGCAATGCCGCAATCGCTGCCCGCCGCCGAAGTGAACAATTCGGCCTCGCGCAGATCGTTGGTGAAGATCGAGGAGGAAAGCCCCTGCGGCACGCCATTCTGGAGCGCGATTGCTTCTTCAAGCGTGTCATAGGCCAGCACGTAGAGAATGGGGGCGAAGGTCTCCTCGACCATCGGCCCGCGCTGTGATGGCAGCGTGACGATGGCGGGCGTCACGTAAACGCCCGCGCGGTCCACGCGTTCACCGCCGGTCACGCAGCCGCCCATGGCGCGTGCGGCATCCAGCGCCGCCTGCATCGCGTCAAACGCGGC
Organism: uncultured Sphingomonadaceae bacterium; assembly: GCA_937873035.1. Lineage (GTDB taxonomy): Bacteria > Pseudomonadota > Alphaproteobacteria > Sphingomonadales > Sphingomonadaceae > Aquisediminimonas. Next base: position 8,943 of record CALMVA010000024.1, on the reverse strand, counting down.
TTCATCGATCAGCGGCCCCATGAGCGTGTCGGGCGCGCGCGGGTCGCCGATGCGGATAGAGCCTGTGGCGGCCTTCATCCGGGCAAGGAAATCATCATGGATTGCGCGCTGGACGAACAGACGGCGAAGCGACGTGCAGCGTTGGCCGCTCGTGCCCATGAAGCCAAAGGCAGAGGCGCGCAACGCCAGGTCAAGGTCTGCGCTTGCCGTCACGATCGTCGCGTTGTTGCCGCCGAGTTCGAGCAGCGAGCGGCCAAAGCGCCGCGCGACGCGCTCGCCCACGATGCGCCCCATGCGCGTGCTGCCGGTGGCCGAGACAAGGCGGATGCGCGGATCATCGACCAACGTTTCGCCTATATCCGCAGCCCCTGTCAGCAGTTGCGAGAGGTGCGCAGGCGCTTCGGCAAAATCGCGCGCCACGCTCTCGAAAATCGCCTGCACGCCAAGTGCTGTCAGCGGCGTCTTTTCAGAAGGTTTCCAGATGACCGGATTGCCGCAGACGAGCGCGAGTGCTGCATTCCATGACCAGACAGCGACGGGGAAGTTGAACGCGGTGATGATGCCGACCGGCCCCAGCGGCAGCCAGCTTTCGCTCATTCGGTGCATCGGGCGTTCGCTGGCGATGGTCAGACCGTAAAGCTGGCGGGAAAGGCCGACCGCAAAGTCGCAGATGTCGATCATTTCCTGCACTTCGCCCAGCCCTTCGGACAAGGGCTTGCCGCAATCGAGCGTCACCAGTTCGCCGAGCGTCTGTTTATGCTGGCGTAGTGCTGCGCCAAGGCGGCGGACGAGTTCGCCACGCACCGGCGCGGGCACGGTGCGCCATGTGAGAAAAGCGGTGTGCGCGCGCTCTGCGGCAAGGCTGGCATCGGCGGGGGATGCATCAGCCACATGGGCGACGATGGCGCCATCAATCGGCGAGGTGATCGCGCGGTTGCCGGACGCCCAAAGGGGTTCGGCGACACCAAGCTGGGTGAGGATGCTGTGGATATGGTCGGGTGTGGAGGGCAGGGTCATGCCTGCTTACTAAACGGCCCCAAAGGTGATGGAAAGGCAGAGGGAAAGGCTTCACCATTTCCGTTTGGGCTGAGCCTGTCGGGGCGAGCGGTTTGGGGATTTCATTCAAATGGAAACGCCGTGAACCGCAGCCAACCTGTCACGTCGTCACCCCAGCGCAGGCTGGGGTCTCGTTGATCGGGCGCGCGAGAGAGATGCCAGCCTTCGCTGGCATGACGGTTCGGGATGGCTGCCATGCCCGCCGCCCAAAACAAAAAGGCCGACCCGAAGGCCGGCCTTTTCAAGTTCGGGTGTCCGAAGTCGCCGATCAGGCTTCTTCAGAAGCTTCCGCAGCAGCGTCTTCCGAAGCTTCGTCCGCAATCGTGCCGGGTTCGGCATTGGGGTCGAATTCTTCGGTGAAGCCTGCGACGTCCTTTTCGAACATCTGGGCGAGAATATCGACGCCCTGGCTCTGAAGGTCGGCTTCTTCCGGCGAACGGGCAACGTTGACCTTGACCGTCACGGAAACTTCCGCGTGGAGCGAAACCTTGACGTCGTAGAGGCCAATAGCCTTGATCGGACGGTCAAGCACGACTTGCTGCTTGCTGACCTTCTTGCCATCGGCAACCAGCGCTTCCACGATGTCGCGCACAGCGACTGAACCGTAGAGCTGGCCGGTGTTCGAGGCCTGACGGATCAGCGTGACCGAAACGCCGTCAACCGTCTTGGCGGCGACTTCAGCATCGGCGCGCTTGGCGTCGTTGTCGGCAACGATCTTTGCCTTGTTGGCTTCAAAAAGCTTGCGATTGGCGTCGTTGGCGCGGAGCGCCTTGTTGCGCGGCAGCAGGTAGTTGCGCGCGAAACCGTTCTTCACGGTGACGACATCGCCAATGTGGCCAAGCTTTTCGACGCGTTCGAGCAGGATAACTTCCATCGGTTGTGCTCCTTACTTCACGATGAAGGGAAGAAGCCCGATGTGACGGGCGCGCTTGATGGCCTGAGCCAGCTCACGCTGCTTCTTTGCGGAAACGGCGGTGATGCGCGACGGAACGATCTTGCCGCGCTCGGAGACGAAGCCCTGAAGCAGGCGGACGTCCTTGTAATCGATCTTGGGCGCGTTCTTGCCTGCGAACGGGCAGCTCTTGCGCCGACGGAAAAATGGGCGTGCCATGGTTGTGGTGCCTTCCTTAGAATTCTGAAGCTTCGTCGTCGCGACGCGGCTTGCGGTCGCGTTCGCCCTTGCGCATCATCACCGACGGGCCGGCTTCCTGCGCATCGACCTTGATGGTCATGTAGCGAAGAACGTCTTCGTTGATCTGCGTCTGGCGCTCAAGTTCAGCAACAACGTCACCGGGCGCTTCGAAGGCGAGCATCACATAATGCGCCTTGCGGTTCTTGGCGATCTTGTAAGCCAGGGTGCGAAGACCCCAGGTTTCGGTCTTGGTGACCTTGCCACCATTTTTCTCGACGATTTCAGTGGCGGTCGCCGCAAGCGCATCAACCTGGGCCTGAGCCAGATCCTGACGCGCAAGGAATACGTGCTCGTAAAGAGCCATAATGCTTGCCTTTCCTGGCCGATCGCTGCCGTGCGCCCCATGCGCCCGACCCTCCGGCTTTCTTCGATTCCCTTTCGGGAAGCGGGGCCATTGGCGCAAAGCGGGCAAAAAAGCAAGCCCCGCGCGGATCGGCGCTACACCGACAATGCCAGACTGGCATGGTTAACGCTGCCGTAACGGACCTTGTTGAGAGTCTGGAAAGGCCGCGGCTCGTGTAGATCGGCCTCCATGACTCCCCGCCAGCGTAACCGGACTGTGGATTGGATTGCCTTCACCCTGCTGGCGATCATGGCGCTCAATGCCATGTGGTCGGCAGGGTTTCAGTAGGGATTTAAGTCACCCCCAATTCCATCATGCCAGCGCAGGCTGGCATCTCTTGAGCACCAGATTCCAGCTTTCGCTGGAATGACGGGGATGGAGGCGCGGGCCAATATGCCATATCGTCACCCCAGCGAAGGCTGGGGTCTCGCGGGTCAGGCGGGTGAGATGCCAGCCTGCGCTGGCATGAGGCTGAGGAAGCAGAGGAGCGTTACTCCACCTCACCCTGATATTTGAGTTCGAGATAACGGCCCTGCGTCGCCAGCTTGTGGAGGTCGCCCGCGGCAAGCTGCTCGCTCATGCGTTGCAATTCCGATTCAACGACGCCCAGCCCGTCCACCAACTGCTGGTCGGGGCTCATGCCGTTAACGCCTTCGCGGCGTAGATGCTCTGGCACACGCACATAACCGCTGACCAGTTCAGGCAGGTCATTCGCGATGAGGCGGCGGATTTCAAAAGCGGCAGGCTGCTTTTCATCCAGCGACTGGAGTTGCGGGGCAAGCTGCTCCAGCTTGAGGCCAATCCCATCCACCAGCCGTTGCGCAGGCGGCGGCAGCGCGCGGCGCTGGCCTGCAAGCCATGCCTCGGTTGAAAGCGGCAGCGATTTCAAGGGGGCTGACGGCAAATCCTGAGGCGCAGCCCGGACGCCTGCGGGCAGCATCACTGCGGCCAATGCCGCCCCCATCCATGCCATGACCGCGAGCATCAGGCCGCCAATGCCGATAGGCTGCACCAAAAGCGCAAAGGCAGGCACGCCGAACAGAAAGGCGACCGACAGCCAGAGAATGCGCCTGGCCTTGATCTTGCCCGCGTCGATCAGGCGGGAAAAGGCGCGCTGTTGCAGGCGGGATCGTCCGCCATGGCGCTCCAGCGCGGCTTCTGCGCGGGCCAGAACATCGTCGCTGCGCATTATGCGTGTCCCTATTCAACCGGCTGAAAGGGGTTGGGCGCGTTGGCCTCTATGGCCGCCTGTGCCTGCCCTTCGGCGCGCGCGATATAGCCCTTGGATTTTTCGACCTCATTTTCGAGCGTTTCGACCGTGGTCTTCATCGAGACGAGCGCCTTGGCCTTGAAGGTGTCGATCTGGTCCATCGTCACATAGATATTCTGGAAGGCGCGTTGCAGCGTTTCAACGGGAATGGTTGAGCTTGCCGCCTGCTCATGGATCGCCGCTGTCTGATGCTTGAGCATTTCACCCGTCGAATCGATGATGTTCGCGGTCGTCGTGTTGAGCGCGGTAATCTGGTCGAGCACGAGCTTCTGGCCGACAAGCGCCTGCGCCACCGTCACGGCCGTGCGCAGCGCAGCGACCGTCGTCGTCGAGGCGCGGTCCACGCCCTTGATGAGCTCGACATTGTTCTTCTTGACGAGATCCAGCGCGAGATAGCCCTGCACCGTCACCGCCATTTGCGTGAGCAGGTCCTGCGTGCGCTGGCGGGTATAGAAAAGTGCGGTTTCGCGCATCGCCTTGGCCTTGGCGGGGTCTGTAATCTCGATGTCGGCAGCCTTCGTCTCCAGCTTTGCATCGAGCGCCTTCGACACATGGATCATCTGTTCCAGCCGGCCCATCGCCGCCCAGAGCGTCTGACGCTCAACGTCAATCGCCGCATTGTCCTTGAGCAACTCATCCTTGCCCGATCCCAGATGCGTGAGGATGGAGGAGATGTGCCCCTGACTTGATTTGTAGCTGTCAAAATAATCGCGCAGCTTGTTGCCCCAGGGGATGATGCCGAACAGCTTTTTGCGCGTGAACAGATCATCCTTGCGGCCGGGATCAAGGTCTTCGATGGTGCGGCGCAGCTCGGCAAGGTTGGCGCCGACGCCGGTTTCCTGATCCATCGCGCGCACCGGCCGATCAAGAAAGCGGTTGGACTGGCCCGCCGCCTCGGCAATTTCGCGCCTGCCCATATTGACGAGCTGATCCACCTTTTTGCCGAATTCGGGTGAGTTGGTGTCAAGTGCTGCCAGCTCTTCCACAAAGGCTTCGGCCTTGGCTTCAAGTGCTGTCTTCTTGCCATCGTCAATGGGCACAAGCCCCGCCGCCTTTTCAGGCGCGACATGAGGCACCGGCTCAGGTGCGGTCAAAGTGATTTCAGCATCCTGCACATTCGTGGCCACGAGCATCTCCTTGGGCAATTGGCCTATAGATGGCGCGAAACACTGTATTATTCAAGTAGAACAGTGGGCGGAATTGCGCCGTTAGCCGCGCGCGGCGATCATGTCCTTCACATCGACGAACTTTTCGCGCGGTGCGCCGTCGCGTGCACGGGCGATTTCGGCCTGATCGATACGCTGCCAATCGCGGAAGGTGACGATTTCCACGCCGCGCCCTTCGAGCAGTGCATCAAGTGCCGGGCGGCCGGGCTTGGCGCTTCCTGCACCAATATGCTCGGCGATCTGGTCGATAATGGCAAAACCATCGGGCCGGTTGGTGCCGATCGTGCCGGTGGGGCCGCGTCGCGCCCAGCCGACGCAATAAAGACCGGGCAGGATATAGCCATCGGTGTTCGCAAAGCGGCCCCGGCCATGCTCATAAGGCACACCCTGAATGGGCGGCGTCTGATAGCCGATACAGGCCACGACCAGGCGACAGGGGATGACGTAACGCTCGCCTGTGCCCACCGAGCGCAGGTCCGCATCGAGCCGCGTCTTTTCCACGATGATGCGTTCAACCCGGCCATCGCCCTCGATTGCGACAGGCATGGCGAAAAAATCAAACTCGACGGCGATTTCGCGCGGCGGCGCATCGCTCTGTGCAAAGTCACGCAGATGCGTGACCGACTTGCGCATACCCGGCTCAAGCAGCGCATCATCGCCTTCGGGAGGAAAGTCTGCGATGTCCACAATCGGCGTCGCGCGGCTCAGATGTCCCATCTCGCCCAGTTCCTTGGGGGTCATCGCAATCTGGTGCGGGCCACGCCGCCCCAGCACGGTGATGCGTTTGATGCCCGATGTGTCGAGCTTGTCGAGCGCGTGCGACACAATGTCAGAGCCGCGAAACTCCTCACGCGTTTTGGACAGGATGCGCGTCACATCCAGCGCGACATTGCCATTGCCGACAATGACCGCGCCGGGGCCTTCAATATCAGGATCAAGATCTGCAAAATCCGGGTGGCCATTATACCAGCCGACAAAGGCCGCAGAACCAACAATGCCGGGCAGATCGTCTCCGGGGATGCCGAGCCGACGGTCGGCGGGCGCACCAGTGGCCAGCACCACCGCGTCATACATTGCGTTGAGTTCTTCAATGCCAACGTCGCGCCCGACGGTGACATTGCCGACGAAGCGGACATTCTCACTCAGATTGACAGCCTCATAGCGTTTATGGACGGCCTTGATCGATTGATGGTCGGGCGCCACGCCAAAGCGGATGAGGCCATAAGGCACCGGCAGCCTGTCGATAATATCGACGCGCACATCCTCGCCAAACTTCTTCTGGGCGGCTTCCGCCGTGTAATAGCCCGCAGGCCCAGACCCAACCACCGCGATATGACGCATCCGCAGCCTCCCCCTCCGCGTGGATTTTCAAATGGATGCTAGCCAAGGGTGGCAGGAGCGCAAGCCATGACGTGCACACCTGCCACCCTTTGGGCCTTCCCTGGGGATTATTCTGCCGCCAGCGCCAGTGGTTCCGCCTGCGGACCGCGCAGCACCACACCGGGCGTTGCGCCCTGCATCACGCCATCGCGGAAGGTCACCTGCCCGGACTTGATCGTGGCGACATAGCCATCGGCCTTTTGCAGCAGGCGCTTGCCGCCCGCCGGAAGATCAAAGGCGAGCCACGGCTTGCCGAGCTTGAGCTTTTCCATGTCGATGACGTTGAGGTCAGCGAGCATCCCCGGCGCGATCACGCCGCGATCATGCAGGCCATAAAGCTCGGCCGTATCGCGGCACTGGCGCTTGATGGCGTGTTCCAGTGCGATGCGCTTGCCCGCGCGGTCGCGCACCCAGTGCTGGAGCATGAAGGTGGGCGAGGCCGCATCGCAGATCGTGCCGCAATGCGCGCCGCCATCCGAGAGCGAGTTGACCGTGTCGTCCGACATCTGGAGGTCTTCAAGGAAGTTGAGGTTGCCATCGCGATAATTGAGGATGGGGAAGTAGATAAAGCCCTTGCCGTCATCCTTCATCAGCAGGTCATAGCCATATTCGGCAGCGGACATTCCAGCGGCTGCGGCGCGCGCGGCGACGCTTTCCTGCGCGGTCGGCTCATAGTTGAAGTCCGGGTCCATCTCATAATGGGTGAACCAGCCATTGGCGACGATGTTGAGGAAGTCGGCAATGTCGCTTTCGGGGAAGACCGAGTCTTCGTTCACCATGCGCGCCTTGAAGGCGGGGTCTTTCAACTTTTCAAGCTGCTGCGCCCAGGGCAGGTTTTCGATTTCAACCCAGGCGGGCTTGAAGCGGAAGGGGTGGACAGTGCCCTGCCACGCCATCACCACGCCATTGCCGCGCAGCGCGATCTGCGCGACGATCTTTGCGCCATTGTCATTCTGTGCGCGCATTTCGCTGATCTGCTCTTCAAGCGGCAGTTCCTTGGCGATGCTCTGGAGCGCGGCGAAGGTAACGGGAAGCCCGGTTTCGCGGCTCAACTGGCCCATCCAGCCAAATTCATTCCAGTCACGGCGCATATCGCTTGCCATTTCGAACACGCCATAGCCGACGCGGCCCATGGCGCGGCCGATCTCGACCAGTTCTTCGGCGGTCGCGGTCGTGCCCGGCACCAGTTCGCCGTCAATCGACTTGTGGAGCACGGTGCGCGAGGTGGAAAAGCCGAGTGCGCCCGCGCGCACGCCTTCTTCCACAATGCGCGACATTTCGGCGATGTCCGCCTCTGTCGGCACTGCGCCGGGGCGTTCGCGGTCGCCCAGCACATAAGCGCGCACGGCACCGTGCGGCACGTGCGTGCCAACGTCCACGGTGCGCGGCAGCCGATCAAGCGCATCGAGATATTCGGGGAAGGTTTCCCAATCCCATTTCATGCCTTCGGCCAGCGCCGTGCCGGGAATGTCTTCCACGCCTTCCATCAGGCTGATGAGCCATTCGTGCCGGTCAGGCCGGGCAGGCGCAAAGCCGACGCCGCAATTGCCCATGATGACAGTCGTCACACCATGCCAGCTAGAGGGAGCCATCTCCGCATCCCACGTCGCCTGACCGTCATAATGGGTGTGCACATCGACAAAGCCGGGGGTCACGATCTTGCCCGTGGCGTCAATCTCGTAGTGGCCCTTGGCATCGATATTGCCTACGGCGACAATCAGTCCGCCATCTACCGCAACATCGGCGCGGAAGGGCGCGGCACCCGTTCCATCCACCACCATGCCGCCACGAATGACCAGATCATGCATTTCCCGACTCTCCTCATTTTGCGTTGTTCTTTGCAACGAGACTAACATGAATCTGCCTTATGGGAAGGGCCAGCGGCGTTGCGGTGAACGGGGTTTAATGGGCTGTGGATAACTATTGACTCTGGTCCTGGTTAAGAACAGCCTCCCGACGAAATGTTGCGAGTCGCGCAAAGCGTGATTTCCGCAGCTTTTTTTAGCAAAACCCGCAAAAGACGGGCTTGGGGATCGGGTTGTATGTATATTGCCGGCAGGCTTGCGTTGCAGACGCCATCGGGCGCTGCGCTTCCCAAAGGCGGGGCGGGGATCGCCCCCAATCCTGATATTCTGCGCTTCCATGGCTGCGATGTTGTCGTGCGCCAATTGTCTGAATCGGGCTTTGAGGCAGAGCTTGCGACACCGCTTGTCAAAGGCGCGTTGGTGCGCCTGCGGCTGCCGGGGGCAGGTGCCTTGCTGGCGCGTGTCGTCTCCTCGGCACCGGGGCGCTTCTGTGCAGAATTCGTCAATCCGGTCAGCAGCGCGCGCCTTGGGATGACGCTGGGTCTTTCAGGCTATACCCCGCAAGCGGCCTGAGCCGGAGCGCGACAGAGCATCTTTTCCAAACCGGTGTGGAGGGCGCGGGTTCAGCCAACGCCCTGATTTTGTGCCCAGAGATGCCAGCCTTCGCTGGCATGACGGGTGGGGCGTTCCGGCCCGCGCTTTCCACGTCACCCCAGCGCAGGCTGGGGTCT
>CALMVA010000023.1 GCA_937873035.1 uncultured Sphingomonadaceae bacterium | reverse complement strand
CTGGGGGTGTGGGGGTCGCAGGTTCGAATCCTGTCGTCCCGACCAAATTTGTCAGTTTTTTGGAAATGCCAAGAAGCTGGCCAGGCATTAAACCGCTCTACGCAGTTGCTGGCCCATTCTCTTTTTACCTTCCCTTCTGTCGTCAAATTTGGCATTTTTGTTCGACCTTGGAGGGGATGCCATGCCGAAAAATCTAGATAGTCCTGTCGAATGGGCTGCTCTTGGCATCATAGTGCTGATATTTATCATCGGCTTCATAGCAATCCAAGATGCAGAACAAGCACTTGACGACCCTAATGATAAATCTCGGATTTATATTGAGCAGCTTCCTTCACTAGCACTTCTTGCTGGGGCTGGCACATTTCAAATTATCTTCTACCGACAAAGCGGAAACATTCACACTCAATACGAAGCATCAACAGCACTAGCCGCTGTGACCCAAGCAATGACCACATTTCGACGCGCGAAGATTGATGCAATAAGAATTAGCCGTAACACCTCTACAGAACTGCATTTTAATCGATTGTTCTACAGCCACCGAGGTGCATCAAAAGGCAAAAAAGTCGGGAGCGTTCAGGTAACGAAGATTGCGTAGGCAACCCAGCCTTGGGACCGGAAGGAATTTCTGATCCCCTGCTGCTGTTGCGGCCTAAAGAATCCCGCGCGTTATGGAACGTCGCGCTCGGCGGCAGCTTCTGCCTTTCCTTCGGCCTTGGCCGCCCGCATCTGCTCTGCCCAGCACCCCGTCCAGCCGCCTGCCCCGACAGCCGAGCAACTTCCAGCGCCGGTGCGCCCTGTTGAAAGCGCGGATTGCGAGCGGACGGCCCAGCTCTGGCTATCGGGTGATTTCAGGTTCGACCGAAATTCCTTGGGAATTCGGTAGCGTTCCGCCTCAGGGCGACGCGCGCAGACGACAATTTCATCGCCGCTTGCATTGGTCGGGCATTTATCATTGCCGAAGATGATGAGCACCCGGTCAGCTTTTTGCGCAAGCGCGGGCGATACGGGCATCAGGAGCGGCAGTGCCGCACAAAGGGCAAGGAGGAGTCTCATGGCGTGGTTTTCCGCCTGTTTGCAAGCAATGGCAAGCCTCAATCGCTCAGGTCCTCACCCTTGAAGCGATAACGGCCTAGAACCGCTCAGACAGGCGGATTGCTGCACGGCACCCCAATCGGATAGCCGCTGACAGCAAGGGATAGGCCGGTGCACGCTCAGCCCCAGCGGCCAGCGCCTTATCCCGATGCTCACGCTCGTCGTCGCGAAACTCGCGAATTGCCGCGCCCAGTTCCGGGTCGTCATCGCCCAGCTCTTCAAGCTGCTGGGTATAATGCAGATCGATCTCCGTCTCGATGGCCGCCGTGCACGCCATAGCCGCTTCCGGGCCGATCAGCGCGGTTGCCGCGCCCAGTGCGAAGCCTGCGACCTGCCAGAAGGGCTGGAGCGCCGTCGGTCGCACGCCGCGCTCTGCCAGCAGCGCGTTGAAACGAGCCAGATGATCCCGCTCCTGCGCCGCCATGTGGCGAATTTCAGCGGAAGATGGATGCCGATCTCCCAGCACCGCAAGCTGGCCCGCATAAATGCGTGTCGCGCCAAACTCGCCAGCCTGATCGACGCGGAGCATGGATGATCTATCGGCGCGGCTCATGCCTTCTCCCCGCGCCGCAGCAGCGCGAAAATGGCCAGCGCGGCACTGATGGAAATCACCGCGTTAAACCCGGCCAGCGAAACACCAAACAGCGTCCATTGCGGCACATCGCAGCGGATGAGCGGCGCGTTCATGATGTCCTGAAGTGTCGTGCCGCCCGCGGTTGTTGCACAGCCAGTAATGCCCTGCCACCAACCATATTCAACGCCTGCGTGGAACACCCCGATGCCCCCGCTCACCAAAATGCCCAGCGCCGCGAGCACAACCAGAACACGCGCGGCGCGGTCCACCCGCGTGCCATAAGAGAACAAGGCAGCCACGATCGCAAAATCATGCGGCCAACGCTGCCAGTGGCACATCTCGCACGGGTAAAGACCGCCGATATACTGGCTGCCCAGTGCACCTGCCATCAATGCGCCGGGCACAACGAGCGCGATCAGACGCGCCTTGGTGAAGTTGCTCATCTCTTCGGCCTCAGCGGCGCGGCTTACGCGTCGGCGTTGCGGCGGCCATCTGTGTCTTGCCGAGGCGCGACACCGTCTGCACCGCATAATAGAGCTGGAAGTCGTCGATGCCCTTGGTCTTCAACTCGTCCGGGGTCGCGGAAAAGCGGGGATCGGGCTTGTCGTCAGCTTCAAGCACGCTGTTATCGACCTTGGCTTCATTGATGAGATGGCGGCCAAGATCCGTCTCGCGGAAGCGGGGCCGTGTCTTATAGTCCGGGTCAGTCAACTGCGGCACGATGATGTCGGGCTCGATCCCGCCTTCCTGCACCGAACGCCCCGATGGCGTATAATAACGCGCCGTCGTCAGGCGCAGCGCGGTCGTGTCGTCCAGTTGAATGAGCGTCTGCACCGATCCTTTGCCAAAGGTCCGCTCACCCATCACCAGCCCGCGATGGTGATCTTGCAAGGCACCCGCCACGATTTCAGCCGCTGACGCAGAACCGGCATCGACCAGAACGACGATCGGCAAACCTTCTGCAAAATCGCCCGGCTGGGCGAAGAAACGCTCAATATCCCGCTTGTCCCGGCCACGCTGCGATACGACTTCGCCATGATCGAGGAACGTGTCTGACACTTCGACCGCCTGATCGAGCAGGCCGCCGGGGTTTGAACGCAGGTCGATCACATAGCCCGCGGGCTTGCGGCCCAGCGCCTTTTCGATCGAAACAACCGCCGCGCGCGTCATCTGGCCGGTTTGCTTGGAGAAACCGTTGATGTTGATGATGCCAACGCCGTCTTTGATTTCCCACTTCACGGGCTTGATCTCGATCACCTGACGCGTAACCGACACGTCAAACGGCTTGTCTCGACCGGGGCGAACGATGGTGAGCCGCACTGGTGTGCCGGGCCGACCGCGCATCTGGTCCACAGCTTCATCCAGCGTGCCGCCATAGAGCAGCTTGCCATCAAGATGCGTGATGAAGTCGCCCGATTTGATCCCCATCTTGGCGGCAGGGCTATCTTCCTGCGGGGCGACAACCTTTACTGCGCCGTCTTCCATCGACACGACAAGACCAAGGCCTCCATAATTGCCATCGGTCGTGATCTGCATCTGCTTGAAGTCACGTGCATCGAGATAGGAGCTGTGCGGATCAAGGCTCGCCAACATCCCGTCAATCGCGCCCTTGATGAGCTGATCGTCGCTGACCTTATCGACATAATCGCCCTTCACGCGCTCATACACGCTCACAAAGCGTTCAATGTCGCGGTTGATCGTGAGGTCTGCCGAAGCAAGGCCCGCCGTTGCAGCGGGGATGAGCGACACCGCTGAAACAAGCAGAGCAGCGCGCAAAAACGATTTGGCCATAACGGGTCCTGAACTGGTTTGAGCCACCATCTACTCCGAAAAACGCGCGAATAAAACGCTATTGTGCCGATTAACCCCGATCACCCAATCATGGGAGTGATGTCGATCGGCTGGCCACCGCGCCGCAACTCCACTGTGACAACCGGCGCACCCGCCCCGGTGCGGCCCAGCGGGCTGCCCTCGATCACATTATCACCCACCCGCACATTGAGCATCGCCATATCCGTCACCAGGCTGGTCCAGCCCACGCCGTGATCGATAATGACGATGCGGCCATAGCCTTTGAATGGCCCGGCAAACACAATGCGCCCCGCGTGCGGCGCAACGACCTGCGCCTGCGGCTGCGTGCGCAAGGCGAGGCCCTTGGCACGAACGCCAGTGCGCGATACTTCTCCCATGCCCGTCACGACTGTGCCCGCCACCGGCAGGCGATAAGCGAGCGTCACCGCACGCGCCTGCATCACATCAACGGGCGCGGCGACGGCTGCCCCAGGCCGCATGGGCCGAAGCAGAGGCCCCGGCAATGATTCCAGCGAACCGCGCGTTTCAGACTGGATGCCCAGTTGGTCGATGAGATCGACAATGTCGCGCGCCCTTTCGCCCATCGCGATCGCACGGTCCTGTTCGGCCATCGCACCCGATGCAAAACGCTGGGAAGCCATGCGATGCCGCGCTTCAAGCCCCACCAGCGCGGCCCTGTTCGCCGCCAATCGCTGCTTGCTTTGAGCGAGCAGCAGCACAGCCTTGTCTGCATCGGCGCGCAGCCGCTTGCCCTCCTCAATATCAGCGCGCAAACCTTCGGTGCGTTTGCGGATTTCAGGCGCGAGCCCTGCCAGCAGCATCCGCACATGAACCAGATCGCTCGTCGTCCCCGGTTGAACGAGCGCAAGCGCAGGCGGGCGGGACGACATGGTCTGGAGTGCAGCCGTCAGCCGCATCGCAGGCCGCTGTTTTTCAGCAAGCCGCGCACGCAGTTGGGCGCGCATCTTTTCAACAAGCCGCACGCGTGCCTCGGCGGCGATAATATCTGCTTCGGTTGCCTGTATCCGCGCGGCCATGGCAGCCGCCGCGGCCTGCGCCTGCTCCGCAGCACCACTTTCTGCTTCTGCCCGCGCTTCCAGCAATGACGCCTGACGGGCAGAACGCTCTGCCTGCGCCTTTGCCGTGGCCAGTTCTCGCTGGCGGGTTTCCAGCGTCTGCGCGCCAACCAACCCCGCGCTCACCAAGCCGATAAGCGATGCCACAACGGCGATGGCCCTGCCCTTTACTGCCATCCGCCCTTCACCGCCATGCCATCACGCGCCTCAACGGTTCTCGGAATCGAGCTTGCCGTATTTCGCCTCAAACGCCGCAACGTCGCCTTTGGCAAGCAATTGGGCCTGCTCAACGAAATTGTCACGCCCAATACGCCCGGCAAAATTGCCAAGCTTGACATCCATGGCCGCAATATCATCCGCTGACCACGCGGCAATCTGATCGAACCGCGTCACGCCCAGCTCAACAAACAAGTTGTTGATCTTGGGGCCAAGCCCCTTGATCCACAGGAGATTGTCCGGCCCCTTGGATGATGACAGTTTCGCTGCTTTGGGAGCCGCAGGCTTGGCCGCCGCCTTGGTTGGCGCCGTTTTGGCAACAGGCGTTTTGGCAGCAGGTTTTGCCACAGGCGCCTTGGCAGGTGCCTCTACTTTATCCGCAGCAACCTTGGGCGTTTTCGCCTTGGTCACCGACGCTTTTTTGGCAGGCACCTTTGCCTTGGGTTCTGCCGCCTTCGTTTTGGCAGCAGGTGGCGTTGCCACAACTTCAGCCTTGGGTGCGGCAACCTTGGGCTTCGTGGTGGCTTTTGCCTTTGGTTCTGCCTTTGCCTTTGGCGCGACTTTGGCCTTCACAGCCACCTCTGGTGCGGAAGTTGGTGGCGCGACGAGCGGTGCGGGCTTTTCAACCGCGATGGCGGGGGCTTCGGGTTCGGGTTCGGGTATCGCCACGGGTGGCGTCGTCTTGGCAGGCCGCAACAGCAGCCACAACGCCGCAATAACAACAAGCGTGACGATTACGATCAGCGGAATGTTTTCGGTCATGACGACTATCTCTCCCGGCTCCACACAGTGCGCGTTGGCGCAAACTAGCTTTTCACACGCGCCTGTCCAGCCATGTGATTGTGGCTTGGCAAGCCGGACCTTATCGCGCCATGATGCGCCCCATCACCCAAACAGGAGAACCATATGTTGCGCAAAGGAATCTTGCTGGCCGCCGCGTCCGTCTTGGTCGCATCGCCAAGTCTCGCCGCACCTGACTATGCCCCCGCCATCAAGGCAGACTATGACAAGTCACTGGGTGCCATGTGGGATTATTTCCATCGCAACCCTGAGCTTTCCTTCAAGGAAGTGAACACCGCTGCCCGCATGGCCAAGGAACTGCGCGCCGTGCCCGGCATGGTTGTGAGTGAAAAAGTGGGCGGAACCGGCGTGGTTGGCGTTCTGAAGAATGGTGACGGCCCCGTCGTGCTGGTGCGCGCCGATATGGACGGGCTGCCGGTCGAAGAAAAATCGGGCCTGCCCAACGCCTCCAAGGTTCGGCAAATCGGTATCGATGGGCTGGAAATGCCCGTGATGCACGCCTGCGGGCATGATGTGCACATCACCTCGATGGTGGGCACCGCGCGCCAGCTTGCCGCCCTCAAGGATCGGTGGAAAGGCACAGTGCTCTTCATCGTTCAGCCCGCTGAAGAGCGCGTGGGCGGTGCGGCTGCCATGCTGAAGGACGGCCTCTACACGCGCTTCCCCAAGCCCAACTATGCACTTGCTTTCCATGTCGCGGCAGAACTCCCCACGGGGCACATCGCGGCGGCGGAAGGCATCCAATATTCATCGGCGGACAGCGTTGACATCAAGGTCAACGGCGTCGGCACCCATGGCGCGGCCCCGCATCTGGGCCGCGACCCTGTTTTCATCGCGTCCGAAATTGTCGTTGCGCTGCAATCGATCATCAGTCGTGAGAAAGGCCCGCTGGAGCCCGGCGTCATCACGGTGGGCGCTTTCCATGCAGGCTCAAAGCACAACATCATTTCCGATCAGGCAAACCTTCAACTCACCGTCCGCGCCAACAGCCGCGAGACGCGCGATATGCTGATTGACTCGATCAAGCGCGTCGCCGTTAACATCGCGCGGGCCAATGGCGTGACAGAAGACAAGCTGCCCGAAGTGAAAGTTTCGGAATCGACGCCCGTCACCATCAACGATGCCGCGCTTGCCCACCGCCTCAACGCTGCTCTGGCCGATCAATTGGGCGCGGGCGTTGTGGTGCCCTTCCGCCAGTCAAACATGGGCGCTGAAGATTTCAGCTATTTCGTTGATCCCTCCTACAACATCCCCGGCTATTATTTCGCGGTCGGCGGCACTAGGCCCGAATGGATCGAAGCCGCCAAGAATGGCGGGCCGCCAGTTTCCGGCCATCACAGCGGCCTGTTCAAAATTGATCCCGAACCCTCGGTTCGCCTTGGCACCGAGGCGATGACGGCTGCGGTCATCGAATTGCTGAAGCCCGCCAAGTGATATGGGCATGAGGTTGACGCCCCTTGCCGAGCATATGGCAAGGGGCGTCGATCCTCACTGTGCAGCAACCTCGCCACGGGTCTTCCACAGCGACCACAAAACGCCACCGAGAATGAGGGCGAAGGTCACACCAAGGCTCACCACCGACGGAAACTTGCTGCCTTCCAGCACAAAGTCCGAGATGAATATCTTCGCGCCGATGAACACCAGAACAAGCGCCAGCGCATATTTGAGATAGTGGAAGCGGTGCACCATCGCCGAGAGCGCGAAATAAAGTGCGCGCAAGCCCAATATCGCCATGATGTTCGACGTATAGACGATGAACGTGTCGGTGGTGATCGCAAAGATGGCCGGCACGCTATCAACCGCGAAAACAAGATCTGCCAGGTTGATGACGACGAGCGCCAGAAACAGCGGCGTCGCCGCGCGCACCATATGGCCCGTCGCCTTGTCCTCTACCTTCACGAAGAACTTCTCGTTATGCAGTTCCTTGGTGACGCGCATATGCGTTGAGATCCAGCGGACAACCGGGTTGTTCGAAATGTCGGGCGCATGGTCCGTCACCCACAGCATACGGATGCCGGTCGCAATCAGGAAGGCGGCAAAAATATAGAGCACCCAATAGGCCTGCTCCACCAGCGCAGCACCGCCCGCGATCATCAATCCGCGCAACACGATGACGGCCAATATGCCCCAGAGCAGCGCGCGATACTGGTAGATGCGCGGAATCGCGAAGAAGCTGAAAATGAGGCTGATGACGAAGACATTGTCGATCGACAGCGCCTTTTCGATGAAGAAGCCGGTATAATAT